>PLUT01000236.1:0-9604 GCA_003162875.1 Granulicella sp.
CGCGTCATTCTGACTCGCAGAGTCAGAATCTCCGTAGTTGCTTTTCCTTGAGTCTCGCACTAGGGCCGGGTGTCCGCACGGTCGCGGTGGTATGTGCGGCGGCGGCGATGCTGCTGCTGGCCGGTTGCCGCGCGGATATGCAGGACCAGCCGAAGTTCGTACCACAGCGGGGCAGCGACTTCTACCCGGATGGTCGCTCGGCGCGTCCGCAGGTGGAGAACACGGTGGCGCGCGGGCAGTTGCATCAGGACACGTACTACTCGACCGGACTCGGGCCGGACGGCAAGGAGGGCAACGCGATGCCCTTCCCGGTGACCATGGAGGTGCTGCAGCGCGGCCAGGAGCGGTTCAACATTTACTGCACGCCGTGCCACTCGCGCGTGGGCAACGGTGCCGGCATGATTGTGCAGCGCGGCTATCGTCCGGCCGGCAACTTCCACACGCCGCGGCTGATGGCGGCCCCGCTGGGACACTTCTTCAACGTGATGACCAATGGCTACGGTGCTATGCCGGACTACCGGGCGCAGGTCGCGCCGCAGGACCGCTGGGCCATTGTGGCCTACATCAAGGCGCTGCAGTTGAGCCAGGATGCGAAGCCGGCGGACGCGGAGCCGAGCGCGAAGATTGAATCGCTGGCAACGATTGCGGCGAGCGAAGGACTGGACCAGAGCTTCACCCAGTGGGTGCTGCCGCCGACGGCCATCTACGGCACGCCGAACAACCAGGACAACGGCATACCGCCGGCGCTGCCTCCAGGCGCCAACGGAAAGTATCCGGGCGCGCAGCCCGCGGCGCCGGCAGCTCCAGCGCCCGCGGCAAAGAATACGACCCCCGCAGCAAAGAAGCAGTAGGCAGCACAGGTAATAGCGAGAGCAAATAACGAATGACTTCAGGACACGAACAACACGGGGAACACGGCATGACGGCCCACCATGAACCCCAGGCGCTGCCGGCATCGCTGGCCGCGCCCGCTGACGTGTTGGTGCGGTGGCGCATGCGCGCGCTGACGGTTGCGGTGGCCGGTGCGCTGCTGACGCTGCTGTTTGTGGGCACGCACGAGGGCCGCAACCACATCCTCCGCGCCTACCTGATGGGCTACATGACCTGCTTCAACTTTGCCGGGGGCGCGCTGTGCATGCTGATGCTGCAGTACGTGACCGGCGGCAAGTGGGGGTTGATCCTGCGCCGTCCGATCGAGGCGATGAGCCGCACGCTGCCGCTGGTGGCGCTGATGTTCATCCCCATCGTCGTCTTCGGCAAACATCTCTACCAGTGGATGCTGTACCCGGACGTGAACTCGACGGAATACGCGCTGCACCAGGGCTGGATCGACAAGGAGCAGGCGCTGACCGCGGAGTTCAAGCATCCGATGCTGAATCCGACGGCGATGGTGTGGGAGTCGTGCATCATCTTCGCCATCCTGCTGCTGTTCATGTTTCTGCTGAACCGCTGGTCGCTGGAGTGCGACGCCGATCCGCAGGCAGGGACGGACACCAGTTACGAGCGCTGGCGCACCCGCTTCGAGAACCTGAGCGGGCCGGGCATTCTGGTCTACGTCATCGTCATGACCGCGGCGGCAATCATCTGGATCAAGTCGCTGGACGTGACCTGGTACTCGTCGATATGGGGATTGCAGTTCCTGGTGGCGCAGGGCTACGCGGTGCTGGCGCTGGGCATCCTGAGCGTGATTCTGCTGTCGCGCTACCAGCCGATGAAGACGCTGCTGCGCACCACCGAGCAGCACGATCTGGGCAAGCTGGCCTTCGCCTTTGTGATGCTGAACATCTACCTGTGCTTTGCGGAGTTCCTCATCATCTGGTCGGGCAATATCCCGGACGAACTGCCGTGGTACCTGAACCGCATCCAGGGCGGGTGGTGGACCATCTGTTCGCTGGACTTCATCTGCCACTGGCTGATTCCCTTCACGCTGCTGCTCTCGCGCGACCTGAAGCGCAACAAGCGGAAGATGATCTGGCTGACCTGCTTCATGATCTTTGCGCGTTGCCTGGACATGTTCTGGCTGATCGAACCGAACTTCAAGGACGCCGCCAGAAATCTGGTTGGCGAGCCGATCGGCATTCTTGCCTATATCACCGTTCCAGCTACAGTCCTGGCGCTGTGGACGGCGTACTACATAACCCAGTTGATGAAGCGGCCGCTGCTGGCCTCGAACGATCCGCACGTGGAAGAGATTCTGGAGCCTGAACATGCCCACTGATCCCCACCAGCCTCCCAAGCATCCGGCGCCGCCGCACCAGGAGCCTCACGTCGACGCGGACCATCCGGGTTATGAGGTCGAGGATGTCAACACCAAAGGCGTCGCCGTGTTCCTGGCAGGCCTGTTCGGTACGGTCATCATCTTTTTCTTCGTCTGCTACGCCATGGGCAGGGTGATCAACAACCTGTGGGTGAAGGAGGACGGCGCGGCCAATCGCTGGAAGGTCGCGGCCGGCGCCCAGCCTCCCGGAGGAAAGCGCGAGGACCTGAAGAGCAATGCGGCGATGGAGCAGCAGGAGTTGCAGCAGATGACCACCCTGTTTCCCGCGCCGCGACTGGAGATGGACGACGGCAACCAGGCTACCGCCGACCTGCACGCGCGCGAAGACCTGCTGCTGGAGCACTACAGCGCGGTTGACGGCCAGCCGGGAACGATCCGCATTCCCATCGAGAGCGCGATGGAGCTGATCGCGCAGAATCCCGCCCAGTACGGGCTGCCGGTCGCGAGCGCGCCCGCGGTTGCTGCCGATTCGGTCGCGTATGCCGGAACGCCCCAGGTGCAGGCGCCCCTGACCACCGGCTTTGCGCGCACCGGCTACGAGCTGCAGACGATCGAGGCGCGCGAAGAAAAGATGAGCTTCGGTAAAGCAGTAGCGGCGCAGGCCGAGCTGCAGAAATAGAAACCATTCGAGTTACAGATAGTTACACCTGGAAACATTGGAAGTTACAAATAGCAACTGAAGCACGGGCCAGTTGGAGAGAAGGCAGCAAATGATGAAGTGGCGGACAATTCGGAAGGCAATCGCACGGAGCGGAATGGGCGCGCTATTTTGCGGCGTGCTGCTGACCGCCGCGGCGCCGGCACAGGTCTCCAGCTACGGCGACAAGGATGAGGGCACGAACACCGGCGACCAGTTGCCAACTGTGCTCCAGAAGGTCGAAGTCGAACAGCACCTGAACCAGCAGCTTCCGCTGGACGCGCAGTTCGTCGACGACACCGGCAGGACGGTGCGCCTGGGCGATTACTTCGGCAAGCATCCCGCGATTCTTTCGCTGGTCTATTACAACTGCCCGATGCTGTGCTCGGAGGAGATGGACGGCCTGGCCGGCGCGCTGGAGATGGTGCGCATGAACCCGGGCAAGGAATTCGAAGTCATCATCATCAGCATCGACCCCAGCGAGACGCCGGAGCTGGCGGCGAAGAAGAAGGCGTTTTACGTGAAGCGCTATGGCCGGCCGGATACGGCGGGCGGATGGCATTTCCTCACCGGCAAGCAGGATGCGATCGACGCGGTTTCAAAAGCGACCGGATTTGGTTACATACGCATTCCCGGGCCGGACGGCAAGCTGGACCAGTTTGCGCACGCAAGCTCGATTGAGGTGGTAACCACCAGCGGCAAGATCGCCCAGTATTACCTGGGCGTGGAGTACTCGCCCAAGGACATTATGCTCGGGCTGGTCGAGGCGTCGGGCAACAAGATCGGCTCGCCGGTGGCCAACATCCTCACTTACTGCTACCACTACGATCCGCAGGCCAACACGCACTCGCTGCGAGTGGTGCGGGTGGTGCAGTTGGGCGGCATGGTAACGGTGGCGAGCCTTGGCAGTTTCATGTTTGTCATGTTCCGGCGCGATATTCAGCTTGGCCGGAACCACGATTTGACCCGCAAGCGAACGGATGATGAAAAAGGGTAAGGAAAAAGGGTAAGCATGGGAATTAGTCCGGTCTTATGGCAGTTTCTCGAGAGGTGGCTCAACAACTCCGCGCTGTTTCCGCGCGAGGCGTCGACCATTGCGCCCTACATGGACGCGCTGTACTTCTTTCTGCTGGGAATGACGGTCGTCGGTGTGGCGCTGGTGGCGACCATTATTACTGTGTTCTCGCTGCGCTACCGCAGGTCGGTGCACCCGGTGGCGACGCAGATTGAAGGATCGACGCTGCTCGAAGCCACCTGGACGATCATTCCGCTGGGCATTTTCCTGATCTGCTTTGTGTGGGGCGCGCTGCTGTATTTCCGGATCTACACGCCGCCGGTCAACTCCATGAACATCTACATCGTGGGCAAGCAGTGGATGTGGAAGGCGGAGCATCCCGGCGGCCAGCACGAGATCAACGCACTGCATGTGCCCACCGGACAGAACATCCAGCTCACTATGATCTCGCAGGATGTCTTCCACAGCTTCTCGATTCCGGACTTCCGCATCAAGCGCGAGGTGATCCCCGGCCGCTACTCGACGGTCTGGTTCAATGCGACGACGCCAGGCGAGTATCACCTTTTCTGCACGCAGTATTGCGGGACCAACCACTCGCAGATGATCGGAACGATTACGGCGCTGTCGCCGGCCGACTACAAGAAGTGGACGGAGGAGTCGACCAGCGGCATGTCGCTGGCGCAGAACGGCGAGCGGCTGTTCGCCAGCATGGGCTGCAACGCCTGCCACTCCGGCAACGCCGCGGCGCGCGGGCCCAGCCTGGCGGGCGTTTACGGAACGACGCTGCAACTGACCAACGGCGCGCAGGTGCTGGTGAACGACGCGTACCTGCGGGACGCGATCCTGAACCCGTCGCAGCACGTGACCGCGGGCTACTCACCCATCATGCCGACGTATCAAGGCCAGATCAGCGAAGACGGCCTGATCGACCTGGTGGAATATCTGAAGAACCTGCAAACCAACTACCGCGTGCACCAGACGCTGACCACATCGGAATCCGACCAGGCGGCGCCGATCACCCCGGGGGTGTCACAACCATGAGTGAATCCACGATTCTGAATCTGCCCGACCAAAGCACCGCGCGGGTGCCCAAGCGGAACTTTATCACCGCGGAAGACGGCCTGCTGAGCTGGCTGCTGACCGGCGATCACAAGCGGATCGCGATGCTCTACCTCATCTCGATCACGTTCTTCTTTTTCATCGGCGGCGCCTTCGCCGGCCTTATCCGGCTGGAGCTGCTCACTCCGCAGCCGGACCTGGTTGCGTCGGACACCTACAACAAGTTCTTCACCATGCACGGCGTCATCATGGTGTTCCTGTTCCTGGTGCCGTCGGTGCCGGCGACGCTGGGCAACTTCCTGATCCCGATCATGCTGGGCGCGCGCGACCTGGCCTTCCCCAAGATCAACCTGCTCAGCTGGTACCTGTACGTGGTGGGCGGCGTCATGGTCATCGCCACCATGGTTCTGGGCGGCGTGGACACCGGCTGGACCTTTACCACGCCGCTCTCCACGCACTATCTGAACACGCATGTCATCACCACGGCGCTTGCGATCTTTGTGGCCGGCTTCAGCTCCATCTTTACTGGGCTGAACTTTATTGTGACCATCCACCGCATGCGCTGCCCAGGCATGACCTGGTTCCGCATGCCGCTGTTTGTGTGGTCCAACTATGCGGCGTCCATCCTGATGGTGCTGGGCACGCCGGTGCTGGCCATCTCGCTGACCCTGGTGCTGCTGGAAAGGGTGTTCGGCATCGGCGTGTTCGATCCGACCAAGGGCGGCGATCCGCTGCTGTTCCAGCATCTCTTCTGGTTCTACTCGCACCCGGCCGTCTACATCATGATTCTGCCCGGCATGGGCGTTATCTCCGAAGTGGTTAGCACCTTCAGCCGCAAGCGCGTCTTCGGCTACACGGCGGTGGCGTTCAGCTCGGTGGCGATTGCGCTGTTCGGCTTCTTCGTCTGGGAACACCACATGTTCATCATGGGCGTATCGAACTACTCGGCGCTGGTGTTCAGCCTGCTGACCATGCTGGTCGCGGTTCCCTCCGCAATCAAGATATTCAACTGGAGCTTCACCCTGCAGAAGGGTTCCATCACGTTCGAGACGCCGATGCTCTATGCGTTCGGCTTCATGGGCCTGTTCACCATCGGCGGGCTCACCGGCGTATTCCTGGGCTCGCTGGGCATGGACATCCACCTCACCGAGACGTACTTCATCGTGGCGCATTTCCACTTTGTGATGGTGGGCGGCATGCTGATGGCGTTCCTCTCCGGCATACACTTCTGGTGGCCCAAGATAACCGGCCGCATGTATCCGGAGGCGATCTCGAAGCTGGCGGCCGTGGTCACGTTCATCGGCTTCAACCTGACCTTCCTGCCGCAGTTCATCCTTGGCTACCTGGGCATGCCGCGGCGCTATCACTCGTATCCGCCGGAGTTCCAGATCCTGAACGTGATGTCGACCGCGGGCGCGACGGTGCTGGGCATCGGCTACCTGATGCCCATCATTTATCTTGCGTGGTCGCTGAAGTACGGAGCCGTCGCAGGCAACAATCCGTGGCAGGCGACCGGCCTGGAATGGCAGATCCAGTCGCCGCCGCTGACCGAGAACTTTACCGAGATTCCGATCATGGACCACGAAGCCTACGACTACGACTGGCTGGAACACAAGACGAAACAAGAGGTGACCACCGTTGGCTGACACCATTGCAACCACCGAACCGGCGGCGGAGCACGAGCTGCACGAACACGTCTTCGTGCCGCAGCACCGTCACCACTTCGAGACGGAGCAACAGCAGCGCGAGGCGGGCAGCTTCGGCATGTGGCTGTTCCTGCTGACGGAAATCATGTTCTTCGGCGGGATGTTTTTTGCCTACCTGCTGTACCGCAACTGGTACTACGACGCGTTTGTGGTGGGTTCCAACCAGCTCAGCCTGCCGCTGGGCACGGCCAACACCGCGGTGCTGATTACCTCCGGCTTCTTTATGGCGCTCTCAGTATGGGCGGCGGAGGTGCGCAAGCGGGGCCTGCTGGTGCTTCTGCTGGTCCTGACCACGCTGTTGGGCATCGTGTTCCTCGGCATCAAGTACGTCGAGTACAAAGAGAAGTACGAGCTGCACCATATTCCCGGCGAACACTTCGACGTGTCCGAGTTCGTCAATCCCGCGGCCTACGGCATCACCAACGAGAAGCCGCTGCCCCCGGACATGGCGCAGAAGGTGCAGCTCTACTTCTTCCTGTACTTTGCCATGACTGGAATGCACGCACTGCACATGATCATCGGCATCGGGCTTCTATTCTGGCTGATCGCGCGCGCGCGACGAGGCGATTTTTCGGCGGGATACGTCGCGCCGATTGAAAACTTCGGGTTGTACTGGCACTTCGTCGATATTGTGTGGCTGTTCCTGTTCCCGCTGCTGTACCTGATCAACCGTCACCCCATGAAGTGAGGCAGTTGTGAGTTGTGAGTTGTCAGTTGGAAAAGTGGAGTGGCAGCGCCCTTCAGGGCGCGGTAAGTGGAAAAAGCGGAGTAGCAGCGCCCTTCAGGGCGCGGTAAGAGCGATACGAATTATCGGGGCTTTAGCCCCGGGTTTTTCGGAAGGCCCCGGAGACGCAACCATGACCGAACACGAGCAGCACTTTCACGATGCCACCAACGTCACCAATCCGGAGCACGGGTCGCACCACATCGTCACGCCGAAAGTCTATGCGGCGGTGTTCGTCACGCTGCTGGTGGGGACGGCGCTGACGGTGGTAGCGGCCAACATCGACCTGGGCCTCTTCAACCCGATCATTGCGCTGGGCATTGCCTGCACCAAGGCGGTCATCGTCATCCTGTTCTTCATGCACGTCAAGTATCAGTCGAACCTGATCAAGATGACGGTGGGCGCAGGCTTCTTCACCTTCCTGGTGCTGATCACGCTGACGCTGTCGGACTACATCAGCCGCGCCTGGGGGCTGTGGTAGGGGCAGTTGTCAGTTGTTAGTTGCTAATCGCTAGCCGCAACCGTTACGACCTTGTCATTCTGAGCCGAAGGCGAAGAATCCCCGTATTTGTCTTCCGCCGCGCCGCCGTGGTTTCCCTTACAATCGCGTCAGCCGCATCCGCAACCTGAGGGATCGCGTTTGAAAGTCCTTCGTCTCGTCGTCGTGCTCCTCCTGGCATCGCGCATACTTGCGGCCCAGGCGCCGGAAGTGTCTGCGCCAGCCGAGCCTCCCGCCCAACCCACCGCACCCGTACCGCCGCCCGCTACCGGCAGCATTACCGGCCACGTCTTCCTCGGCGACTCGCGCCTGCCCGCGCGCATGGCCTACGTTGTCCTGCTGCCCGTCGGCGCTACGGAAGCAGGCGACAAAAAGCCAGCCGCCAGCACCGCTACCGTCCAGACCGGACTGGATGGGTCTTTCCTTATGCAGAATGTCCTGCCCGGCGCCTACTACGTCGCCGCTGTGAAGCTTGGCTATGCCTCACCGGTTCCTGTCTCCTACCTCAACGCCGACGATTACGGTCCCAACCCCAAAGACGTGAAGGAAGCCCTGGCCGCCACGCTCACTCCAGTCGTTGTCGCCGCCAATCGCATCAGCACAACCGACATCGTCCTGAACCGGGGTGCGGTCATCTCCGGCTCGGTCCGCTTTGACGACGGCGAGCCTTACTCGCAGGCAACCGTCTCGCTGCTGCGCAAAGATAAGGCCGGCAAGTGGATTGAATTCGGAACTCAGGAAGGTCTCTCATCCAACGGAGCTCCCACCGACGATCAGGGCAACTTCCGCCTCACCGGCCTTCCTGCCGGCGAATACCTCCTCAGGACAACACTCCAGCTGATGGGCGGCGTGGGGGAAACCCCCGGGGCGGAATCAACCTTCGAGCCCGACTACCGCTGGGATGTCTACTTCGGTGACGGCATCCGCCCCAGCGACGCGAAGATCATCGCGCTGAAAGACGGCGAGCAATCGAACGGCAAAACCATCGAAATCCCTCTCTCCAGACTCCACTCCATCTCTGGGACCGTCCTCAACCTCGAAACCGGAGCCCCCATCAACTCCGCCCGCGTCGAACTCCACAATGCCGACGACGACTCCCTCGACACCTCCGCCTACATCACCCTCCCCACCGGTCAGTTCCGCTTCCCGTACGTTGCGGAAGGCGAGTACACGCTCAAAGTCACGGGCGCGGCCGATGTCATTCGGGGCAAGGACGGCGATAAGCCCATCCGCACCTACGCCGACGCATCGCAGTCCATCATCGTCAAGGGCGAGATGAGCGGCGTGACCATCCAGGTAAAGCCGCTGCCCGTGGCCGCCGCCACCGCTGCCGCACAGTAAGCCGCTCCGCGCGACCTGTCTGTTTGCGAATACAATTTCCAAGCCGCTATCTCAGCGCCGGAGCGAATACATGAAGCCAACTTACCTCCTTGCTATCGCCGCAATCATCATCGCCGCGCCGCTGACCTATGCACAGAACCCGCCGGCCGCTGCGCCTGCCCCGCACCCGACCCCGTCGATTCAGGATACGGAGACGCCCGCTGCGAAGGACGCGCGCATGGAGTGGTGGCGCCAGGCGCGTTTCGGCATGTTCATCCACTGGGGGCTGTACTCGGTGCCGGCGGGCACGTGGGACGGCAAGCAGATTCCCTCCCTCGGCGAGTGGATCATGAACAACGCGTCCAT
>PLUT01000236.1:9655-21659 GCA_003162875.1 Granulicella sp.
CCGCTGAAGGAGCTGGCCGAGGAGTGCCGCAAGCAGGGGATCAAGCTGGGCTTCTACTACTCGCAGGATCAGGACTGGACCGCGCCTGGAGGCGCCGCCATCAAGCGCGACGACCACCAACCACCGTCCTTCCACTGGGACAAGGCCCAGGACGGCGACTTCGCCACCTACCTGCACACCAAGGCGATCCCGCAGATCAAAGAGTTGCTGACCAACTACGGCGACTTCCCTGCCGTCGTCTGGTTCGACACGCCTACCAAGGACATGACGCCCGAGCTGGCCGCGGAGATTGTCGCGCTGCTGAACCAGCATCCCAACCTGATCTGGAACAACCGCCTCGGCGGCGGCTACAAGGGCGACACCGAGACGCCGGAGCAGACCATCCCGGCGCAGGGCTTCCCCGGCCGCGACTGGGAGTCGTGCATGACCATCAACGATACCTGGGGCTACAAATCCTACGACACCAACTTCAAGTCGACCGAGACGCTGCTGCGCAACCTGATCGACATCGCCAGCAAGGGCGGCAATTATCTGCTGAACATCGGGCCGGACTCGCACGGCATAGTGCCGCAGCCTGAAGTCGACCGGCTGCATGCGATGGGTGCGTGGCTGGCCGTGAACGGCGAGGCCATCTACGGCACCACGCCCACGCTGTTCGGCGCGGAGGCCGACTCGTTCAGTGCGACCGAGAAGGACCGCCGCGGCAATCCGCTGTGGGTGCCCGCGTGGACCTGGCGCTCCACCACGCGGCCGGACAAGATCTATATCGAGATATTCAACTGGCCGAAGGATGGGAAATTCGAGCTGCATAACCTGCCGCGAAATATCACCCGCGCGTATCTGCTCGCCGATCCCGCCCATAGATCGCTTCCTTTTGGCCCCGCCGAACAACAAGGTTCTCCCGGGCCGGTCACAAACCCGGTAGTCGTCCTACCCGCTGGCAGCGTGGCGAGCGCGGCGGTCCCAGCCGGAAGAGCGATACTCATCCAGTTACCCGCTACGGCGCCCGATCCGATTGCTACAGTGGTAGTTCTGGAGACGGCGAGGTAGAGCTAGTGTGATGCGTCGGAAATAATGGTTCGTATGACGCGTCCCGAAATCATGGCTTTTTCGGAGTAGCAGCGGGCTTGTAGCCCAGGGCTTCAGCCCTGGGTCTCAAGCGGTAAGTGGCACATAACTCGCCGGGCTTTAGCCCCGGGCCTTCTCCACCAGTTCCGATGTGCTGAAGCGAATACATGCCCATTTGCGTGACGCACTAACACTAGTTGGCCGATTACCGCTCCAAATGGGGTCAACCAAAGTAACCCGAAGTAATGTGACAGAGATCACAGCGCGATGTTGCCGAGTCCCCGCATTATGTCTTTATTAGTTCGTTATGCGGGGCCAAACGCTAAGCGAGCTTTGAACGAAAAGCTTGGGTGGGGAGGTCTGTGACGATGCCAGCACCTCCCCTCAGGCTAACGTTGCGGTAGGGGCCACGGTGTTGTCAGCAAGTGCTGTCGGCAGTTGGTGATTTGCAAGAGCACGGTTGCAAGAGCAGTTGGGTTGCAAGGGCAGTCGATTCAAGTTGCAGGAAGCTGCATATTGCATCTGTGTTGTTGCAAAGCTGTACGTTNNAAGCTGTACGTTGTTGTTGCAAGGCTGTAGGTTTCAAGTTGCAGTAGGTTGTAAGTCGTAGGTTGTGCTTGTTGTCTGTTTTTGAAAGCTGTAGGTTTCAAAGGCTGTATGTTGCAAAGCTGTCTGTTGCATAGTTGTAGGTTTTGAAAGCTGTAGGTTTCACAAGCAGTACGTTGTATCGGGCCAGAGCAGTACGTTTCAGATTGGGCCAGGCAGTACAACTCGTCGAGCCGCCGCTCGCACGCCTCGTTTTAGATCGAAGAGGGAGCCGGCTCGGCGAGTTCTTATTTTAAGCGTGAGACCTCCGGCTGTCCGCCTCCTCCCGCCACACTGCCCAACGCTCCAATCTTCGCTCCAATCCTGCGCCGCGCCGCCCGCCGCCCGGATGTGTGCGCACGCAGCGAAAATAAGACTGGCAACCCGCATCCATCTTCCGTTACAGTGGCTTGCAACTCCTGGAGGCAACATGGACACCCAGCAAGCAACGAACTATGGCGCCCTTTTGGCCGGCATGTCCGGCATCATCCTGATCATCGTCTTCGCCTGTTTGGCGTTCGTCATCTTCCTGTTCTGGCGCATTTTCTCCAAGGCCGGCTACCCCGGCGCCATGGCTTTCCTGATCCTGATTCCCGCCGTCGGCGGCCTGATCGTGCTCTGCGTTCTCGCGTTCGGCCAGTGGAAGGTGGTTCCGTTGTCTTCGGTCGTCGTTGCCCCGCCCAGCTACCCGCCCAACTACCCACCCGTCGGCTGACCCGCTGCCTCGGCGCGCCTGTCCTCCGCTGCCGCAAGGCGGCGTCGCACCCCTGTCGATTCCCGGAAACCCGGGGCGCAGCCTGCTGCGATTCATGTCCGTTGCGGCCTGTAGCGCTCCGGGGTGCGGTAAACTGAAGGTGGCGCACATTTGCGCCTCCCGCACGTTTCCGCCCATTCCAAGCACGAGACAGGACACCCATCGCCTTGAGTAGCACCCCGACCAGCGCCCAGACCATTCCCTCTCCCCCCGGCGTCGACCCCACTCCGACTCCGACCGTGCCCATCCCGGCCCCGGCCGCGGAGCCCGCCGCGGAGCCCTCAGCAGCTAAGACCAAGCTCGCGCCGAAGCCGATCTTCAACATCGCCATCATCGCCCACGTCGATCACGGCAAGACCACCCTGGTGGACGCGATGCTGCGCCAGAGCGGGACGTTTCGCGCCAACGAGGCCGTCGCCGAACGCGTCATGGACTCGAACGACCTGGAGCGTGAGCGCGGCATCACCATCCTGGCCAAGAACACCGCGCTCTATTATCACGACAACAAGATCAACATCGTGGACACGCCCGGCCACGCGGACTTTGGCGGCGAGGTGGAGCGCGNNCCGCTGCCGCAGACGCGCTACGTGCTTTCGAAGGCGCTGGAGGCCAAGCTGACGCCGCTGGTGGTCATCAACAAGATCGACCGTCCCGACGCCCGCCCGCAGGAAGTGCTGAACGAGGTCTACGACCTGTTCATCGACCTGGACGCGGACGAAGACATGCTCGACTTCCCCGTCCTGTACACCAACGGCAAGGTGGGCACCGCGACCCTCGACCTGGCCACGCCGGGCACCGACCTGCAGCCGCTGTTCGAGCAGATCATCCGCACCATTCCGGTGGCCAAGGGCGATCCCGACGGCCCGCTGCAGATCCTGGTCACCAACCTCGACTACTCCGATTACCTGGGCAGGCTGGCCATCGGCCGCGTCTTCAACGGCACCATGCGCACCGGCGAGCAGTACAACGTCGCGCGCCTGGACGGCGGCTTCTCCACCCACAAGATCACCAAGCTGTTCAGCTTCTCCGGCCTCAAGCGCATCGATATCGACGAGACCCAGACCGGCGACATCGTCGCCATCGCCGGCATTCCCGGCATCACCATCGGCGAGACCTTCTGCGATCTGGAAAACCCCAAGCCGCTGCCGGGCATCAAGATCGACGAACCCACCATCGCCATCCAGTTCAACGTCAACAACTCGCCCTTCGCCGGCCGCGAAGGCCGCTGGGTCACATCGCGCAACCTGCGTGACCGGCTGGATAAGGAGCTGCTCACGAATGTGTCTCTCAAGATGCAGGAGACCGGCTCGCCCGACACCTTCAAGGTCCTGGGCCGCGGCGAACTGCAGCTCGCCATCCTGATTGAAATCATGCGCCGCGAAGGCTTCGAGATGATGGTCTCGCGGCCGGAGATCGTCACCAAGCGCATCGACGGCCAACTCATGGAGCCGGTCGAGCAGTTGATGATCGACATCCCGGAGAACTTCGTCGGCACCGTCATCGAGAAGCTGGGCCCGCGCAAGGGCGAGATGACCAAGATGACCAACCACGGGTCCGGCCGCGTCCGCATGGAGTTCCGCATTCCCTCGCGCGGCCTCATCGGGCTGCGCTCTGAAATGCTGACTGAGACGCGCGGCACGATTGTGATGAACGCGATCCTCGACGGCTATATCGATTACCAGGGTGAAATCCCGCAGCGCGTCTCCGGCGCACTCATCTCCGATCGTCAGGGAACTACAACCACCTATGCGTTGGATGGGCTTCAAGACCGCGGCACGCTGTTCGTCCCCGATGGTGCCGAGGTTTACGAGGGCATGGTCATCGGCGAGCACTCCCGCGACAACGACATCGACGTGAACTGCGTGCGCGAAAAGAAGATGTCCAACATGCGCGCGTCAGGTTCCGACGAAGCTATCCGCCTGGTGCCCTATCGCAACCTCACGCTGGAGCAGTCCATCGAGTTCATTGCCGACGACGAGTTGGTCGAAGTCACGCCCAAATCCCTCCGCCTGCGCAAGCGCATCCTGCAAGCCAACCGCCGCCCCCGCAAGGGCGTCGCAGTGGAGTAGGCTAACCCGTACTCTCCTAGTCGCTGAAGACCCGACCTATACAATTACGTCCATGAACGTCGGATCGCATGGCGACTATAAGTGGCTGGTTACCGAGTTGAGCTTTGAAGATATGTTCGAGTTCTGTCCTGAGTTGGTGGTCGACAAGTACCTCGCGGTCACCGCCTTCGACAGCGGTCCTTTGCACATCAATGACGTGCGGAGCCCAAGCGGTTGGGAAAGCCGTCTCGGCGTGATGTACAGTCCAAAGATTTCCGCTGTTGAAGACCTTCCTTACGACAAGTGCTGCTGCTTTAACGAGTGGTATGTCTTCGAAGGCCCTGCGAGTATCGGCCCGCCAGCCGAACAGGGCTCGAACATCCTCCAACCACCGCCGGGTGGCGAGAGAATCCACGATTTTGTTCGCTATTGCTTGGATCAGGTACAACAGGACTTCGCCGCCAGGCGAAAGGTCCAGGGCGACTCTACAAGGTGAGTAGCTGCCGAAACTGCGCTCGGTGACTTCCCGGGGCTACAATCGCTTGCAACTGGAGCGGGGCCTGAATTCATCCTAGAATCAGCCTCAGGAGCGTGCCTGTGTCCCCTATCGATCGCCGCGAATTCGTGAAGTCAGCCAGCACGGCAGCCGGAATCATGGCTGCCGAGCATCTAATAAGTCCGATGCTGAGCGCCCAGACCACCACCGCAGACGGGATGATCTACCGCACCCTCGGCCGCACCGGCGAGCGCGTGTCCGCCATCGGTCTGGGCGGATACCACATCGGCAAGCCGCCGCTCACGGAGCAGGACTCCATTCAATTGATCCGGAGGGCGGTCGACCGCGGCATTACCTTCCTCGATAACTGTTGGGACTATAACGATGGCGCGAGCGAAGTGCGTATGGGCAAGGCGCTGGCCGGCGGCTATCGCAACAAGGTGTTCCTGATGACGAAGATCGACGGACGCACCAAGGCTGCGGCCGCGCAGCAGATCGACGAGTCCCTCCAGCGCCTCCAGACCGACCACGTCGACCTGATGCAGTTCCATGAAGTGATCCGCCTCGAAGACCCGGACCGCATCTTTGCCGAAGGCGGTGCCATGGAGGCGATGCTCGAAGCGAAGAAGGCTGGCAAAGTTCGCTACATCGGCTTCACCGGGCACAAGGACCCGCTGGTCCACCTGCGCATGCTGGACATCGCGCGCCAGCACAGCTTCCACTTCGACACGGTGCAGATGCCGCTGAACGTGATGGACGCGCACTTCCGCAGCTTCACCAAAGAGGTGCTGCCGGTGCTAACGCGCGAAGGGATTGCGCCGCTGGGCATGAAGTGCTTCGGCGACCACACCGTGCTCGACTACATTCTCGCCAACAATACGATGAAGCCGATTGAGGCGCTGCACTATTGCCTGAATCTGCCCATCGCGGTGCAGATCACCGGCATCGACAGCCCGAAGATTCTGGACCAGGCGCTGGAGGCGGCGCGCACCTTCAAGCCGCTCTCGCAGGCCGAAGTGGCAAATCTTCTGGAGCGCGTTCGACCGGCCGCCCTCGAAGGCAAGTACGAACTCTACAAAACCACCCCACGCAACGACGGCACGGCGCGCAAGCCGCAGGTGCTGGGCTGACCGGCTGGGCGAATGGTTTGCCTCATTGCCAGAATGGCCCCAGTCCTATGGAGTTGTCATTCTGAGCGCAGCGAACGGGGTCCCCGGCCAGCTTGCTGGCTGGGGCAGGAAGAATCCCCGTATTTTGCCCCGGGGCTCCGCTACACTCCAAGCGGGTTCGCCCCGGTATACTTCTGAGGACTTTCCAGGAGAGTTGCGGGTTTGGCTTTCGAGCGCGGGGGACGATTGAACAGCCGAGCGAACCGGAGTTCCGGGCACGAGAGCTTCGGCTTATCGCCCAAGAACCTGCGCACGTTGCGCGCGCTGAAGACGCCGGCGAAGATCCAGAAGTTCATTGACGCGCTGACGTACCAGTATGCGGACACGGCGTTGTCTCCGCGGCGCGTGCTGCGCGAGCGCAAAGGACACTGCCTGGAGGGAGCGCTGCTGGCGGCTGCCGCCCTGCGCGTCAATGGCCATCCGCCGCTGCTGATGGATCTGGAGGCCGTGCGCGACGACGATCACGTCGTGGCGCTCTACCGCGAACGCGGCCTGTGGGGAGGCATTGCCAAGTCCAACTACGCCGGCCTGCGCTTCCGCGCGCCCATCTATCGCACCCTGCGCGAGCTGGCGCTCAGCTACTTTGAGCACTACTACAACCTGCGCGGCGAACGCACGCTGCGCGCCTACGCCGGGCCGGTGAACCTGGAGCGCCTGGACAGCCGCCACTGGATGACCGCGGAGGAGGACGTCTGGTGCGTCCCGGAGATGCTGATTCAGGCCAGACATTACGCGCTCCTTCCCGACCCGGTAGCGCGCGCGCTGCCCCGGCTGGACCGCCGCAGCTTCGAAGCAGGAATGCATGGCAGCGTGAAGCACTGAAAATGAGAACCGCAAAATGGACAAAAGGGTTTCCAATGAATGACAGAATGTCGAATTCACAACAGCTCCCGCATTTGGTCCCGAAGATTGCCCTGTGCCTTTTTCTAGGGTGCCCGCTTGTGCCACGCCCGACCTATGGTCAGGCACCGCAGAGCCAATCTGATCAACTCGCTACTTCCATTGCAAGAGTAAAGTCAGGCGAGGCAGATGGGTGGGACGTAGAAGTCATTGCTCACGCCAAAGCTGTACAAGCCGTTCCGGCGCTCGAAGAGCAGTTTAGACGTGCTACCGACGTTGATTTCAGGAGC
Source organism: Granulicella sp. (assembly GCA_003162875.1). GTDB lineage: Bacteria > Acidobacteriota > Terriglobia > Terriglobales > Acidobacteriaceae > Edaphobacter. Next base: position 16,906 of record PLUT01000236.1, read on the forward strand.
AAAATCGCCAATGCTCTCGTGAGACTCGGCGACAAGGACGATACCTATTGGAATTACCTCTTAGAGCAGGCGACACTCGCGGTCGACAGCGACGTGCCCGATTCAATCTTCTCCGATTCGCAAGGAAAGCTAATGATGAAGGAGTCGACCCCGGAACTTCAAGCATGGGCTCATACCCATAATGTCTCCCCGGAGACAGCTCGTGAGTATGCGACGTACGATTTGCCGGGAAAAGTATGGGATTTGGCACAGACCGGAGACGCGCGTGGAATTCCGCTTTTGCGGCGAGCCCTCCAGTCCCGCAATTGCCCTATGGCTTCTACAGCTGCGAAGGGTTTGGCTCAGATTCAAGACAAAGAGTCGATACCGCTCATCATTGCGGCGTCCCAAAGGGCTGCGGGAGGATGCGGCGGCGCGATTGCCCTCGCTCTGATCTACTTCGACGACCCACAGGCACAAAGTGCAGTCGATACTTATGTGCCGAAAGAGACAGCTAAAGCTTCTCGCGACGCAAGAGCAAATGGGCTAGGGCCCTTCGGCTATGACCATTAGGAGAGGCATCGAAAGTTGGCGGCCCGAAGCGTAGAGGCCGCTCACACCGTCTTGCGCTGCCGCAAGCGGGCTACGCCTCTTCGTGCACGGAGAAGCGGTCGGCGAGCGCATTCAGCATCCACATCCAGCCCTCTTCGTGGCGTTGTCCCATCGCTTCGTCGGGCAGGTTGGAGTGGCGCAGCGTTATCTCGGTCTCGCCCTCCAGCGGCTGGAAGGCAATTGTGACCACCGACTCCCGGCCGTAGGTCGCCTCCGATACCCACGTGTACTCGGCCACGCCGGGACTGTCGGCGCTGTCGGGGTCCGGCCGCTCGATGCGCAAAAAGCGACCGTAGTGAGCCCAGGCTTTGCCCTCGTGCTCGATGACGAAGTAGAAAAGACCGTCTTTGACCATGTGGATGACGAGGCGCGGCAAGCCATGCCACGGACTTCCGGGGCTGGCCGGGTCCATCCATACGCCGAATACCTTGCCCGGCGAAGCCGGGATGGTGCGGGAAACGGTAACTTCCGTGGGGTTCATCGCGGCCTTTCCTGGAACCTGCTGCTACTTGGCGGTGTCGATCTTCAGGTTGATGTTGAAGGTGCTGCGGGTGTCGAAGGAGCTCAGGTTCTTTACGGAACTCTTCTTGCCGTTGAACTCCGCCCACAGCTCGTAGTCGGTGTTCTGCGCCAGTTGGCCGAAGCGGTAGGTGCCGTCGTCTGCGACGTAGCTCTTTACCGAGAGGGTGTGGCCGTCCTTCAGATAGACGGTGGCGCCCTTCACTGCCGCGTCGGCCTTATCCACCACCTTGCCCTGGACCACGCGGTCGGCGGCCTGCTTTTGCGCCAGCAGCAGAGGCGCAGGCAGGGCCAGCGAGGCGGGCAATCCCAGGCAGCACAGCAAAGCCGTGCTGCGGGCCGTGCAGCGGAACAGGCGGCGTACGGAGCGGGTGCGGCAGGCGAGAGTCTTCATTCCTGTGATGATACGCGGCCCGGACTTGGGCGGGGCGGATCAGAGTGTGGAGCGTGGTTCACTCGGGCGCTATTCCTCATCCTCGTCGGCGACGGGCGTGTCTTCCTCATCGTCATAGCCGGTCACATCCACCGGGGCAAGCTCCAGGGGATCGAGCGAGACCACTTCCAGCTCGAGCCCGCACTCGCCGCACTGCAGGGTTTCGCCCTCTTCCACCTCGTCGGCGTCGACTGTAATTGGGTTATCGCATTCAGGACAAACAACAGCCATGGTAGAAGCCTCCGAAGCACCTTAGAAGATCGAGCCAGCCCGCGGGATGCCCGCCGGACGCCAGCGACACTTTGACGATAAATGTAACGCCAGGATACCGATGCCAGCCGATTTTTCCATGGGAAAAACCGCGCCGGCCACGTTTGCCTCTGCAACTCTGCCACAACATTCGTGCGCCACCGCTCCACAACAGACTCTGGACGCTCTGGGGCGAACGCCGTTCGGCACACCCGCCACCGATAGTATCGGTAGCCTGCGGCGCTGCGTCAAGAGAGACGATTCCCACAGCCCGCGGGCTTCAACCTGCACAGGCCATTGACAATACCGGCCCGGCAGCTCCGGACGCTCCCGCCGGATGTGGTGAAATGGAGGGAGGACAGGGCATCGCACCGGCTCCGGCGAAGGAACGCCGGGTTTGCGGGTTGAATCGGAGAATATGGCGCGCAGCGACTCCATCACGATGACCTTCCCGCCGTTCTCGGGCATGGTGCGCACGCTGGTGCTGGCCAACACCATCGTCTTCCTCGGCTTCTGGTTCCTCTTGGTCCTCTCCCCCAGCGCCGCGGGCTACATGTCCCGCCACTTCCTCCTGCAGCCGGACAGTGCTTTCCGGGGCCAGATCTGGCAGTTCTTCACCTATGTCTTCTTCGAGAGTGGGCTGCTCGGGTTCGTGATTAACAATATCTTCCTCTGGCTGCTCGGTTCCACGCTGGAAGCCACCTACGGCCACCGCTGGTTCCGCGAGTTCTATTTCACCGCGGCCATCGGTGGCGCGCTGCTGGCGTCTCTCATCACTCTTACCGGCATCTTCCGTCTCACCCCAACGCTGGTGGGCCTGGGCGCCGGTGGTCCGCTCTTCGCCATCCTTATTGTTTACGGCGTGCGCTTCGGGGATCTCGAGTTCTGGCTCATCCCGTTCCCTGTCCGCATGAAGGCGAAGTACATGGTCGCCCTCTTCATCGTCATCGACCTCGCGCTGCTGCTGCGTTTCGGCGACCCCTTCGCCGCGCTGCTTTCGCTCTGCGGCGGCTTCGCGGGCTATCTCTACCTCAGGTTCGCATCCAGCCGCGGCCTGGGCTTCAAATTCAGCGAGCAGATCTTTGGCATGCGCAACGCCTGGTACCGCGCCAAACGCCGCCGCGCCGCGCGCAAGTTCGAGGTCTACATGGGCAAGCAGGGCCGTAAAGTGAAGTTCGACGACGAAGGCCGCTACATCGACCCCGACCAAGAGCGCAAGGACCCCAACGACAAGCGCTGGATGAACTGACCGAAGTGCAACCGGAAGGAACGCAGATGACGAAGCCCACCGAGAAGACGCAGCAGCCGGAGACCGGCCTGCAATCCTTTGCCTCGCTCTGCGTCATGGCGATCAGCGTTCTGTTTGTGTACGCCTTCATCGCGCAGAACTTCTTAATCCCCTCGGCGTCCATGGCCAGCACCATTCTGGTGGGCGACCACGACGTCGTCGACCGCGTGAGCCTGGTGCCGGCCTCGCCCTGGGCGCACATTTTGCCCTACCGCGAGCTGCGCCGCGGCGAGCCCGTCGTCTTCTACAAGCCCATCCTCGAATCCGACGGCAGCGAAGACATTCTGGTGAAGCGCGTTGTCGGCGTCCCCGGCGACCGCATCCACCTGCGCAACGGAATCGTCTACCTCAACGGCATCGCCCAGGACGAACCCCAAGCCGCCAAGCCCAATCCCGAAAGCTACGATCCCTACGTCAATGATTTTCCCTCCATCGATCCTTCCACCGAGCCGGAGGTCACAGCCTCGTGGTCCGTCCAGTTGCCCAGNNCGGCGACCGCATCCACCTGCGCGGCGGCGTCCTCCACGTCAACGGAGTCGCGCAGCACGAGCCTTATGCCGCCATGCCCACCGCCGCCAACTACAACCTCTACCGCGATGACTTCCCGCTGATCCCGACCAGGAATGTACCCGGCGTCACCGCTCGGTGGAGTCTTGAACTGCCGCAGCACATCGATGGTGACGACCTGGTCGTCCCGCCCGACAGCTACTTCATGATGGGCGACAACCGCACCAACTCGCTCGACAGCCGCTACTGGGGCTTCGTGAAGCGCGAGAACCTCGTGGGCCGGCCGCTGTTTATCTACTGGTCCATCGACACGCCCGAAGAGGACGGCAATCCGACGCTCGCGGAACAGGCCAGCATCTTCCTCCGCCACCTCACCCATTTCGCCACAGACACCCGCTGGCGGCGGACGTTCCAAATCGTGCGTTAGCGGAAGCGATTGCCTTGGCCTATGCCGTGGCATATACTCTGGGGAAGAGGTTATCGCGCTGGCAACCACGCCCCAATCCCGTTCCGTCCGGCTCTTCCGCAATGGAAGAAGCCAGGCCATCCGCATTCCGCGCGAGTTTGCGCTGCCCGGCAATGAAGCGACGATCTCGCGCGACCGCAAAGGCAGGTTGATCGTGGAGGCCGTCAAGAAACCGACGCTCAGAGAATTGATTGAGACGTGGGAGCCTCTGCCGGATGAAGATGCTATGCCTCCAATCGATAAGCTGACCGTCGAACCGTTCGACCTCTGATGGCCGCCTATCTACTCGATTCAAACGCACTCTCTGACATCTTCAAGAATCCGGGCGGGCGCACCGCGCGAGAACACCAGCGCGTTACCGACGATCCGGAAAACGAGGTACTGGTCAGCATCATCACAGCATGCGAGTTGCGATATGGTGTCGCCAAGAAGCAATCAACAAGGCTCGCTGAGCGTATCGAGGAGCTGCTCGCGGGCGTAAGAGTTATCTCGCTTGGTGTGGGGGCGGATATTGTGTACGCTGAACTCCGCGCAGACCTGGAAAAGAGAGGGCAGCTCATCGGCCCGAATGACATGCTGATCGCCGCGCATGCCCTCGCGCTGGACGCCATCCTGGTTACTGACAACGTGCGTGAGTTCAAACGCGTAAAGGGACTACGGATTGAGAACTGGCTGCGCTCTTAGAGCATTTTCACTTAAGA
>PLUT01000128.1 GCA_003162875.1 Granulicella sp.
AAGAAGGCCACGCTCGCCCAACTTGCGGCGCAGGATGTAACGGATCTGACCAGCTTGTCTTCTAACTTGATCCCTGCGCAGCAGCAGGGCGAGGCGCTGGTGCAAGCCGACATCCAGAAGGCCATCGGCGCGAAGAAGGCGGACCTGGCCTACCAACAGCAGGAGCAGGCGAAGCTGGCGAATGTGCAAAGCGCGGTCGACGCGCTGCAGAAGACGGTAACGACGATGCTGGCCGCACTGACGGCCCCGCCGGCTGCGGCCGCGGCGAAGGACAACACGGCGATCGACGTCTTCCAGACCATCGAGCAGAACCTGATCAAGTTCCTGCTGTTCTCGCTGATCCTGGGCCAGATTCTGGATCCCATCCAGCGCGGTGCGATCTCCTTTATCGGGCCGAGGCGGAACCTCTTCATCGCCTACAACCGCGTCTACGGCCAGTTTGGCGACGGCGAGTTTCGTTACGGAGATCGGCGTCTGGAGCCGTGGGTAATGGACGGCGAGGCTGAGGTCCTGAACAGCCAGGCAGAGGGGCTGCGCAAGGAGGCAAGCTTCAAGGTGGTCGATCCGCAGGGCAACGTTAAAGGGGAGACGAAGCGTCAGCTGGTGGCCGAGCTGCGGTCGAACGCGGCCGGCGCCGCCTTTGCGGGCGACCAGAATATCTACGACAAGAACTATGCCGTGGGCGCTGGATTTATAACCAAGGCCGAGGCCGCCGCGATCGACGATGAGTACTACAGCCAGAGCCAGATTACTTCGGGCCTGATCCTGCCAATGCTGATTCTGTCGGCGTGCCTTGCGATCCGGTTCATCTGCTGCTCGGCGACTGTCCCGGCAGCCGATCACGTTGCCACCAACGTGACGATCGCGATGGCGAGCATCACCTTCGGGGCCGCGCTCGGTATGGTCCTGATCCTCTTGGCGCTGTTGTTCGGATCGCGCCGGTACTCGAAGGTAGCCCTGGCGTTCCTCAAGGAAGCGACCAAGGGAATCGGCGACAACATCTACCGCTTCGTGTCGTTCCTGGTCCTTGCGATTGGAGCTGCGCTCCTGTGGATCTTTGGCTGGCATTACCAGAACGACCCCCTGGTCTCGCTCGACTTGCATTCTCCGTATCTGATCATGCTGCCGGCGATGTTGATGGGGCCGCTGTGGATATTCGGCATCGACCGGCTGCACAAGTACTACTCCGAGTTGGAAGCGAGGATTGCGGGCAACATTCTGCGGCTGCAGAGCAACACCGAGCAGAAGATGGTGGACCTGATCAACGACCCGGCGAGCGCGGGCAAGCTCAAGACGAAGCTGGACGATGCTATGGCGAACCACAAACGGGTCACCGACTTTCTTGCTGCCATCGCGGGCAAGTCCAAAGGTGGCTCGAGCTCAACTCCACCGGCGCCGCCTGCCGCGGGCACAGGGACGACGGGCACAGGCGCGACGGGCACAGGGACGACGGGTGCCGGGACGACGGGCTCTTAGGTGAGGAAAGAAACCGAATGCTCTGGATAGTGACCTCGCAAGCGGGACTGAACTCGGCGTACGGTGCGGACGGCGCGGCCCTGGTGGAGGCGAAGCTGCAGCAACTGGCCGCGGCGGCGGCGGGCGCGGCTCAGGGAGCTGAGCTGCATGTGCTGGCGGCCTCCAACGATGCGCCCTCGCTCTATGCGGAGCTGAAGGCGCTTACCGGGCGGTCGGTGGCGGGACCGGGCAACTTGCTGATCGCGGGCGACCAGCGCATCTTCCCCAGCTTCTCGGTGTCGAACCCGGTGACGGACCGAACGCTCGACCCGGACACGGCGGTGGTGACCGACAATCCCTACGGAAGCTTCGTCTGGAGCCAGCCGGTGGACGCGGTCTTGCCGGAGATCCCTGTGGGCCGGATTGCCGCGGGTGTGGAACAAACGGCGGCGGGGCTGGCGGCGCTGCTGGACGCGCAGATTGCGCTGCGCACGGCGCACGGCCTGCGCACGGGCTATGTCGAAATCGTGAGCCGGCAGTGGCAGAACGTCGGCACATCGGTGCTGTCGATGACCGCGCCGGGTGCGCGCGTGATCGTCTCACCGGATGGGCGGGTGTCGGCGAGCAACGCCTCGTTGCTCGACTGCAAATATCTCTACTGCAACCTGCACGGCTTTCTTAACACTGCGGCATGGAGCGGCTACGACCAGGGGCTGAGCTATCCAGTCGTGGCAATTACGCCGGATGCCTTCCAGCCGCAGTATGTGAGCGGGACGGTGACGTTTACCGAGGCCTGCTATGGGCTGGCGACCAGCGGACGGACGACCGGCGGGTCGAACGCACTCTCGCTGATGGCGGCGGGAGCCGCGGCGGTGATCGGTTCGACGGGTCTAGCATACGGCTCGGCGACGGCGCAGCCGCAGACGCTGATCGACGCCGACATCCTGGCGCGCACTTTCTTCAATGCGGCCGCGGCCGGTGTCGCTCTCGGGCATTGCCTGTCCGAGGCGCGTAGTGCGCTCCGCAGCTCGAGTTCTGCTTCGGATGCGTATGTGGTCAAGACGTTGCTCGAATTTCAACTGCTCGGAGATCCTTCCTATGTGCTTTCCTGATCGCTGGCCGTCGCTGTTGCTGCGAGTCGTATTCACCGCTGTTCTGTCGCAGGCAGCGAGCGGGATCGCGCAGACGCAGCCTGTGGGTGGGACGGCCGATATGTCGCGCATCCGGTGCCGCAATAGCGACAACTATCCGGTGATCGTCTATGACGCGGTGCAGCAGACTGCGCAGATCGCCAACCGGTATGACGTGTTGCATCTCTCACACTCTCCGGCGATGCCCAACAACGTCTTCCCCACCGATCAACTGCCGCGGGTTACGTCGCGGTCTCCGGTCCTGTGGGGTTCTCCGGAGACGTATCGCAACTTCGATCGGGGCGATGGTTCGCCGCGGGTTACGAAACGGCGCGCTGAGGACTTGCTCGAGCAGCCGGAGGGTTTTCTGTGCGATGGCAGGCCGGTGGAGGTGTACGTCGTCAATCGCCGCCTCAAGACCTCGTTTACGGTTACGCTCACCAACACCTACCAGCCTCCTGCCGGCACGCTTGATCTCCGGGGCAACCCGGCCCCTGCGGCGGCGCTTCCACCGGGCTCGAAGACCTTCAGTTCGAATGCAGCCAGCAACTCGAATGTGCTGACTACGGACCAAGTGATCGCCGCGTTTCTGAACGATGAGACCTTCGACCACATTTACGCGCGCGTGACCGACGACGCCTCCGACGTGCTGGCGCAGGCGAGGCAATTCGAGTCGAACACGCTGGTTTACAAGCAGACGCTCGAGCAGATTCTCGGGGTGCCCGCCGATGCGCAGGGCGAGCCACTGGGCCGCGCATCGCTCGATGGCGTCGACGGCGCATGGCACCTGCTCCAGAACGCGGTCGATACCGCGAAGTCGGCGGCCGTGCCTCTGCCCCCGCCTCCTCCGCCGGCCAAACCGGTCCTGCCGATCGCTATTACAGAGTTTGCGTTCAATGACTGGACCAATCGTGCCGACCGGCTGGAGACGGAGGTGACCCGGCTCAACGCAAGGATGGCGGCCTATCCGATCGCCGATACCCTGACCAACCTGCAGGCCAGCGCGGCCACGCTGCGCGACAATTACAACGACGTGCTGAGCGAGCGCGATGCGGTGAACCGGGCGCTGGAGTTGCTGCGGGGGTTGCCCACGCCTATTCCTCCGCTTGCGGGAGAAGCGGCCGATAAATGGAAGGACCGCCAGCAGGCCGAGGTGCGCCAGTATCTGAGATCGCACTATACCTCCACTACAAGCATCCAGGAGCAGACACTAGCGCGCATCGTTGCAAGCTATCTCGGTAGTTCTACGGAGCCGATGCTGCGCTCTCTCCGGAACATCCCCCCCTGCGCCGCGGTGGCCGGAGCGCCGGCGCCGGGGGCGGGCCTCGACAACCGGGTGGAGGACCGATACTGCAGGGCACTCGAGCAACTGCAGCCGGCGGCGGCTCCGGAGGTGGTGACAGCGGCGCTGGACTCGGCGCAGCGCACACTCGATGCGGTGCGCAACGGCGTCATTGTGCTGAACCAGTCGGAGGGCGCTGCGCTGCGTGATATCAACGACGTCTACGACCGCTATTACGCGCCGATGGAGGTCTGGAACCTGAACCTATCCGGCGCGACGGGCAATCTCTTCGTCTACTACTCGGTGAACGGGGCGGAGCAGTTCAACCGATATCAGATCGCGAGCGATCTTGCGGTGCCGCAGTCGAACTGCGTGGGGTCGATCGCGCTGAACACCAACGTCTCAGGCGGGGTGGTCAGCTGCGGCACGGTGGCGGCGCCTGGGGCGCCCGCGGCGAGCTACTCCGGCACGCCGTTTCCAGCCCCAGTGGTGGCGACCGCGCCTGCGACTAACGCGCCCGCTGTGACGCCATACGCACATCTCTCATCGCGTGTGGAGGTCCACCACTTCTCAGATGGCACGCTGGTCACAGGCATCGCATATGACTCGATCAGACCGCCCACGTTTAGTTGGAACGCGTGCCCCATCAGCACGACCAATACCGCCGGCAACTTCCCCTCGACCATGATGCCCACCTGTATCTCGCCTTCCACTCCAGCCACTACAGGAGTTGCTGCTGCCACACCCTACTATCAGCTTATAAGCACCACCCAGACAACCGCCGCCGCAGTGCAGGGTGTCGACTTATTCTTTGGCCACCAGGACCAGTTTCCTGCTCGAAAAATGGGCCCTTCTCTGGGCGCGCTCATCGGCGTTTCGGCATATCCGCTCAATCACTATTACCTGGGGCTGATGGTCGAGTGCAGGGGATTCAATCTCAGTGCCGGCGCAGCTTTTTCACCCATCAACTACATCCCGTCCAGCTTTGGCTACGGCGTTGGCAGTTATGCCGCGACGAACCCGACAATTCCCACCGATTCGAAGTGGAAGACGGGATTCTTCATCATGTTGGGCTTCGATACGAATCTTTTCGAGTCCATCTTCAATCTCAGCGCCTTTCGGAATTCAGGAGCTGCCACCGTCGTGGGTGCACCGACGCCCAACACGCCCCCCACGACCACGACCCAATGACGGTGTATCCATTAGCTCATTGGGAAGATCCGCCCCGAAGCCAATTAGTTCGAATCTAGTCGTCCCGACCATTACTTTCTTATAGTTAGCTTCCCCCGATGTGCGTTGTGGGTCCAGAAAGGTCCAACAAGACGCCTCGCCTTATTTCCGAACCCAACGGAAGACACCAGATCTGCATCGGCTCAACAGCTTCGGGAGTTTCCTTAAGTTGTTGGACGAGACGTCGGTCGGGCAAGGAGCCGCACCGAGAGCCTCATTGACTTTCATGGCGACTTCTGTTGAAATCCTTGCACTTTCCCCCAATCGGATTGCTGCAATTCGCTCATAAGAAAAAGGGTCGTTCGATCGGGTCACAGGGTTGGGGACGGAATGCTCGTTGGTCCGGCCTTTAGTTCGATCTCTTGGTACGCTCGGGTCCGAACAACGCATCTTCAAAAAAGCAGCGCAGAAACCTGGGGGAGACGCCTGATGCGACCCTTCTGCCCACGTGCAATCGGCCGCCTGATGCATCCGTGCATCCGTCGGAAGCGGCAGATGTGCCTATACGCCGACCGCACGGTCAAACGCGACTGGAGCATGGCACGAGCCTGGCTGCAAGGAGAGCAGCCTTGACCCCCGAACTCTACCAACGCCTCAAACCGCTCTATGACGACGCCCTCGACGCACCAAAGGAGCAGCGCGCTCAATTCGTCGATGAAGCATGCGGGGACGATCCTGAATTGCGAAGGCATCTTGAGGCACTATTGGCAGCCCACGATGAAAGCACGGGACCGCTCGATGCCCCGCTCGTCAACCTGAGGAACTTCGATCCTTCGAAGCAGAGGACCCTGGCCGACGGAGATCTGGTGCTCGGCCGATTTAAGATCGTGCGCATCTTGGGCTCGGGCGGCATGGGCGAGGTCTACGAGGCCGAAGACCGCTTCCTGCACGGCGTTCACATCGCGCTGAAGACAATTCTGCCGCATGCCGCTGGCGATCCCGACCTGCAGAAGCGTTTCGAGCGGGAAGTCCTGCTCGCGCGAGAAGTGACGCATCCGAATCTCTGCCCCATCCATACGATCTTTCACTGCGACGACCCGCCACCCGGCTATTTGTTTCTGACCATGAAGCTCTTGCCCGGGCAGACTCTGTCCGCACGATTGCGGGAACCTCCTTTAATGACAAAAGATGAGGGCCTTGCAGTCCTTCGCCAGACGTCTCTAGGGATTGCCGCAATCCACGCCGCTGGCATCATCCATCGGGATATCAAACCGAACAACATCATGGTCGACGGCAGCGGTGCCGGCCTGCGCCTTTGGATCACCGACTTTGGTCTTGCCCGCGCCTACGAAACGGAGTCGACCGTCTCCTTGATAGGAGCGGTCGCAGGAACACCCGGTTACATCGCGCCGGAGTTGTTTCTCGGACACCCGCCCTCTCAGGCCAGCGATCTTTTTGCGCTCGGGGTCGTCCTCCACGAGGTCTTTGCCGGAGAAAAACCAACTCCAGTTCCTGGCACCCACTCCTATAACGTCAGCCCTCGGTTGGCCACCCAAAAAATCCCCGCTCTGAGTGTTCGCCTGATAGCGGGGTGCCTCCAAGACGATCCCCAGCGCCGGTGCACAGCTTTTGCGCGCACCCTCGAGGTCATCGATCCAAAGTTGGCTCACAATTACTACTCAAGCCAAGACACGCAGGTCCGGTCAAGACGGCGCTTCGTTGGAGCCGCTGCTGCCGGCGTCTGCGCGATTGCTGGAGCAGCCTGGTGGAAGTGGGATGACATCGACGAAATCGTTGAGGACGTCTTCGAGCCGCTTCCCGAGAAGCGGTTTGTGGCGTTGCTCGGGTGGCCTCCGCCAGGAGACCCGCGCCTTGAACCTACGATCACGGCGGTGGTCGATGCCGTTGGCAGTGAACTTGCTCGGGCCGAGGCGAAGGATCACAACCTCTTCATCATCCCTCAGCACATTGGCAAAGACGTCGCGAGCCTGGCGCAGGTAAACGAGGTGCGTGAATCCGTCGGAGCCAATCTCGTCCTTTCCGCCTCTGCAATCCTGGGAGGCAATGAACTCCAACTGCTCCTTCGCGTGCTTGATCCTGCTGCTTCAAGAACTCTTCGTCAACGAACCATCAGGATCCCGATGAACGAGCAGCTTTCGCTCCCGAACAAGGCTGTGCTGGTCGCCGCCGACCTTCTGGACATATCGAAATCCGAGCTTGGGGACGAGCGCAGTAAGGTTGGAACGAACAGTGCGGAAGCTTATGCCGCTTTTCAGATTGCGGAGGGTCTCCGAGGTCAAGAGAATGATTCTGGACTTGACGGGGCAGTCGAGAAATATAAGCAGGCGATTGAGATCGATCCCCGTTATGCGCTTGCAAATGCGAAGCTCGCTCTTGCGTACTTCAGGTTGTACATTCTGCATCGTGATCCCGCAGCTCTGGTGCTGGCCCGAGCCAACTGCCATGCTGCGCTGTCTGAAGATCCCAATCTCGTCGATGCGCATTTAGCCCTGGCATCCGTCCTGGATTGGACAGGAGACAAGCCCGGCGCACTGCGGGAGATTTCCAAAGCTCTTTCGATCGATCCCGGCAATCCGGGGGCGATGCTTGTGCAGGGACAGGAATTCACCCGTTGCGATCGCTGGCGCGATGCGGAGAATACCTTTGCCCGGCTGCAGACCGCCCGCCCGAACTTCTGGCTGGCACACGAGGAATTGGGTTTTGCTTACGGTTCGGACGGCAAGTATGCCCTCGCCGCGGACGAATTCCGAGCAGCCAGTTTGGCTGCACCTAAACAGACCCTCCCGCTGGCAAATCTGAGCGCAATCTCTCTTCAGATGGGCAATCTGAACGATGCATTGGATTTTGCAAGACGGTGTCTGGCGCTTGCCCCAAACGTCCCTGGCTTGACGGTCATGGCCGCCGTATTACGCTGCCAGGGAAAGTTCGATCAGGCCCTTGCTTTCTCCTTGAAGGCGGTCTCGCTCAACCCCGATTATCCGGACAATTGGCTTAACCTGGGCGATACTTACTCCGGCATACCAGGGCGGCGGGCTGACGCCAAGGATGCTTTCAGCCGAGCGGCGAAGCTACTGGAGGAAACGGTACACACGGATCCAACCGACGGCCCAATATGGATGTCGCTTGCGTTTGCTCAAGCGAAGACCGGGGAGTCGGAGGAGAGCTTGAAATCACTGAGAACCGCAGATGATAACTTCGCGGGCGACCTCGATTCCCAGCTTCTGAAGGTAAGGACGCTTGAATTGTTAGGGAGACGTGATGAGGCGTTCGCTACCGCATCCGCTTGCCTTACCCGTGGAGCGACTTTGTTTCAATTCCGATTCATGCCGGACATAAGCGATCTTCGCAACGACCCGAGATTCAAAAGCCTGCTATCTTCCTGATAGGATTCAAGAGCGAAGTCCTAACCAACAACGGAGGCATCTCGATGCGCATATTTCGAATGGCTTGCTTTCTGGTTTTAGGGGCCCTTCTGTGTTTGCTACTGATCTATGCCCTGGGATGGAGGCCTCAGAAGCCCCCAGTTATTCCGGCGGTTATTTTGGTTGGGGCGAAGAATTCAAACATGGTCCATCCCGGTCTTCAAATTGGCCAGGTTCTGACATGGGAGCGATCGAGCGATGCCCCATTCACGATCGGATGGATAGGCGGGGAGGGTCCGTGCACTGCTCTCGTAATTCCATCGTCGAAAAGCACCTCTGGCGGATGGACTGCTACGTGCACCGTGGTGAAAGTCCCTGCTGCTAATGTGACCTACACTTACGGGATAGTGGAGGGAACCCATTCCACTCTCAGCAACCAGAACCTCACTCCCTGCTGGGGCTGCACTTACATCTCTGGAAACAATCAGAATGGCATGGCTGAAAGCAGTCCGAGCGGCGCGGTTGGAAACAGCCCGAGTGTCGCGGCTGGAAGCAATCCGAGTGCCATGGCGGGCGCCAAAGCAATGACAGACGTGGGCACTTCGCCCATTACTGTTTACTGCTCCTCCGATGCGAACTCAGGCAGCGTATCCTTTATCCCTGCATCGGACCCGATACCCGGGAATCTGCTTCTGGAGTGGAGCCAGGTGCCGAACGTCACGATCAATCCTCCTATCGTCTTCACGGACAGTAAGTCCAAACCAGCAAATGTGACCTGCCTACAGGCCAACCCTCTCAGTTGTAACTTCTCAAGCGCAATAAACTACCCAATTACCTACACGATGAGTGTTACTGGGACAACGAACTCCCAATCGCCGGCCTACTGCGGCCCAAACAATGTCACCGGGTCGGGTACAGGCACAGTAATCAGTCCCTAGTTTCCCAATGAGTGGGGTGCGCCAGGGTAGTTCCCCCTGGCGCACCCCGTTGCATGCCTCAGACTGGTGGGTCAGGCGATGGTCTTTGGCGAAAGTTCCTGCCGGAGCCACGCCCGTGCCATGCTCCAGTCGCGTTTGACCGTTCTTGCCGATAGGCCGAGTTGGAGCGCAATTTCTTCAAACGTCAATCCTGCAAAAAAGTGCAGCTCGAGAATGTCCGCCTGCCTTCGATCGAACTCCGCAAGCCGGGTCAACGCGTCGTCGACTGCCAATACGTCGACCATCGATCCGGGCGCGACCACCAGGCCCTCATCCAAAGTGACCTGGACCGCCCCGGCTCCGCGCTTCGCGGCCTGATGGGTTCGGGCGTGGTCCACGAGGATGTTCCGCATGATGTGGGCCGCCAGACCTAAGACCTGGATCCGGTCTTTGCCGAGAGGCTCGCTGCGATCTGCCAAACGCAGATAGGCTTCATGCACCAAGGCGGTCGGCTGCAAGGTATGGTTTCCACGCTCGAAGCGCATCTTGGCAGCTGCCAGGCGGTGAAGCTCCCCGTAGAGGCTGGAGCCCATCTCCGCGGCGATCTCCGGCGCAAGTGGTGCCAGCCCAGGTGGGCTCCCATCTTCCAGCGGTTTCTCAGCCATGGAACCTCCAGTGCGGTGGCGAAAGTATAGACCCAAACGACACCCGGGATGGATTTGCCTTCGCGGATGTCACCTTTTCCGGTCTCCCTGCGCTTTACAGGGTATGGAGCCGATTGGCCCCCAATATCTCGACCGAAGAGGAGATCGTCATGAAAAACATAGCCGCAATCGCACTTTTCGTCGTAGCAACGTTCATCGCCGCCGGTCCCGCTCACGCGCAAGACCACTTGGTGAAGGCAACCGTTCCGTTCAACTTTACAGTCGGCGACCAGGCACTGCCGTCCGGCACCTACACGATTGGCTCCAGGATGACTACCGCGGACGTTCTCGCCATCCGGAACTGGGACAAGAAGGTCAATATCCTGTCCATGGGCCTGCCCAATCAAGGCAACCCAGGGCATGACAACACGTTGGTATTCCACAAGTATGGCAACCAGTACTACCTCAGCGAAATTCGTTCTGAAGGCGCCTCGATTGATGTTCGCTTCCCCGTGAGCAAGGCGGAGAAGCGGGCCAAGTCGCAAGTTGAAGAGGCGGGGCTTTCCGTCAATGATCCCGTCCTGATCGCGCTCAACTAGGCCGATGAGCGCTTGCAGCACTTTGGCCCGGGGATTCGTCTCCGGGCCTCTCTCCAAACTACGAAGCCAGCCTCCGGCAAGGGCTTCCGGCTCTGCCACCTCATGCAGCTTACCTGCTCGCTCGATAACTGTGCGAGCACTCAACCGAAATCATGGAGGTACTACAATGAGCGCGAAGATCAATATCCGTCACATGGAGGGCGTTACGGTTCTTGAAGTCAGCGGCAGGATCGTGCTGGGCGAGGGGGGAATTGTCTTTCGCGATTCCTTCCAGGATGTTCTCAAAGCCGGTACACAGAAGGTCGTCGTCGATCTGGGCGGCGTAACCTACATGGACAGCTCCGGATTGGGGGAACTCACCAATGCGTACACCTCGGCGAAGGCCAGGGGCTGCGACGTCAAGCTGGCTCGTCTCACCAGGAAGCTCGACGACCTGATGCAGATTACCAAGCTGGCCACAGTATTCGACATCTACTCCGACGAGGTCGAAGCAGTCGCCTCTTTCTCCAGCTACCAACCAGCAGTTGCGTAGAATGCTTTGCTGAACAGGCCAGGCCGATGGACGTTCTGATGCCCTGCTATTCCGACTCAGAAGGACAGCACAGAATCTCTCTCGAACGGGAGATAACGTCCATCGGCCGTTCGCCCAACCAGGACATCGTGATGTCTGATCTCAACATCTCCCGCAATCACGCAGTCATCGCATGCGCGCCTTATCTGAATTGCGACGAGATCCTTGAGAAAGTTGCGAAGTTCAGTGCTACCAATCCTGCTCAGGACGACTGTACATTGCTTGAACTCAAGTACATGCGAGACGCGTCGATCCCTTGCAAGAGCAGATTCAACCAGGCCATCCGAGTCGCCAGCCGCGGGAGTTGGATTCGTCGCAGCACCGAGCACGTAGGTTTCTTGTACCCGGGCTATGGACCGACACTGACCGCGAGCGGAGTCGCGATGGGAACGGCGAGACCGATGAACTTCGAGACGGTATTGCTACCGGAGTTCGCTGTCCAGACACAGCCGGAGGCGTCCACCGCAACGCCGGTTGGGCTACTAAGAGAGCCGAAGCCGGTGAGCGGCGACAGCGGGGTGTCGGAGCTGTAGCTGAACTGGGCCACGCTGCCACTGGTGGTGTTGTTGGCCACCCATATGGAGGCTCCGTCGGTGGCGACGCCGGATGGACTCGAGATGCCGGAAGTTGCGGGACTACCGGCGACGGCCGCGCCGCCTGAGGCGAACTGGCTGAGCGCCCCGCCCACGCTGGCACCCGTCGTGAAACCGGTTGCGAGAGTGCGGCCCGATCCGTCAACGGCCACACCGGCAGGCCCCTGCAGCGTTCCGTCATTCAGAGTAGCCAGAAAGCCCCCGGTGTTGCTGAGGTTGACGATGGAGCCGTTGCCGCTGGTGACGTATATCGTACCTGTCGGGCCGACTGCGATCGCATTGGGGACAATGATGTTGTTGCTACTGCCAGTGAACGGCGATCCGTTCAGCGGCGATCCCGCGGAGTTGAGGCCGGTGACGGAGTTGCCATTGAAGTTCGCTATGAAGGCATTGCCGCCGGAGTCGAGCGCGATGGCCGCTGGGGCGGTGACGCCGCCAGCGGTATAGGAGTTGGTTGCCGTGACGGATCCGCTGGTAAGGGTAAACTTCACCACTGAGTTGCCGGCGGTGTTTGCGACCCAGACATTGCCGCTGCGATCGACGGCGACTCCCTGCGCGCCGGCAAGACCGGTGGCGGTTGGCGAAGCGAGGAGGCCCCCGCTGGCGGAAAGCTCGCTGACGGCAGAGCCAGTCTCGTTGGTGACCCACGCGTTGCCAGAAGCGTCGATGGCGATTCCGTAGGGTGTCGCCAAAGTTCCACCGGCGGTGGCATTGATTGCGATGGTGAAGTCGTTCGGGGCGGAGCTGCCGGTGAGGGTTGGCTGAAACGGCGCTGTCGGAACGGAGAGCGAGTACAGAGCAGTGACGGCGCTTGCACCAGGGTTCTTCGCGATGGCGAGGGACGCGCCGAAGGTCTCCGTGGCGCCGGTAGCAGAAAAGAGGGCGATGCAGGGATTGCTCGAAGAGCCGGCGGTGTTGATGCAGGCAGAGACGACATCGGCCAGCGTGTTGATCTCGGCAAGCGGGACGGTGACCCCGGCGGGAACGCTGGCGCCTCCGGCTGAGCCAACAGCGGTGTTGGCCAGCAACGCAGCACTGGCAAAGGCGTTCACCAGGCCAGTGGGGTTGGAGCCGGTCGCGCCGATGTGGGCGAAGTCCGATGCGAACGGCGCCAGAGCATACGCGGCCGCGATGGTGCTGACCTCGTTGATCACGATGTAGGTTCCGGAGTTCAACGAGGAACATGGTCCGAGAGCCGCGGCCAGGGCAATTGAGCTATTGGTTCCGCTTCCGGCATTGCCGCCGGTTGCCACGATGTACACCTGCGTTGCGCCGGTGCAATTGTTGTAGGCTCCAGTGATGTTGAAGCTGCCGTCGCTGCCGGTCTGGATGGTGGAACCAATGAGCGGATTCGACGCCGACTTGAGGCCACCGGTGCCGACGGAATAAAGCTGGATGGTGGCCTGGGAGACGGGTTGTTGGCCGCCATGGACTATGCCGGAGACTTTGATGGTCTTCTGAGTGCCGGCGAGGTCGGCCGTGGGCGCCCCGGTACCGCAGCCGGTGAGCAGCGTTGCGAGGCCCAATGCGACGAGACCAATCGAGAGGGTCAGGACTGGCCGGAGTTGCGTTTGCTGAAATCGAAAGCTGTACATGGGATGAATCTCCGTCGCGCGGCGCATCCGCTTGCCAGCGAATGTACGGTTGCGGATTTCGGAAGAATGAGTGTGGGTTGTCATTGGGCTGTGAAACTCATGGACACTGGAGTTGCGGCCGCGTAATCGCCGGTTGGATCGATGCTTTGCGATGCCTGCACCGTAACCAATCCGGTGCCGGTCACCGTCAAGGTGCTGCCGCTGACCGAAGCGTTCCCGTTGGGGCTGATGATTGAGTAGGCAACCGGAAGGCCCGAGGTCGTTCTGGCCGTGAGTTGATAGCTCGCTCCGTGTGCGAAGTTCGGCAGCGGGGCGAAGATAATGCTCTGCGGCGCTCCGCCCGTTATGGTGAAGGTGGTATTGGCTGGAGCGATTGCGTAGTTGGTACTTCCAAACGCAGTCGCGGTGTAGACAGGGGTTGCGATATAGCCGCTCGCGGCCGGCGAGTTGCGCGCCGCCGTCGTGGTCCCGGTGGGAGTGGAGGTGAATACGTTCGCTGCCGAGTCAGAGTACTGATAGCCGCCGGTGACCAGCGCGGTGCAGGAGTTCGCCTGACCATAGATCCGGTTGCTGCATGAGCCGGTGACCGTGAGAGCCGCCCTATTCACAGTCAGCGCCAGGTTTCCGGAGGGCGACGTTGAGGAGGGAGCGAATGCGGTTGCTCCGGTGTAGGTGGCGGAGAGGACATGACCTCCGGCAGCCAGACCGGTCACCGTGAAATTGGCCGTTCCGCCGGAGAGTGTTGCGCTGAGGGTCGTGGTGCCGTCAATGGTGAGATTGACATTGCCGGTTGGTGTTACCGTTCCCGAGGCCGGGCTCACCGTGGCGGTGATCGAGGCCGACTGGCCGTAGACGATCGGGTTGACGGTGGCGCCCAGGGCGGTCGTGGTGCCGACGCCGGCGCTACCGGAGACCGTGAGCGCGTATGCGGATGCAGTGGTCGAGCCGGAGAAGTTCGAGTCGCCGCTGTACGTCCAGGTAAGATTGTGCGTCCCGGAGGTGAGCGTACTGGAGGTGTAGTAGGCTTCGCCGGCCGCGTCGAGAGTACCGGAAGCGAGAGTAATCGACGCCCCACCATTGACGGAGTCAGTCAGCGTGTAAGTCCCGGTTGGGATGGTGTAGACGCCGTTGATGACGGCGCCCAGGCCAGGAGTCTGCGGCCGCATGAGGATGGTGACGCTGCTGCCGGCCGTGACCGCGGCCGAAGTGCCCGATGGAACAAATGCGTTGACGTCCGCCGCGATGGCTGCGGTCGGGTTCCAGTTGGTGACCGAGTTGTACGTCGAGGTTGGTACGGTCGCGCTCAGGAAGGGCATCGGATAATACTGCTGCGCCTCGGCTGGTGAAAGCGTGGTGTTGGCGAGTGTTGGATAGTTGGTCTGGAATCCGCCGGTCGCGACTTCAAGCGTGCCGGGGTTGGTCGAAGTCGTCTCACGCGTGCCGGTAACGCCCGAGCCGCTGCTTCCGCCGGCGCCGAGATAGATGACCCCATTTCCATCGGGCGAGCCGGTGGCGGGATCGGTGTAGAGCTGATCGTTGTACTCGGCGTAGGTCGCGTCGTTCAACAGGGGCGGACTGAACGGGATATAGCCGACCGCACTCACCTGATCGATATAGGAATTCAACAGGATCGATGTAGAGTAAGTGCCATAGGGACGGCCAAAGTAGAGATTGGTCATGCCCGGGCTTTGCGAGGTGAGGATGTCGCTGTTCATCACATAGCCGCTGAGATAGTCGCCGGCGCCGCCAGTCTGGACGGCCTTGTTCTGGGCCTGGATGGTCTCCGTGCCGGTTGCGGTTGTGCCGTGGTAAACGGTGTAGATGGTTGTGTGATCGAATACAGCAGCCGCATCGCCGAACATGAAGTCCACATCGCCGGTGATCTTGCCGCGGAACCAGTATTGGCGGGCCGCATTGGCGCCGCTGGTGCTGATCGCGCCGGCGTAGACCGTGTCCTGCAGGCTGGTGGTGTAGACATTGTTCAGCACCGCCTGGTCGGACTCGATATATATGGCCAGCGCCTGTGAGGCGCATTCGATCTGGTTGTTATAGAGGTACGAGTACGTTTGCGGCGGCCCTTCACTCACGGTGCAAGTCCCGTTGGAGGTGGGCTCGTAGGTGGTGGTGGTGGTTGAGGTATCGGTGTTGTATGCGTTGATGAGCGACAGATTCTCCGCGTAGAAATTGATGGGCGTCAGCGTTGAGCTGCCGACCGCCATATTGACGGCGCGGGCAACGAACAGGGTCGACGATCCCGCATCGCCGGTCGAGATGGTGCTGCCGACGGGAAGCTGATCGCCGTTGCTCATGTTGGCCGCGGTGAACCCGCCTGTGTACGGATAGGAGGTGCCACCAAAGGCTCCCGCCTCGTGCGTCAGGATGACTTGGGTGGGGTCGCCGCCAAGACCGCGCAACGCGACATTCGGCTGCACCACCGTGAGGAAGCCGGCGTACGTGCCCGGCTTGATATAGATGGAGCCGCCGGTTGCGGGCAGTGAGTTGATGGCGGTCTGTACGCTGGTAAAGTTGCCCGTGCTGTCGGTGGCCACCAGGTTCTGTGTGGTACCGACGGCCGCCGTGGTGGACGCCTTGGTCACGCTGAAGGTCCCGCCAGAGCTCGTAGCGGTTGTGTAGTCGATGTTGTCGATCGGATAGAAGGTGGCGCTCAGCGTATATGTGCCGATGGCGAGATAGGACGCGGCGTTTATCTCATTGCCATTTGCCTTGTAGACGAAGACGCCCGGCACCGCCGAGCTGTTGTACGTAGAGGTTGCGTTCAGTGCTGAGGTGCCGACGGGGGAGCTATACGCCACCGACGTGACGCCGGTAGTCCAACTGGCGATCGGCTGGTCCTGCGCGACGCTGAAGGGGGTCGGCGCGCCGGAATTGGAGCCGGTGTAGGTGCCGTTGGTGGAGTAGATTGCGGAGATCGTATGGCTGCCGGCCGTAAGTCCGGAGACGGCCACAGTGGCGATGCCACTGGTTCCGCTAGCGACGAGGCTGGGATGGGTAATCGTCGAATCGACGGTGACAGAAACGGTTCCCAACGGTGCGGTGGATCCGGAGGTCGCCGTCACCGTCACCGTGAAGGTGACCTCAGTGCCGCTTGGGCTGTACGTCGGGTTGAGCGGAGTCTGATTGCCGATGGTCGTGGTGGTTGCAACCGCCACGCCCTGCAAGGTGCCCGACAGCGTCAGGCTGCCGGTGGTGGACGCCGGCAAGTAGGTCAACACATCGCTTACCGGGCCGGATCCGCCGCCGACGAAATTTGCCATGAAGGTGCAGGCGTTGCCGATGGTCTGTGCGCCCAGGATGCTGGACGAGAACGTGCATCCATTGCTGCTGCCTCCGGCTACAGCAAAGTTGGTGGTGTTGGTGACGGTGTTGGAGCCGGTGACGGCCTGGTTGCCCACATCGGTCAGTGTTCCAGTCAGGGTCGGCGATCCGTTTGAGCCGGTGCCGAAGCCATACGAAACAGCCGTCCGCTGTACCTCGAGGATGCCGCTGTTCGCCGCGTCGGAGAGGTACAAATTGCCGCTGCCATCCACAGCGATGCCGTTGGGCGTGGCGCCTCCGGTGTAGACCGTCGTGGCCGGCCCGGTGACTGGGTATTCCGTGACACCGCTGGAGGTTTGTATGTAGACATCCCCGGCTGCATCGGTCGCCAGGCCGGTCGCGGCGACGCTGGCCACCGTCGATTGCACGCCGAGGTAAGCGACCTTGAAGACTTTGCCAACACCCTGGTCATAGACATAGAGGTTGCCGGAGTTGTCCAGGGCAAGCAGGGTGGGGTTGGAAAAGCCGCTTGCGACAGTGATCATCGGCTGCGTGCTCGAGGCCTGGGTGATCTTGTAGATCGCGCCGTTAGCTCCGTCCGCGACATAGATATTGCCATTGGCGTCCACCACGATACCCTGCGGCTTCGCCGGCGTTGTGGGCGGCGTATAGCTGACGGTGCCGGCACTGTAGGTCGGAGGTGCAGAGAAGGAACTCTGCGCCGCAGTCACAGTGAGTTTCGTGATGGTCGTCGCGCCCGAACCAACCGCGTAGAGATTGCCCTGCGTATCTGCCGCGATCTGTGAGACGCCAGTCGGCGCAGTCGCGGAAAGTAGCGTCGAAGTGGTGCTTCCGGCCAGGCCTACGCTGAAGTCCAGGTTCGAACTGTTTACCGAGTACACGTTATTCGCGCCATCCACCGCGACCGCAAGCGGCGCGAGAGAGCCGAGAGCAACTGTGGGAAGGACGCTGCCACTCGAGCTGGAAGTCACGCTGTCGGTGACCAGCGCGGATCCGGTCGCCAAGCCAGCCAGGGGATAGATGCTGGTCGCGGTCAGCGTCCCGCTGGGCGTGACGGCTAGCGCAGTCGAGCGAATGCTGGGACCGGATGCCGTGAGCGTCAGTGGGATCGTGCAGTCGATCGTACCGTCGCCGTTTGTCGCTGAGGAGCCGCAAGTCACGCTTCCAAGTGTGACGTCGGGCGATGCTGTGCTAAGCGTGGCAGTCGCGCCGGTAACACCCGCGGGCTCATGCACAATGATGTTCTGCGTCGCGGCGGTCGCGACCGTCATTGGCATCAGGCTGCTGGCGGATACCTTGCGAATTCTGCTGTTCTGCGAATCCGCCATGAACAGATTTCCCAGATTATCGATGGAAATCGAGAGCGTGGAACTATTCACTCCAAAGGTCGATTGCGCGGCTGGGCAGCCGTCGCCGACGCTGTCTGTCTTCGCGGCGCAGGCCGTCCCATTCGCAAATAGGACGCGAATGAAGCCCGTGTTGATGTCGAGGAACGCCACGTCGGCCGTAGTCTCGCCGAGATAGATGTTGCCGGCCGCGTCGAGTGTGACCCGCGTGGCAGTGTTCAGGATCGTTGACGTGCCGAGATGGTAGGGGGCCGTCGCACTGATGCCGTGCGTTCCCCCACCCGCAATCGCGTAAACCGAACCGACGACCGGGGTTGTCACGGTAGGGTTCTCGAGCGTGATGAGTGCCGCCATACTGGCGCCACCCATATAGAGGACACGAATCAGCTTGTTGCCGGCATCGCTGAAGATGGCGTCCCCGGACGAGTCAATGGCAACCCCGTAGATCCCACTGGTGCTGCTGGATGTGGCCGTGTTGTAGAACGGACATCCATCGCCGAACGCGTCCAGGGACATCGGCCCACTGGACCCGTTGCAGAAGTTGCCCGCGGTAACCGGGGTAAATCCTCCAAGGATTGGGTAGATCTTGCCGGCGGCGGCAGCAGCGGTGACGCTGCTGTAGGTGCTGTCGAGGACGATCGCGGCTGCAAGCGGATTGGCTACGCTGTTGTAGGTTGCAGGCCCCACGACGACGCGGAATCGGGCATTTGCCGTGTCCGCAACGTAAACGTTGCCAAAGATGTCCGCTGCCGCGCCGCGCGGCGCGTCGACACCGCTGCCCGACACTCCTACGGCTGTGTTGCCGTCGCCTGCCGAACCCGCCGTTAGGCCGGCGGTCTGGGTTCCACTGGAAGAACTGCTCGGAGAGTAGCCGGCAACGATTCGCATGTAGCCGATCTGGCCCGCGGAGCAGAGCGGCGATACCGCGTTGCAGACAATCTCCACGACTCCGTCGTTGTAGCCTGCGATGATTGCGTTTCCGTAAGGATCGATGGTCAGGCCGCGGGGATTGTTGAAAGCACCGGTCTGGGTGGCGGCCAGGCAGTTATCCCCAAACTTGTCCGCCTGCCCGCTGCAGCCCACGGTGGTGGCGCCGCCCGCCAGCACCGTCATGATTCCGCTTCTGGCGTCGACCCGGTGCAGGATCTCATTGGTGGTGTCGAGGAAGAATATGTTGCCGAAGCTGTCAGTTCCCTCGCCGTAGAGACTGGTGCCGATCGTGACCGCGGTGGCCGGGCAGCCATCGCCGAAGGCATCGGTCGCCTTGAGGGGGCTGCCCGTGGCGCAAGGGCTGCCGTTCGCCGGCGTAATTCCCCCGCCCGCGACGGTGCTGATGGTGTTGGGGAAGACGATCGGCGTCTGCGCAAGGGTTATCGCCGACAGTGCTGCGGTGCAGAGAAGCGCGAGCACGGTCGCCGGGCGGGCTTTCCTATGCGCTGCGACAGCGACGACAGGACGATTCAGGTCGGAACACAAAGTGGTCATGAGGCAGGACTTCTTTCGGGAGCGAGAACTGGACGTACCCTGCACCAAAGGCGTAAAGCGGGAGACTAATGAAAAGGTCCGCGAAAGACGCCAAAAGAGTGAAAGTGAATGCGGCCCAAACTATATACATTCCACTCTCAACTGTAAAGTGGTCCGACCTCGACACGCGTCCCCGCATGGCTGGATGGAGGAAACTGTTCCGAAGTCGCAGACGCGACGCAAGCGCTCACCGCACTTATCCTCTTGAACGCACCTATCGTCACTCGATTCCCGCTTCGTTGTCGACTCGGAAGCTGCGCTGATAACGATCAGGGTCGATCAAAGAGTTTCGTAACAGTCTCATTCGGGTCCAACAGGGTGCGAGGGAGACTTTGGCGGGGTGAAGCCCGGGGAATTGGCCGGCTGCGGCGGCGGATGCGGCTGGCGCGGATGGAGGCGCACCTGTCGGCGCCGGACGCGCGGTTGGGAGCGGCGGGATAAAGGCTGGGCGAAGCGCTGCGCGAAAAGGCGCAAACCCAAGCCCGCGCGGAGATCGTGGACGGGCAGCTCGAGGTGTTTGAGCACATCTACGAGATGAGTGCGCAGCGGATGGGCGAGTATCGGGCGGCGCGGCAGGAAGGCATCCTGGAGTGGGTGATCATCGTGCTGCTGGCAGCGGAAGCGCTGCTGATGGCGGGGCAGACCCTGCCGCGAATCTAACAACCTAACGCCGATGACACCGACAAGCACCGATCCAGGACATTGCTTTATGTTTGGATCGGTTCCACCGGTGTAATCGGTGTTAGGCCGTTCGCGTTATCTGGCCTTGCAGGCGCCGCGCTGGAAGATGACCTGCGCGCCGGGGTCGGGTTTGTAGCCCTGGAGGTGCTTCTGGAAGTCGGCCGAGGCGATGGGGCCGGCGTAGTCGTAGACGTTGCCGGAGCACTCCAGTTCGCCGTTGAGGCCGAACAGGGCGTAGGTGCCGACTGAGCCGCCGCTGTAGCTCATTTTGGTGCCGAAGATATTACTGGAGTGGTTCACGGAACCGCCGGACTCAAGCGCCTTGACCATGAGGAGATGCTGCGGAGCGCTGGCGGGGATATTGCCGGTTGCGGGATCGGCGCCCAAGCGCTGGGCGAGGCCGTCGGCGTT
This sequence comes from Granulicella sp., assembly GCA_003162875.1. Lineage (GTDB taxonomy): Bacteria > Acidobacteriota > Terriglobia > Terriglobales > Acidobacteriaceae > Edaphobacter. The sequence continues at coordinate 20,599 of PLUT01000128.1, forward strand.
GAGGGCGGACTCCAGGCGCGAGGGCGTGGTGTTGGCTGGCGGCGCGGGCGCAGTTGTTGTTGTTGTCGTTGTGGTGGTTCCGCCGGCGGGTTTGGGCGCGGCGGCGGCAGCGGTCGGGCCGCCGGCGAGGGATGCGAGGAATTCGTCGATGTTCTTGACGTCGGGATCTTCAGGGGATTTGGAGTTGGCGAGACAGTCGCGGAGGTGGAGGAGTTTGTCGAGGGCGACGACGAAGGGCGACTTGGCCGGGTCAATGGAAGTGAGCGCGTAGGGGGTGTAGACGTCGGGCATGATGACGGAGATGTTAACCTCGCGGAGCTCGCGACCGACGTTGTCCATGAACGCCTGGTCCTCAATGGTGCCGCCGACGGGCTCGGCTGCCTGGCTCTTGGCGAAGAGGCCGAGGATGCCCTGGCCGGTGGAGAGCATGGCGCCTGCGGGCGTCATTGCGCCCATGACTCCGCCGACCGCGGCGGTCGCGGTGGTGGTGGCCGCAGTGAGGCCGCGGCTGCGCGGGGCCCCAGGCGGAGCTTCCGCGACGGGTTTCGGGACCTCGCAGGCGTTGACGCCGCGGGCTTGAAACTCCGCCATGGTCTGCATGTCGGAGCGCCAGATCAAGAAGTCACTGAAGACGGTGCGGTCGAAGGGAAGCACGACGACGCCGATGCTGGATGTGCCGCTGCTGCCGACGTTGCAGATGGCCCCGTCGGGCAGGTTCTTGAAGTCGGGCTTGGTGCCGTAGAGGTAGGCGGCAACATCGCAGGCGATGGCCTCGCCATTGGACTCGAGCGCACGGTAGGTGAGCATCTCGGTTTCGATGGAGAAGCCGGAGGCGGTGTTGGAGGAGGGCGGCTTGGCGGGTGCGGCGGTTTGGGCGTGCAGGCCGAGCGAAGCGCCGGTAAATGCAACCAGACCAAGCAGAAGGAAGCAGGAGTTGGACCAGAAACGCCGGAACGTACTCATGACGATTCACCTCGATGTCGCAACTGAGGCGACAGTGTAACAGGCCCGGAGCCCGTGTGGAGTGCGGTTGTGGTGCCGCAATCATTCAGGCTGGGACATTGACGTAGCCAGTTTCAGAAAAGACGCGTGCGGGCGGCCCTTAGAGCGCCGATTTCCGCGGCCGGCAGCGAGGGAAAATCCACGGAATCATAGGTGCGCGGAAGGGCATTAAACACAGGTTTCATCAATATGTTGGGGTCCAATGCCCCGCGGGTTTGTCGCCAGGGCAAAGACGCGTCCTGTTCGGATATCGGCTGCGCGGAGCGGGTCGGCACAGTATGACGGCAGACAGTCGCTTCCGTGGAGCTAACTCATGCGGCAAATTGTTCATCTAAACCAGGATGAATCGAGCGATGGCGTTGCTGGTAGGGCGTGCATGCCTTGTCGCCGCGCTGGCCTGCGGAAGCCGGCCAGGCGCAGCCCAACCGGTGCCGGTGCGCGACGTGGAAGGAACACTGCACGGCTTTCTTGCGCTGCGCGGGCAGGATGGAAAGGTGTTGGCGGCCGGGGAACTGTCGCAGGTGGCGCGCGGCAGCACGGTGACGGCGCGCCTGGACTTCCACTTCCGCGATGGATCGGTGGATTACGAGACGACGGTGTTCACCGAGCGGGGCACGTTCCGGCTGGTGAGCGACCATCACATCCAGCAGGGGCCGTCGTTTCCGAAGCCGATGGACCTGACCATCGATGTCGCGCATGGACGGGTGACGTCGCGGAGCGCAGACAAGGGCGGCAAGGCGCAGGTGAAGAGCGAGACCATGCGGCTGCCGGCCGACCTGGCGAATGGGATGGTGTCGATCATTGCGAAGAACATTCGCCCGGAGACGGCGGAGACAAAAGTGTCGATGCTGGTGCTGACGCCGGAGCCACGGGTGGTGACGCTGGCGATCTCGCCGCGGGGCGAGGACAGCTATTCGCTGCTGGGGCTGCCGCACAAGGGGCTGCATTACACCATCAAGATCGAGCTGGGCGGCCTGGCGGGGATGGTGGCGCCGCTGATCGGCAAAGAGCCGCCGGAGATCCAGCTGTGGGTCCTGGGCGGCGACGCGCCGACGTTCCTGCGGTCGGTGGGGCCGACGTTTGAAGATGGGCCGATCTGGACGATGGAGCTGGCCAGCCCGGACTGGCCGGATGCGGCCGCGCAGCAGCACAACCCTTAACACCGGTCGTCAGTGTCAGAATCAGATCGTCACCGATGGAACCGATTCGAGGTAGAGAGTCCAAATCGGTGCTCGTCTGTGTCGATCGGTGTTAAGCTGTTGGTCTTTCGTGCTGCGGAGGGTGAAGCGATGGGGGCTGACGCGTGGCCGGAACTGGAGTGGGAGACGTGGAAGGATACCTGCGACACACTGCATATGTGGACGCAGATGGTGGGCAAGACGCGGCTGGCGCTGACTCCGCTGCAGAACCACTGGTGGAACGTGCCGCTGTACGTCAGCGCACGCGGGCTGACCACGTCGGCGATGCCCTGGCGCGGCGACGTGCTGGAGATCGAGTTCGACTTCTACGAGCATGTGCTGGAGCTGCGGCGATGCACGGGCGCAACCATCCAGATGGCGCTGGAGCCGCAGTCGGTAGCGGAGTTCTGGGACGAATACCGGCAGGCGCTGGCGGTGCTGGGCGTGGAGGCAAAGATCTGGCCCATGCCGGTCGAAGTCGTCGCGCCCATCCGGTTCGATTTAGATACGGAACATGCGTCGTATGACGCTGCGGCGGTAGCCCGCTTCCACCATGCGCTGATGCGGGTGGATACGCTGCTGAAGCGGTTTTCGACGGGCTTCCAGGGGAAGATCAGCCCGGTGCATTTCTTCTGGGGGAGCTTCGACCTGGCGGTGACGCGCTTCAGCGGGCGGCGGGCGGCGGGGCCTCCGCGGCCGGATCGGATGCAGCAGGAGGCGTACTCGCACGAGGTGATAAGCGCGGGGTGGTGGCCGGGGAACGGCGGCTACGGCGCGGCGGCGTTCTATTGCTACGCGGCTCCTGTGCCGGCGGGACTCGCGGAGAAGCCGGTGCGGCCGGGGGCCTGGGATGCGGCGCTGGGGGAGTTCATTTTGCGCTACGACGAAGTGCGGGCGAGTCCATCGCCTGACGATGCGGTGATGAGTTTTCTGGAGACGACCTACGCGGCGGGCGCCGACGCGGCGAAGTGGGACCGCAAGGCGCTGGAGCGGCCGATGGCTAGTGCGCCGTGTGCCTAGTTGGCTGAAGGGCGCTCGATGTGGTCGATGACGATTACATCCACTGGGGTTTTGACTGGCTCCAGCTTGAGGCCAAGTTGCTCCTGCATTGCCGTGAACAATCCCGGGGCCGCGTTGGGGTCGCTTGAGGACGTCTGCTCGCGATTCCACCTCAACGTGAAGTCGAAGCGGCCGGTGAGTCCGGTCTGATCCACCACCGGCCTACCGTCGCCCATGGCCTGCATATTGGTGGAAAAATCCTGCATGGACACATTGGTGTACCGCATGGTGACTCCCAGTCCATCGCCTTCGCCGGTCTCGTCCGGCACGCCATTCGGGTCGCCGAGGCTTTTGGCCAGCTTTGGGCCGGTCTTTGTGATGGTGAGGGCGTAGGCGGAGAGCTCGCGTTTTTCGTGGTGGAGAATGAGGTGGAAGCGGTCCGCCATTACCTTCTGGAACATCCCCGTCATCTGATTCAGATTGGGCTGGCCTGGCACGTCGGCCACGCCGTCGATGTCGTAGGGCTCCGTTCCCACCCAGTCGGGAGCGCCGACGATCTGTTTCGAAGCAACACCGTAGGCGAACATGATGATGCTGAATACGTTCTGATCGTTGCAGGAGATGTGCCGACCCGGTCCCTGATGGAAGCCGGTGTAGCCCTGCTGGTCGGGACCGGTGGGCTTGATGGTGGCGACTTCAAACTCCGGGGAGGCGTCCTTGGGCATATTCTGGTCAGCGCCGGGCAACTCCCAGGCAGCGTCCTCGGTGGTGCGCTGCAAGGTGAGCGGATGCGAGAGCTTGGTCCGGGTCCATGTGCCGGCGATCGATTGGCCGTCGGCGCTTAGCTTGCCTGCATAGGCGGCGTCGATAGAGCCGACGGCGAACTGGAGGTTCTGGCCCTCGAACGTAATCGAAGTCGCCAGCTTTCCCAGGCCTTCCGCATGCGCATCCAAGTTGTAGTAGACAGCCTTCCAGGCGGGCTTGTCCGTGCCAGAGGCGGCTGGCTTCGATATCTTCACGACGACGCGCTGGCCCCCGTCCACTTGCAACGCGCCCTGCCACGTTCCGGCAATGCTTGGTGCCGTCTGCGCAATGATGGGGCGGGTCACATAACCGAATAACGCCATCGCGCAAAGGACCATCCAGCCTGTCTGAACCGCCAGCCCTCTCCTGTATCCCGACTTGCAAGCCACAGGTCCCGCCAAATGAGTGCCCTCCGTTTGGGAGCCATGCTACGCGCGTGAGGAATACGCGGAAGTGTCGAGCATCACATGGCAGCCGGCGATTGGTGGACGGAAGAGCGCAGGTCGCGTCGTGGAGGTGCGCGGTCGGACATGCGACAATCGTATTAATACGCTATGCCCACCCGAGCTGAGCCTGATCTCGCAACTCCGGCGCAAGCTGCCGAACCAACCCACACCCCCACGCCAGCGCAGATCACTCCGGCGCTGCTGAAGACGCATAGCATTACGGCGGACGAGTATGCGCGCATTGAAAAGCTGATGGGGCGGACGCCGAGCCTGACCGAGCTAGGCATCTTCAGCGTGATGTGGTCGGAGCATTGTTCTTACAAATCAAGCCGCGTGCATCTGAAGCGGCTGCCGACGAAAGGCACGCGGACCGAAGGTCCCGGAAGTGTTGTGCAAGGGCCGGGCGAGAACGCGGGCATCATCGACGTGGGCGATGGCTGGGCGTGCGCCTTCAAGATCGAGAGCCACAACCATCCCAGCTACATTGAGCCGTACCAGGGCGCGGCGACCGGCGTGGGCGGCATCCTGCGCGACATTTTTACGATGAACGCGCGGCCGTTGGCGGTGATGGATTCGCTGCGGTTCGGGCCGCTGGCGCCGAGTTCTCAGTTGTCAGTTGCCAGTTGTCAGGAAAAGCAGGGCGATGGGGCGTCCTCCACTGACAACCGACAACTGAGCACTGACAACTCGATCGACTACGCGCGGAACCGGCATACGTTCAACGGCGTGGTCGCGGGAATTGCCGGGTACGGGAACTGCTTTGGCGTGCCGAATTTGGGCGGCGAGACGCGGTTCGAGGCATGCTACAGCGGCAATCCGCTGGTGAATGCGTTTGCGCTGGGCCTGGTGCGGAAGGACGAGATCTTCTACGCGAAGGCGACCGGCGTGGGCAACCCGGTGATCTACGTGGGCGCGAAGACGGGGCGCGACGGCATCCACGGCGCGACCATGGCCAGCGAGGAGTTNNGCGATGGCTACGGGCGCGGTGCTCGGCATTCAGGACATGGGCGCGGCGGGGTTGACCTGCTCCACCTGCGAGATGGGAGCGCGCGGCGAGTTGGGCGTGTCGATCGAACTGGACAATGTGCCGCAGCGCGAGACGGGCATGACCAGCTACGAAATTATGTTGTCCGAGTCCCAGGAGCGGATGCTGCTCGTTGCCGAGAAGGGCCGCGAGGGCGAGGTGCAGGCGGTGTTCGCGAAGTGGGGGCTGGACGCGTCGATTGTGGGCGTGGTGACGGCGGACGATGTGATGCGCGTGACCCACCACGGCGAGCTGATGGCGGAGATTCCCAACAAGGCGCTGACCGACGATGCTCCGGTGTACCGGCGGCCAGTGGGCGAGTGGAAGTGCCCGGCGCCCAAGGACCCTCCGGCGTGGGTGCTGGAGGAACTGAAGAAGCCGCGGGATTACACGGCGGACTTGAAGCGGCTGCTGGCGAGCGCGAACATCTGCGACAAGCGCTGGGTGT
>PLUT01000007.1:0-191 GCA_003162875.1 Granulicella sp.
GTGGTTCTTGTGGGGCCAGGTGGCAGCAGGATAGAAGAAAAACTGATTTGGGAGCCCATACTTTTCCGCCGTGGCACGGATTATCTCTGTCGAAGGTGTCCTGTATGCATCGAATACCGATCCCCAGGGGATCACAGCGACTTTGTCCACGGGTAGCCCGTAGCGCTTAATGACATCCTGCTTGGTCCACT
>PLUT01000007.1:225-2877 GCA_003162875.1 Granulicella sp.
AATGGAGATGCTGCAAGTCCCAGGGCTGGTAAATTGACGGCAGTTCGGTCCGATAGGCCAACGGAGTCGGAAAGTGAACGAGATCGAACTTCTGAGACTCGACATAACCATCGGAAACAGGTACATGCGTGACGCCGCTGCGAAGCTTATGCCAAATAAACTTGATTGGCGCGATTGGGCGCAGCGCGGCCTTCAGATGGGAGAGTCTTGATGTTGGAATACATGCCAGGCGGCACGGACCGTATACATAGGGTGCAAGCCAATTCCGCATGTCTTCGCGAACGATAAAAGTGTACTCCTGGGCCGCCTCCTTGGAGTCGGAAAGCGCTTTTGCCAAAGCGAGTACCGCCGTGCCAATGCCCAGATGAGAATCTCCGATTCGACAATCGATGGCGATGCGAAGTTTGCGACCCATATTCATTTTTGCGGCTATTCCTAGTAGAAGTTTACACGATACATCGGCATTGGCTGATGGTATTGAGGCAGCATAGAATAGATTTTGACTCGCAGCGCTGACCCTGCAATTGAAGAGGCGCAGCAAACGAGAATCACGAAGGGAACCGATGTTTAAGGGGTTCATTAAGAGTCTTGCGAAGTGGTCTGGTTATGAAATTGTGGGTCTTCCCCGGGCCTACGCTGCGCGTAGGTCGTTGGCCGGATTGCTTCGACAAGAGCAGATCAACCTCGTCCTCGATGTCGGCGCCAACACTGGACAGTTCGTAGAGGAGCTGCGGGCCGCTGGATACAGCGGCCGTATTGTCTCGTTCGAACCGCTCGCGTCGGCCCATGCAAAATTATGCAAGCACGCGGAAGGCGACCCGAATTGGACGATTGCCGGGCGCACGGCGCTAGGCGCGGAAACCGGGTCGGTCGATATCCATGTCTCGGCAAACAGCGTCAGTAGTTCGATTCTCGACATGCTGCCAAGTCATTTCCAAGCGGATCCACAGTCAAGGTACTTGGAAACTGAGCCAGTCTCCGTCAAACGCCTGGACGACCTCATCTCTCTTGCCCGGACGGATCGAGCATTGCTGAAGCTCGATGTCCAGGGCTATGAGAGGCAGGTCCTTGATGGAGCAATGCGTGTGCTTGCGGATTGTCGCGCGGTGATCTCGGAGATGTCGCTTGTGCCCATGTATGACGGAGAGTTACTTGCCAGGGAGATGTGGGATCTATTGGCTGCTCAGAATTTCCAGGCATGGTCACTGGACGCCTGCTTCCGCGACCCCGGAACCGGGCGGGTACTACAACTCGATGGGCTGTTCGTTCGAGAAAGCAAAGAGTAGTAAACTATGACGGAGTATTTGTGTGCCTGCTCGATGAATACTACGCCAACGCTGGTGGTTAACTTCGGTGCCTGGGGGATATTTTGAGTTCAGTGCGGCAAAGGGTTCAACACATACTCCGTGTTTCCGGACTGCTCGGCGTCGCAGAAAAAGTGCGGTATTTAGTGACCGTTGCCAAACTCTATCGTAAAACCAGGTTGTTTCGCTCACTCAATCCCAATTTTAAAGTGCCGCCCAAGGCTCTTGCCTACGATGCGTACTCGGCTCCCGATTGGGACTTCTACAAGAAGAGTGGCATCCAAACGGCCGCTTTTCTGCTCAACGTTGCTCAACGTTATTTGCCCCGGGACGTTGCCACGCGGGTTCTCGAATGGGGCTGCGGCCCAGCGCGAGTAGTTCGCCACATCCCGTCGGCTTTCGGTCCAAAAGCCGAAGTATATGGCTCCGACTATAACCCGGAAACCATCCAGTGGTGCACTCAAGCGATTCCAGAAATCCGCTTCAATTTGAATGGATTGCTCCCTCCGCTCACATTTCCGGATGGCTTTTTTGACTTTGTTTATTCAATATCGGTCTTCACCACCTTTCAGAATCTGTCATCCATCAATGGATAGATGAACTCTGTCGCATTACGCATTCTGGATCAATTGTTGTTATGACTACGAATGGTGATTCGTTCCTCGCCAAGTTGCTGCCGGATGAAATCGAAACCTACAAGTCCAAGGACGTTGTCGTTCGCGGAAACGTTGAAGAAGGCAAGAGAGCATTTAGTTCGTGTCAGTCACCCGCGTATCTCAGAGAAAAGCTGTCCGAAAGATTCGAAGTATTGGAGCTTAACCCTGCCAGTTTTCCGTACACAGGGCAGGATATGTGGGTCTTGAGAAAGCCCTGAGCCCGTTGGCATGGCGGTCACGATCGCATCGACTGATCGCTGCTCGGACAACATCTCACCCACTAGGGGGCGAAATGCAAACCAGCCACGCCTCCAAATGTGGAGGAAAGCGGTGCAAGGGAACCCTGGCCACGAGCGGCAGGGATTGCCCGCTCGTAAGCGTGGTTACAGTCATCTTCAACGGCCACCCATACGTCCAAGGGTGCCTGGAGAGTGTATTGCAACAGGACTATCCGAATATCGAGCACATCGTAATCGACGGGGGCTCAACAGATGATACCCTCGATGTGTTGCGCAGGTATGACGATAGGCTGGCTTTTTGGAAAAGCGAACCTGATCATGGCGTCTATGATGCATGGAACAAGGGTCTGCGCGAAACGCACGGCGAATGGGTATGCTTTCTCGGAGTCGATGACGAGTTCCTGCCCGGCGCAGTGAGCGCGTATATGGCCCTGGCGGCGAAGAACCCCGAGG
>PLUT01000192.1:0-10353 GCA_003162875.1 Granulicella sp.
GGGGTCACAATCTTCCACCTGCACCGACCTTTTCAGCACCCTCGCTCGCCGAGCGGCAACTCCCGTCGCCGGGTCAGCGCCGGGTGCAACCCCTGCGGTAAGATGCCTAAGGTGCAGCGGCCACCATCGGGATCCTGCTGAGCATCGGAAGGAAGTTGGGGTGAAACGAACCAAATGAAACCTGACGAAGGCCGTAAGCGAGTCATCATCGAAGCCATCCAGCCCCAGGTCGACTGCGGCCGTTACCCCGCGCGCCGCTACCTCAATGACCGCGTCGATGTATCTGCCGCCATCTTCTCCGACGGCCACGACCACGTTGCCGGCCGCCTGCTCTGGAAGCATGCCAGCGAACACGACTGGCGGTCCACGCCGATGACCCCGCTGGGAAACGACCTCTGGTCCGCTGCCTTCACCGTCGACCGCCTCGGCCCCTGGGTCTTCACCATCCAGGCCTGGGTCGACCACCTCGACACCTGGTGCGACGACCTGCGCAAGCGCCTCGCCGCCCAGCCCGATCCCGCCAGTTCCGACCCCGCAAAGCGCGACCTGCCGCCGCAGGACATTCCCGTCGCCTTCAACATCGGCGCCGAGCTCTTCGACCAGGCCGCGGCCCGCGCCAACGGCGTGGACGCGAAGCAGTTGAAGTCCTTTGCGGCGTTGTTGCGTGGGCTGGCCGATAAAAAATCCGCGGTGTACGAGGACCCGCTCACCCCGGAGATCGAAGCGCTCGCCGCCCGCTATCCCGACCTCAGCTTCGCGTCGCTGGCGGGCCACGAGCTGCAACTTTGGGTAGACCGCGAGCGCGCCCGTTTCTCCAGTTGGTACGAGCTGTTTCCCCGTTCCACAGCGCCTGCGGCAAGATCGGACCAGCCGGATCCCAACCGCCACGGCACCTTCGCCGACGTCGAGCTGTTGCTGCCCGAGATTGCCGCGATGGGCTTCGACATCGTCTACCTGCCGCCCATCCATCCCATTGGCGCCGCCTTCCGCAAAGGCCCCAATAACTCAGTGACCGCCGGCCGGGACGACGAAGGCAGCCCCTGGGCAATTGGCTCGGCTGAAGGCGGCCACAAGGCCATCCATCCCAAGCTCGGCACCTTCGCCGACTTCGACCACCTGGTCGCCGCCGTCCATGACAACGGCATGGAGCTTGCATTGGACATTGCCTTCCAGGTCTCCCCCGACCACCCCTGGGTCAAAGAGCATCCCGAATGGTTCCTCCATCGCCCCGACGGCACCATCCAGTACGCGGAAAACCCGCCCAAGAAATATCAGGACATCTACCCGCTCAACTTCGAGTCATCCAACTGGCAGGCCCTCTGGGACGAACTCCGCTCCGTCTTCCAGTTCTGGATCGATCGCGGCGTGCATGTCTTCCGCGTAGACAATCCCCACACCAAGGCCTTCGCCTTCTGGGAGTGGTGCATCGCCGGCCTGCGCCAGCGGACGCCGGAGGTCATCTTTCTGGCTGAGGCCTTCACTCGCCCGCACGTTATGTACTCGCTCGCCAAGGCAGGCTTCACCCAGTCCTACACCTACTTCACCTGGCGCACGGAAAAGTCCGAGCTGCAGACCTACTTTGAGGAGATCGCCAAGCCGCCCATCACGGATTTCTTCACTCCCAACCTCTGGCCCAACACCCCCGACATCCTCCATGCCTCGCTCCAGGACGGCGGTCGCCCGGCGTTCATGCAGCGCATCGTCCTGGCCGCCACACTCGCTGCCAGCTACGGCATCTATGGCCCCGCGTACGAGCTGGGCGAGAATGTTCCCATCGGTCCAGGCAGCGAAGAGTACCGCAACAGCGAGAAGTACCAGATTCGCCACTGGGACCGCCGCGCCGCCCACTCGATTGCGCCGCTGATCACCCGCCTGAACCAGATCCGCCGCACCAATCCCGCGCTGCAGAGCGACCTCTCGCTCCAATTCCATCCGGTCGACAACCCGCAAATCATCTGCTACTCGAAGGTTGCTGCCGCCCCATCCACGCCGGACCCCGGCGCGCCGCCGTTCGACGTCTCGCACGCCGACATCCTGCCCGTCAACCCGCCGCTCCAGCCCAACGTCATCCTGGTCGCCGTCAACCTCGATCCTCATTACGAACAAGCCGGCTGGATCGACCTCGACCTGAAGCGGCTTGGCATCGGCCACGACGAAACCTTCGACGTGGAAGACCTGCTCACCGGCATCCACTACCAGTGGCACGACCGGTCCAACTACGTCGCTCTCCAGCCCGACGTCATGCCCGCCCACGTCTTCCGCGTTACCCGCAAGTAAGATACGTCCGGCACGCTCGACATTCACCCCATCTAACCGCAGTATCATGTGACTCATTGAGAGTTTGATGGTTCCGATTTGTAAGAAAGCAAGGCCATGCCAGTAGTCTTTCGCGAGCGCGGGTTCAAGTTCTTCTTCTACTCAAATGAAGGAAATCCGCGCGAACCCGCCCACATTCACGTCGAGAAAGACGAAGTTGAAGCGAAATTCTGGCTGAAACCCCAAGTCCGTGTGGCCTACAATGATGGTTACGACGCCCGCATTCTCCGAGTGTTACTGGAGATCGTCGAGGCCAATAAAGACCGGATCGAAAGGGCATGGGATGAGTTCTTTAACTAAAGCGACGCGCGTGCATTTCGATGCCGACAGCATGTGGGTGAATCTAGCCGACGGCCGCGTTATCGGCGTGCCCCTCGCATGGTTTCCACGCCTCCTGCGCGCCACGCCGGAACAGCGCGATCAAGTCCGTATCAGCAGTCGCGGCCTGCACTGGGAAGCGCTCGACGAGGACATCTCTATCGCCGGTCTCCTGGCCGGCCTCGGCGACCAAACCTCAGCCAACAAGACCTTCGCCGCCTAACTGCCTTACCTCGTTCATCGCGAATGCAACGTTCATCTACGCCACCTCTTTACCTGCCTTCAACGCCTCCAGCATCTCCCGCCGCAGAATCGCATTGATGCGCGACTGATAGCCCTTGCCCTGTCTCTTCAGCCAATCCAGCACATCCGCGTCCACCCGCGCCGTAATCTGCCGCTTTACCGGACGATAAAACCGCCCGCGCACCGCATGCTTCCACTGCTCATCCGTCAATTCCGGTATATCGCTGGTATCGATTTCGCTATCGGGTCGCGCTGCCAGAGCCTTCAGGTTGGCGCGCTGCGCCTTCGTCAGCTCGGGCAGTGTTTCCAGCGTGTACCTAACCATTTTCTTCTTCATAAATCCGTCGCTCCTCCCTGGTCACCTCACGTGCTGAGATAATCCTGACAACCTCAACTGCGTCGTCTTCGCTGTCGTCGTAAAGCGTATGGGCCACTACCAGCAGCGACAGCTCCGCCACCGCTCCAAACGTCTTCCAACGCTCCTCGCCGTGCGCAACACGCTCCAGGATCGAAACGTGCAGTGGGTCACGGAATACCTGGCTCGCCTCCTCGAAGCTCACGCCATGCTTACGCCGGTTGGACAGGTTCTTGGCCTCGTCCCACTCAAACTCGATACGGCTCACAGTTGAATTGTAATGACAAATCTATAATTATTCAACGCTCCGATTCGACACCCTCTGCCACAACACGCATCTAACCAGTCTCGGAGCCCGACACGCGTGAAGAGAGCCGGCAGCGCCGTGATGCCATCCGAAGAGAACGCGCTCAACCTCGCCGCGGGCTGCTTGCGCGATCTGCTCGCCGGCCCGGGACTCAGCTTCATCCAGGAACGCCTCCCCGCGTACCTCGTCCGCCAGCGCTGGTTCGGCGCAAAATCCCGCACCATCGCCAGCGCGCGCGTCCTCGACTGGGTCGAACTTCCCGGCGCCTCCGCCGCAACCGACAGCGAAAAAGATCGCGGCGTCATCCTGAGCAGTGGCGGCGCAGCAGCCGCCGAAGTCGAAGAGCCTGTCCTGAGCTTGCCGAAGGAACCTGCAGGTCCGTGTGCCGCCATCGTCTTCATCCAGATCACTTACGCCGAAGGCGAGCCCGACATCTACCAGCTCCTCCTGGCCCTGACCACCGGCACCGCGGCCGACGCCGTCCGCGCCAACGCACCCGCCTCCATCCTCTGCTCGCTCACCACCGCCGGCGGCCCCGCGATCCTCCACGACGGCAGTGCCCGCGAAGACGTCCGCCAGGCCCTGCTCTCCCTGATCGAAGCCGAAACCCAACTCGCTGCCACCATTTCGCCCAGTCAAGATAGGCCTGTCATTATCTCGCCCAGTCAAGATAAGCTTGTCATCCTGAGCGAAGGCGGCGCAGCCGCCGAAGTCGAAGGACCTGCGGTTGTCTCAGGCTCCGCCCCATCCGCGAAGAACCTTTCAGCCACAGCGCGGACCACCCCCACCCTCACCGGCCACGCATCCGCCGCCTTCGCCACCGCCCGGGGCAGCGGCCCGCTCCCCGCCCGCACCGGCTCGGCCGAGCAGTCCAACACCTCCATCCTCTTTGGCAGCAAACTGATTCTGAAGCTCTTCCGCAGAATCCAGCCCGGAGAAAACCCCGACGCTGAGATCGGCCGCTTCCTTACCGAGGTCGCCCACTACCCTCGCATCCCCGCCTTCCTCGGAGACATTCGCGGCAGCCGCGCCCCGAACGCGCCGCTGTCTGAGCAGACGACGCTGGCCACGCTCCAGGGTCTGATCGAAAACGAGGGCGATGGCTGGCAGCACATGCTGGAGTTGCTCGCCCGGTACTACGAGGGCGCCGCAACCCGCCCGCCAGCTAAGGATACCGGCTCCCCGGCGTCCTTCCTGAACCCAATCGGCGGCGAACCGGTTCCCGCCGACGCGCGCGAGTACGCCGGCTCCTCGCTCGAAGCTGCCACCCTGCTGGGCCGCCGCACCGCCGAGATGCACCTCGCCCTCGCCACTCCCACTGGCAACACCGCGTTCCAGCCCGAGCCGTTCACCGCCGCAGCGCTCGCCGACTCCGCCGCCCGGGTCCGCACCCAGATCGTCCTCGCCCTCGAAGCCCTCCAGCGCGCCCTCCCGTCGCTCCCCGCCGAGCCCACCGCCGCCGCCGCGACCCTCATCCTCAGCCGCCGTGCCGCGCTCCTGGCCCGGGCCGACGCCGTCGCGGAAGTCCCTCCCCAGCAGGCCAGCCTGCGCATCCGCATCCACGGCGACTATCACCTCGGCCAGGTGCTCTGCGCCCGCGGCGACTACTTCATCCTCGATTTCGAAGGCGAGCCCGCACGCTCCCTGGCCGAGCGCCGCGCCAAACAGTCCCCGCTCCGCGACCTCGCCGGTATGCTGCGATCGTTCAGCTACGCGGCGTACGCGGCCCTCGACCGCTTTGCCCAGCGACACCCCGGCGCCGCCCGGACCCTGGAACCCTGGGCACTGCTCTGGCAGAACGCCGTCTCCACCCTGTTTCTCGCCGCCTGGCGCGCTACCGTCGCATCGGCTGCGGCATTGAATCGGTCCCTGCCGCAGCTTGCCCCACCGCCCGTGCCGGCGGACCGCCTCCTGAAAGCCTACCTGCTCGAAAAGGCGCTCTACGAGCTCCTCTACGAACTGAATAATCGCCCCGCCTGGGTGCGCCTCCCGCTCGCCGGCATCCTCGCCCTCCGATAGGGATGCATGGGCGCGGAGAATCCTGGTTGTGCGCTCGCGCCTGATGGGGAGTAGGAGCGGCCTTTAGAGGGTGCTGGAAAACCGGCGCCTGCCGCCTTTGCGGAGTAGCAGCGGCCTTTAGAGGGTGCTGAAAAACCCATGGTGCCGCCTTTTCGGAGTAGCAGCGGCCTTAAGGCCGCGGTAAGGGGTCAACAGAATCAAGGGGCTTTAGCCCCGGGCCTTTGGTCTGCCGAGGTATGCCTCCTTTTTCAAGACCTCTCTAGTACCCTGTACCCATGCAGCAATCCGACATCTACGACCAGCTCACCGTAATCTTTCGCGACACCTTGGACGACGATACCCTCGTGCTGACGCCCAATCTCACCGCCGCGGAAGTACCGGAGTGGGACTCTTTCAACCACATCAACCTCATCGTCGCTATCGAGTCGCGCTTCAAAATCAAGTTCCAGACGGCTGAACTCGAGGAACTCCACACCGTCGGCCATCTCGCCGACCTCATCGCCAAAAAGCTCGCCGCCCAAGGCCGTTAACAACAGTTGTCAGTGCTTAGTTGGCAGTTCTCAGTTGTCCGTGGACAGCCGTCCGTGTCGCCCCCGTCTTGCAACTGACAACTGAGCACTGACAACTGTCTTTAGCAACTAACAACTGACAACTGAGCACTGACAACTGTCTTTAGCAACTGACAACTGAGAACTGAGCACTGACAACTGTCTTTAGACTCCCTGCCCGAACTCCGCCGCCAGTAGCCCCGCCTCCGGATCGGTATTCCCCGGCTTGGGCAGGATCAGCGGTGCGCAGAACCCGTACACCCCAACGCCCGCGAAGCACACCAGCGGCACCAGGTACGCCAGCGCCATGCTGCCCGTGCGCCGCCCAATCCATCCCAGCACCAACGGGAAGAACGCGCCGCCCACAATTGCCATCACCAGCATCGATCCGCCCAGCTTGGTGTTCTCGCCCAGCCCCTTCAATCCCAGCGCGAAGATCGTCGGGAACATGANNCAAAGCCCACAGCCCATAGCCGGCCCGCAACCACCCGCAACCCTCACCCCGGACCCCTTACCCGCAACCCTCCCCACCCTCCAGGCCGTAGCCGATGCCGCCGGCGCGGCTGCCCCACAGCCAGCCCTGGGCCTGCCGAAGGGTCTCGATGTTGAGTTGTGGGTGCGTCGCGCACACCTCCAATCCACGCCGGCGATCCAATCCGTCTTGGATCGGTCTCATCGGTGCGGATCGGTGTTATGCCCTTGCTCTCCTATATCCCGTACCCACGCTCGGCTGCAATCAGCCCAGCCTCCGGATCGGTATTTCCCGCGGGCGGAGCGATCCGCGGTCCCAATACCCCATACAGCGCCACCACCCCATAGCCCGCGAGCGGCAGAATATATCCCATCGCCAGGCTGCCGGTAACATTTTTAATCACAGCCATCAGCGGAGGAATCACTGCCCCGCCAACGATCGCCACAACGATCATGCTGCCGCCCAACTTCGTATTCGGGCCAAGCCCCTTTACCCCCAGAGCGAAGATCGTCGGGAACATGATTCCCAGGAAGAAACTTGCCGAAACAATGCCCCACGCGCCGATCATCCCCGGCTGCGTCACCGCAACCGCCATCAACAGCACATTCATCGCGCCATACAGGCCCAGCAGGCGGCTCGGGGCAACATGCTTCATCAGCGGAGTGGTAATGAACCGCCCCAGCAGCATCGCCACCAGCGAGTAGATAATGTAGTTCGCCGCCGTCTTCTCGTTCACCCGTGTGTACTGCTTCATGTAGAAGATGATGTTGCTCCACATGCAGATCTGGCCGCCAACGTTCAGCACGTTTGCCGCCACCGCAAACCATAGCTGCGGATAGTGCAGCAGCGCGCGGAAGCTGCCGTGTCCGCCTTGGTCGCCCTCGTGCTCGCTGGCGATCGTCGGAAAGCGCATCCGCGACAGCAGCAGCGCAAACAGCAGCACCACCGAACCCAGCGCGATGTAGGTCGGCACCACCCGCATGATCTCTCCGTGGAGATACGCCGCATACGTCCCCGCCCCCTTTTGCGCTGCCACCTGCGCCGGCGTCAACTCCACCCCCGACAGGATGAATGTCCGGCCCACCCACACCCCCAGGATCGTTCCCGGCGGATTGAAGGCCTGCGCGAAGTTCAGCCGCTGCTCGCTGGTTGCCGCCGGCCCGAACTGCGCTACAAACGGGTTCGCTGCCGTCTCCAGGATCGCCAGCGAGCATCCCACCGCGAACAGCGCCACCAGAAACAGCGCATACTTGCCGCTCACCGCCGCGGGAAAGAACATCAGCAGCCCCACCCCGAACAGGCACAGCCCGCTCACCATGCCCACCTTGTATCCCCAGCGCCGCATTACCAACGCCGCCGGAATCGCCATGCAGAAGTACCCGGTAAAGTTCGCCGTCGACACCAGTTGCGCCGAGAAAGTCGACAGCTCAAACGACTTCTTGAACTGCTGCACCAGAATGTCCGTCAGGTTGTTCGACATTCCCCACAGGAAGAACAGCACAATCACCAACGCGAACAGCGCCGCCTGCCCCGTGGGAAACACGGGAACGCCCTTGTCCGCCGCCCCGCGCCCGCCTGATGTCGAAACCTGCATTTCCACGCTCCTGCCAATTCATCCTGATTGGAATCGCCCGATCATAGCATCGCCCACTCGATCCAAGCGACCGCCCGCTATCCTCTATCCGAAATCATCCACGCAAATCCAGGCTAGGTTTTGCCCCTTGTCTTTGAATCGGTCCAATCGGTGTAAATCGGTGTTAAGCCTTGCGCCCGCCCGCCCCACACCCCCCGCGCAGGGTAGACTTACAGAAGCGGAAGTTTTCCGCCGCAAGGGAGTCCGTTCTTCATGCCGATTTCGTTTCGCCGACCTGTTTTTGCTGGAACTTACCTGCCGGTTCCGGCCCTCCTGCTATGCCTCCTCGGCCTTACCGCACCCCCGGCGATCGGACAGGAAGCCACCCCACCCACCGCTTTCCAGAAGCAGCTCAGCCGCATCGACTTCGCCATCACCGCTGTCGGCGAGATCGGCACCCCAGTCTCCGGCATCGAGCAGCGCGACAGCTTCTCTGCGACCTCTGGCCCCATCACCACCACCGGCCCTGCTGGAACCACGGTCACCACCTCGGTTACCACCCCCACCACGCTCAACATCAAGCCCAGCTCCACCGTCGGCGAGCTCGGCACCATCCGCTACACTGCCCATCCCTATCTCGGCTTCGAATTCAACTTCGGCAACCTGCGCTATACCCAGGACTACACCTTCACCAACACCACGACCACGACCGCCATCCTGACCTCCCCAACCACCCCCCCTACCACCACGACGACCGTCACCACCGCTACGAATCATCCCAACTTCCTCGTCGGCGGCGTCCAGGCCGGCGTTCGCGAACTTACCCTCGGGTACGTCGCCCACCTCAAGTACCGCCCCTTCGGCATCACACCCTACCTCGGCGCAGGCGGCGGCACCATTCGCTTCAAGCCAACTCCCTACGGCGGCCAGGGCCTGCCCTTCCAGTACCGCGCCGTCTATTACTATCAACTCGGCATCGAGGACACTCTCCCCAACTCCAACTTCGGCATGCGTCTCGGCTTCCGCCAGCTCATCTACCTCGCGCCCGACTTCCTGCAGAATTACCTCACCATCACCCGCCGCACCCGCACCTCCGAACCCACCATCGGCTTCTTCGTCCGCTTCTAGTGCCACCTCACCGGGTGCCCCATGTTCGGCGCAGTTTTTTCGCGCCGACCATGGGGTTTCTCTCTGCTACATTTCTTAGAGCGCACCAACAGCCAATCCGTCTCTAATCGGTTCAATCGGTGTCATTCGGCGTTAAGCCGTTCGCTACTTCCCGCACAGATGCACCTCTATCCCAAGCTCGGCCATCATTGCCGCCTTGGCCGCCAGCATCGCGTCTGCGCCCGCCGCCGTCTCCGCGTACGCCACATTCACGTGGTTCGCAGGATGCCGCGCCATGAACTGGTCCCGCGTAATCGCGTGCAGCACCACGTGCATGATCGGCCACTGCGGCGTCACCGACTTCAGCCTGCGCTCGGTCTCTTCCGCCGGCAGCGCGATCGCCGTCGCCCGTCCCATATCCGCGTGCAGTTTGCCGTCTCTGGTGTAGATTCTGCTCCACACCACGTCGCCCGGCTTGCACACGCCCTTCAGCGTGCCGCCGCCCAGCCGGAAGTACATTGGCGGCTGCCGTTCGCTGCGCGCCTTGGCGTATCCGCCCGCAATATGCGACGGCGGCACCGCTCCGGAGATCTGGAAGACCCACACAAAGTCGTCCACGCCATTGCCCTTGTAGTGCTCGCCCCAGCGAACATCGTGCAGCGTCGTCGCCGGGTCCAGATGCATTGCCGTCAGCACGCGGTTCGTGATCACTGCATCCAGCCCCGCGCACTCGTCCACCTCGTTGAAGTGCGGCAGCGGCCGGCCCGCGTACAGCTCTTTGCCCGCCGCATCGTATGCCGGAGGCCGCTCCGCGTTGTTCAACAGCCCCTCCACCAGGTCCGACGCCGGGGCCAGGTCCTTCAACCCCTGCTGGTATTGGATCCCGATGGCGTCGCAGCCGAACTCATCCGCAATCCGCAGCGCGGCAATGTACATCTTGCACTGCTCCAGGATCTGCGCATCGGTCAGGTCCGTCTCCTCGTTCGGCCCCGTCGCAAACGTCATCCCACTCTTGTCCAGCCACGTCCGCACCGCGCCGGCCTCCGCGTCCGTCACCGTCCGCATCGCGGCAAACAGCGCCGACTGGCTCAGCCG
>PLUT01000192.1:10404-13018 GCA_003162875.1 Granulicella sp.
CCTTCGCGAATCCACTGCTTCAATCCGTTGACAAAGAATGGGTCATCAAAGTCCTTGCTCCAGATGGTCGAGAACTTCACTCCCGCCTTCAGCAGGCTGCCGTTCAGGTTCAGCATTCCCACCAGCCCCGGCCACTGCCCCGACCAGTTCGCCACGGTAAGAATCGGCCCGCGGTGATTCACCAGCCCGGAGAGAATGTGGTGCGTGTACTGCCACACTGCCTCCACCACCACAATCGGCGCCTGCGGGTCGATCCCTTCGAAGACATCCATGCCCATCCGCTGGTTGTAGATGAACCCATGCTTCAGGTCTTCGCGGTACGGATGCGCGCGCCGCACCGTCCATCCTTCCGCCGCAAACGCCTTGGTCACCGCGCGCTCCACCTCGGCCTGCGCCGGCCAGCACACCTGGTTCGCGGACTGCCGCAGGTCCCCGCTCGCAATCATCAGCACTTCGCCCTTCGCCACTGCCGCGGGAGCCTTAATCTCAGGTACCGTATACGTCGCCATCGTCATCTCCTCTTTCCTGTTGCCCAAACCTCACACCTCAAAGCTCAACACCTCATAGCTGAACGCCAAAACTGAAAACTGAAAGCTGATCGCTGACAGCTGTACAAGAAATTGCCTTTCCTAACCCCTCACAACGGCCCCTTCCAACCTCCCATACCGCTCGCGAGCCTCATCCCATCCACCCCCGCCCCGCGGCTCATACGACACCAGCTCCAGCGACTCCCCAATCGAAGCTCTGCCTGCCGCAATATTCTCGATCGCGCCCACGGCCACTGCCTGCAGCATCACGTTGCCCAGCGCCGAAGCCTCCGCCGGCCCACTCACCACCGTACAGCCGCACGCATCCGCCGTCATCTGGCACAGAAACCGATTCAGGCATCCGCCGCCCACCACCCGAATGGTGCGTATGTCAGCGCCGGTCAACGCCCGCAGCCCCTCCAGCGTCGACCAGTACGCCAGGCTCAGGCTCTCAAAGCAGCAGCGCGCAAACTCACCCACCGTCTCCGGCGCGGCCTGGCCGCCGGCGCGGCAATATCCGCGAATCGCCTCCAGCATATTCCCCGGCGCCTGGAACGCCGCCGCATTGGGCACAATCAGCGACCGAAACGCCTTCGCCGCCTGCGCCTCCGCCGCCAGTTCATCCCAGCCGCAGCTGCGGCCTTCCTTCTCCCACTGCCGCACGCACTCCTGCAGCAACCACAGCCCGGTCAAATTCCGCATCAGCAGCGTCTTACCCGCGCACCCGCCCTCATTGGTAAAGCCCAACTCCCGCGCCCGCTCGCTGGTCACCGGAGCATCCAGCTCCACACCCATCAGGCTCCAGGTCCCGCTGCTAATGAACGCGCTCCCTGCATCCAACCCGGGAATCGAAGCCACCGCGCTCGCCGTATCGTGCGACGCCACCGCAATCACCGGGAACGCCTGCGCGAATCCGCACATCTCCAGCACGTCGCCGCCCGCCTCGCCCAGCACGGTTCCCGGCGCCACCACCCGCGGCAGAATCCGCTCCGGAATACCCACCCGCCGCAGCATCTCGCGGTCCCAACTTCCCGCCCGGCCCTGTGCGCCCAGCCTATACATCTGCGTTGTCGACGCCTCGGTATACTCGACCTGTTTCTCCCCGCACAGGAAATAGCTCAACAGGTCCGGAATCATCAGCAGCGTCTCCGCGCACTCCAGCCGCGGATCGTCCGTCATCGCCATTGCTGCCAGTTGGAACAGCGTATTGATCTGCATCGTCTGTACGCCGGTCGCGGCAAATATCTCCGCCTCGCTCACCCGCGCAAACACCTTCTCCGGAATCCCATTCGTCCTGGGGTCGCGATAGCACGTCGGGTTTCCCAGCATCCGCCCATGCTTGTCCAGCAGCCCGAAATCCACGCCCCACGCATCCACCGCAATGCCCGCCGGCGCATCCTCGTACCGCGCCTTGAACTTCATCAGTCCAGTCTGAATCTCTTGCCACAGCCGGAGCATGTCCCACTCCACGCTGCCGCGCACGCTCACTCCGCCGTTCGCAAACCGGTGCAACTCCTCCAGCGCGAACCGCCGCCCATCCCACACGCCAACCATCAACCGGCCGCCGCTCGCCCCCAGGTCCACCGCCACGAACTTCATCGCATCCCGCATTGCCCGTCCCGTCCGATTCTGTTTTACGCTCGTCATTCTGGCCCTGAAAGGGTCAGAATCTCCGTATTTCGCCCTTCCTTCGGATCAATCACCCGTAATTCTCCTCCAGCCCTGAAGCCCACGTCACATCCTTCACCGGCGCCACCACCTCCGCGATCTCCCGCAACAACTCCGGCTCGACCTTCAACTCCAGCGCCTTCAAACCCCGCTCCACGTGCCCGCGGCTCGACAGCCCCACCAGCGTGCTTGCCGCGCCCGCATAATCCAGGCAGAACCGCAGCGCCACCTCCGCGGCATCCACTCCCCGCNNGCATCCCGCACCGCCTGCGGAGCCGGATGCCACTCCGGCGCGCCCCGCTCCGTAATGATCCCCATATGCAGCGGCGACGCATTAATCAATCCAATCCCGCCCATCCCAATCCCATGCTTCCTGGCGAACGGCGCCAGCGACCGGTCCATATCCGTGATCAGCAGGT
>PLUT01000333.1 GCA_003162875.1 Granulicella sp.
ACAACGCGGAATTCGGCCAGAGCGCCGGCGCCATAGTCAACATCGTCACCAAGTCGGGCGGTAATAAGTTCCATGGCGCCGCATTCGAGTTTCTGCGCAATGGCATATTCGATGCGAACAGCTACTTCTCCACAACCCGAGACACCCTGCACCAGCACCAGTTCGGCGGCACCATCGGCGGCCCGGTCATCATCCCCCATATCTCCACCGGGGCAAGCACCCAGTTCTTCTTCGGCTACCAACACAGGCTCATTCACTCGGCTTCAACTTCCTCCAGTACGGTCGTTCCAACCCTCGCGGAGGAGGGGCTGGCTGCCGGTTCAACCTCTGCCAATCTCGGCAATCTGTGCAACTCAGCCTCCGGCAACTCGTTCGCTGCCTCCGGAGCTAACATCGGTCTCTGCGTCAACTCCGCGGGGGTCTATCAACCAGGCCAGCAAGTCATCAATCCATTCACCAACGTTACGTATCTAAACAACATAATTCCAGTGTCTGACTTCGACCCGGCCTCCGTGGCCTTCGAGAAGGTTTTTCCAACATTCACCGGCACGGAGACGCCTGGCAAGCTCGGAGGCACGGTCAACTACTTCAAGCCTTCGGTCACGAACTACGACGAGTATATTGCTCGCGTTGACCACGCCTTCAGCGACAAGGACCACATGTTTGGACACTACTATTATGACTTTTTCCAGCAAGCTCCCGTCTTCAACCCCGCGATGCTGGCCAGCTACACGTCGTACTTCAACACCCGCTACCAGAACGCGCTGCTCGCTGAAACGCACACGTTTACCGTCAATCTGCTGAACAACCTGGTGCTCAACTATCAGCGTGAAGTCTCCTTGCGCGGCGGGCCTCCGGGAAGTCAGGACATCACCGCTTTTGGCGTGACCAACATCTGGCAGCCGGGGACCGGTCCCTATATGACTGCCACCGTCAACGGCTACTTTGGGGAGAGTTCCAGCGCGTTCGCTGGCTGGCTGCGCAACAACTACACCTTGAACGACGACCTGCACTGGACCAAAGGCAACCATAACGTCGCATTCGGCGGCCACATCGAGCTGAGCAAGTTCGACGTAACCAACGACTTCCAATCCTACGGCGGCTTCGGCTTCAACGTCGCCGGCGCCTATATCAATCAATTCGCGAACTTCCAGGTTGGCTTTATGGGCGGTTCCGGTTCATTCAACCAGGGAAACTACGAGTTGCTCAATGACCGCAACCACTTCCCCGGCCTCTACGCGCAGGATAGCTGGAAGGCAACTCCTCGCCTTACCATCGACTTCGGCGTGCGCTGGGAGGATTTCGCTCCCTGGGCGAACCGGATTGGCGTTCAGACGGTGTTCAGCCCCTCCAACTATGCGGTGAATAAAGCTACATCCCAATACAGCACTCTGCCGGCTGGCTTTATGCTCTCCGGTGACCCCGGCGTGGCGAAGAACGGCCTGAACAACAAATACGCGCAGTTCATGCCTCGTGTCGGCTTTGCCTACGATGTCTTTGGCGAGGGCAAGACCGTGGTGCGCGGCGGCACCGGCATCTTCTACCAGGACCGGATGCCCGGCTTCTTCAACCTGAACCAGGCCGGTAACGTGCCCAATACCATCTCTGTCTCGCTGACCAACCCGGGGATGTACAGCACGACCCCCGGCGCCAACCCCGGAGGACCGTTCAGCAATCCATATTGCCAGGGTGGGTGCGGGGCCAAAGGGACGCTCTATCCTAACCCGTTCCCCTTCACCCTGCCGTTTGCGTCCAGCCATGTCTTCCCCAACGCGTCCCTGCTTGAAGAATTCGACCCCTCCGGCAACTTCCGGGTGCCGGTCACCTACGACTACAACCTGACCATCGAGCAGCAGCTTGCCCCCAATTGGGCCATGCGGCTGGCCTATGTCGGCTCCGGTTCGCGCCATCAGTTTGTCAACCTGGAGCTCAACCCGGCCGTGAACACCACCCCCACCTCCCTGAGTACAAATCAGCGACGGCCCTATAACACGGCCCCCACCGTCGGCCCTTGCACAAGTGGCACAGGCTGCCTTGCAAACTATGCCAACATCGTCGAGGCCAGCATGAGCGGCAACGCGCATTACAACTCATTGCAGGCAACCATCGAAAAGAAGATGTCGCATGGGTTGTCGTTGCTGGCCAACTACACCTGGTCGAAATCGTACGACGATATGCCGCAGGCAACCAGGGTCTCGAACACCGAGGACCTGAACGCCGGTGTATCCTACGTGTATCCGCTCTATCCTGCCAGCGCTACCGGGATACCCGCTGCTGCCATTGTTCCAGACATCAAGGCGCTCGACCGCGGCCTCTCCGACATCGACCATCCCAATGAAATGTCGGTTTCTTATGTGTATGAGCTTCCGAAGCTGCATGGAGATGGTGCAGGGTTCAAAGCTCTGGAGACGGTCACCAACGGCTGGCGCCTCACCGGACTCTTCCAGCACCACTCCGGAGATGTCTTGACCCCAACCGCTGGCGCGGACCAATCGCTGACCGGTCTGGGTCAGGACCGCGCACAACGGGACTTCACGCAGGCAGCCTATCTGGACAAGCCCGGCGGAGGAAAGTGTACAGTTGGGAAAAACTGCGTCAACTGGCTGAATCCCTCCGCGCTCTCGACTCCGACCTCAGTCCCGGGAGTCGCCGGCACAGGCTTCGGCAACGTGATGAAGGGTTCGCTGCGCGGTCCTGGGTATACGAACTGGGATGCTGGCGTGGCCCGCACCTTCCCGATTTACCGCGAGACCGATCTGGAGTTCCGTGTCGAGTACTTCGACGTGCTCAACCACACGGAACTGGGCAACCCGAATACTACAACGACCAACGCCGCCTTTGGAACCATTACAGGTCTCAAGGGCGGGCCGCGTATTGGGCAGTTCTCGCTGAAGTACCTATTCTAAAGCGAAGCATGCCTCACGCACGGAATTCCGGCGGGAGGTCTGTTGTACCTCGTACCGGAAGGAGCCCAGCGGATACACGCTGCTGGACTCCTCTTTTGGATTGGGGAACCCATCGGTCATTTAGTCAGTTCCCGAGAGCACACCGCTCCGCAGGGCAGTTGCCACCGCCTCAGTGCGATCCGATACGTGGAGCTTTTCCATGATGTTGTTTACATGGTGACGAACCGTGTGATCGCTAATATTAAGGGTTTCTGCAATTTGCTTGTTCGTCGAGCCCTGCGCGAGAAGTTCCAGGGTCTGTAATTCGCGAGCAGTGAGGTCGGCACGCATCATCCGATCCGCCAGGCGAGCCGCGATGTGACGGGGAANNGCAGCAACCATCTCAGACTCGGACGTGTCCTTCAGTAGATATCCTTGAGCGCCTGCACGAATTGCCCGATAGATGTCCTCCTCCTTTTCGAAGCTCGTCAAAACCACAACGCGCGGAGGTCGCTCTATTCGTTTAAGTGCATTCAAAACACAGACGCCATCCATCCCGGGCATGCGTAGATCCAATAACATGAGATCCGGTTTATCGTGCTGAACNNCTTCCTCACCGCTTGCAGCAGAGCCCACGACTTCAAGACCCACGTGCAAACTTAGCATACTTGTAAGGCCCGAACAGACGACAGGGTGGTCATCAACAATCAGAATCCGGATCACGTCGCTGCTTTGTCTTTGAATCGACATATTATCAACGCTCCACTAGATAGTTCCGCGCTCGCTCAAGGACCGAATGAAACGTGAAACTGGGCGGCAGGGGAGCCTTGATTTCGACGCGCGTCCCTTCTCCAGGTTGACTGACAATCTCCAGCTTTGCCGAGAGCGCGGCAGCTCTCTTACGCATACCGCGCAATCCAAAGCCAACCAGGTTTCCGCTATTCACAAACCCGCATCCATCATCCGTAACTACGAGCCTAACAAAATCGGGTAGATGGGTAATGGAAATGTCCAAATGGCTTGGATTCGCATGACGAACTGCGTTCGCGACGGCCTCTTGGCCGATCCGTAACAACAAGACCGCTATTTTGTGAGGAACTGGGCGCGACGTCCCGCTCCTCGCCGTTGTGACTTCGACGGAAATGCCCTCGACCATCTTGCGCGCAGAGATCTCAAGCGAGGAGAGCACATCAATCTCCTCAGGTGATTCAGAACTTAGACTTAGCGGCTCGAAGCTGCGTTTTGCCTCTTTGTGGCTATGACGCACAAGCGCTCGGGCTAGATCTACCTGCTCTCGCAGACCTGGCACCTCGCCTGGGATGGCCCTACGTATTGCCTGCAACTGGAACCCAATTCCTGCAAAGCTCTGAGCTAGAGTGTCGTGCATCTCGTATGCCAGGCGCTCCCGTTCTTCGAGAACAGCTCGGAGCCTCCAGCGTTCAATTCGACGGTAGACTTCCAAGCCGACGAGAGCAAGTACAAGAACTAACAATATTGCAGCGATATATATAACATGGCGTGTCGTCCACCATGATGGTGGTGCAGTGACTTGCACATCGTTCGATGACCGCAGTACCACTTTGTATTGAACCGCGCTGGCGCTCGGGCCATCCAGATTCCAGACACCGGTTATATCCAGCATACAAATGCCGGATATTCGTATCGTGCTTCCATCCTTAAGCTTCTGCAATGCATTCGAGTTTTGAGGCTCGGCTAATTCAGCCAGCAGCAAGGCGGATTTATTCTGCAACAACAATACCTCGCGGTAGGGCTCCTGGACGCGAGTCAAGAGACGGCCCTCGATGCTGACAAGGTTGTAATTGAATGCGCCCGAGGAGAGGTCGGTAATCGTGACAGGCGCCGGTTTTAGTTGTTGTCCAGGAGCAATGCTCCGCAGCACGGCATCCTGCAAAATCGGACCTGAACTCTGTGGTGCCGGAAAGCCAAGCGCCTCAATCCGATCGCCTAGCTTAATGTCGGATGCCTGTGCTGTCTCGACAAGTAACGCTCTGCCCGCTTCTTCGAGAATCAGGCTCTCGCCGGCCTTATAGTAGGTTACTGTTCCCGCAACCCTCACGCGATGATAGTAATCGGTTCCAGAGCGATACTGCATTAGCTTGCTTATTGGAGTAAGTGGTGTGTCAAATAAATTGTGTGGCGGAGGCTGGAGTACGGTTACGCTCTCCATACCCGAAACCATAAGAGTTGGAGTTATGATCTGTCCGCTCGCATTTTTTGTGCACGATGCGGCTGCATCGATGCGGACAACTGCATCAATTAACTTGCTTGCTGCGCTAAAGTCCTTTTCCGGGAATGAGGCATCGATAAAGCCATCAGCCATCGCGATCTTCAGCCAGAGTTTCTGCGAACTTGAAACTCGCGGTCGTAGTCCTGCCGAACGAACAACACCTGTGACGGATACGTATTGGCTGTCTTTGTCTCCGGTGGTCAGTTGCTTGAATGTGACCTCTTCCGGTTTGGGCAGCGGAGAACTCCCCAGTTTGCGTATAGATTGCGCCGTCACACCGGGAGAGAATCGTCCTTGGTGGACGACTCCTATAACCTCGATCTCATCGTGTGAAGATAGATTAGGGGGGTTATCCAGGAAAATCCATATTCCGGCCGTACGATCCTGGAGCACCAAGCCATAATCGGTGGAGCGTATCACCACGCCGCGAAGTTGCGCAGGATCCCCACGACTAGCCTGCTCAGGGGATAGCGCAAGAATGGGTGCGGCACTTCGATAGAGTATCGGCGCTGAATTTATCGCGACTGCCTGGGCTGAAATGCGAAGCATGCCGGCCGCCATTAGCCCGCAAACTAACATGATCGTCCCAGGCCAGTTACGGCGATTGGCTTCGCGCAATAATCCTGCCATCACGCAAACCTCAATTCACACATTTGGCCGCTGCAATCCATGCATTTCCGCATGTTTGGGCCGGTACTGACTAGGTTTTGCAAGAGAAATCATATTCGTCATGAGCATATCTTGTACAGGTGAATCTATCCCTGCGTCTGCTTTATCCGGACGATCGCCTAAATCTCAGAAGCGAGACGTGGGCGAGCCGATCATGCGCACCGGAAACCGAAGCAGGTTCGGGACTACCACCTCTTC
>PLUT01000010.1 GCA_003162875.1 Granulicella sp.
GTTCGCGCGAAAGTTTCAACATCAGTTCAACGAAATTCAATCCGCCTTTTGCGCGGCAAGGGTTAAGCCCATATAAACCCGACACGCGCAGAACGAAATGTTTCGGATTCTGACAGCAAGTAAAATGCTCCCCAGCTAGTTTGGTCACGCCGTATACATTCAGCGGCGCCGGCGCATCAGATTCAACGTAAGGAGACTTCTTATCGCCTCCAAATACATAGTCTGTACTGATGTATGCAATCGGCACATTAGCCTGGGCCGCCCATCTTGCCACATTGCGGGCGCCCACTCCATTGACCGCAAATGACCCCGCAGGGTCGCTTTCGCACTTCTCTACATGGTGCATTGCGGCTGTATTGATCACCAGATCTGGCGCGATAGCCCCCAGGACAGATACAACCGAGTCTTCCGATACAATCTCGATATCCGGGTGAGTCAACCGGGCAACGGAGTCGCCAGCCTCTTCGAAGACCGCACTGATATCCTTTCCGAGCTGCCCATTCGCCCCCACCACTGCTATCTTCAAGAACTTCTCCCCAGCTGCGCTGTGACCAATTCTTCCGAAGCGGAAGACTCCTGATCCCTGAAAACACGGATGTTGTAATAGGAGGGATTATCCCAATCGTTGCACTTCGACTGATTGGCGATTAGATTCCGGGTAATCGACTCTACGTCGTGCTGAGGATGGAAGCTGAGAATGTTCCTGGCTCGGTCGATTGAGACCTTGTAGTTTCGCACATCATTCACCCGGTTGATCTCCAGGTCAACTTTCACTCCAGTCTCCTTCACCAGCGTCGCCCTCACCTGATCAGCAACCTCACCCAGCGTTGCGTTTCCGGAAGCAATATTGAAAACCCCCGACAGATTGTCATTCGCCTCAATTGCGCGCGTGTATGCAATCGATGCGTCCTCAATGCTCAGGAACGGGCGCCAGATGGAGGGATTGCTCACGCGAATCACGCCCTCTTTCATCGCGGTCTTGAACATGGTGTTCACGAGAAGATCGAATCGCATACGAGGGCTGTATCCAGACACCGTTCCCTTTCGAAGTGCGATGACGGAAAAATCGGGATTACACATCTGTAGAACGGCCCGCTCCCCTTGCAGCTTGGATATCCCATAGGGATAGGAAGAACTGACAGGGCGATCCTCGTCAAATAGCTCATTTTCCGTGTATCCGTACACCGAGCAGGAACTCGCATAGATAAAGCGCATGACGCCCGCTTGTTTAGCTGTATAAGCCAAGTACGCTGGAGCCGCTGCATTGAAGATAAAGTTCTTGCTGGGAGAAAACTCCGCCATGGGATCGTTGGAGAGACCCGCCATGAAGATCACCTGGTTATAGCCAGTCAGGTCGGATTTCTGCAAATCAAAGATATCCTTATGAATCACCCCAACCTGCGGACCCAGGTGGTTGCCGAACCAGAAGAGATCCACTACATCTACCGAGTATCCTCGTTCGATCAACTTCGGAATAAGGGCACTGCCGACGTATCCAGCGCCGCCCGCTATCAAAATACGCACTTTGTTTCTTCCTTTCGACCCCTAACTACTCTTTGCTCTCGTAGACGATATTGTCCGCAAGAGGCGACTCCAACCACTGAGCTAGAGTCTGAGCTTTACCGTCCTTTTCGGAAATCTGAACGTCTTGAAGCGGCCAATCAATGTTGAGCGCAGGATCCCGGTAATAGATGCCCGACTCACCTTTTGAGCTATAGATTCCAGTGCACTTGTACTGAACTTCGCAACCGTCGGTCAAAGCACAGAAGCCTCGAGCAAATCCATAGGGTGCCCAAACCTGTTTCTTATTGTCCGACGAGACTTCTGCGCCAAACCATTGGCCCAGGGTCGGCGACCCCTTACGAATATCCACGGCGACGAGATAAGCAGTTCCATGAGTGACGCGCATCAGCTTACCCATCGGCGGAGCCCACTGGAAATGCAGACCCCGCAGGACGCCCTTAGCCGAACGCGAATGATTATCCTGAACCCATTCAGTGGGCAGTCCGAAGTCCCGGAAATTGTCCGCCCGGTAGGTTTCCATAAAGAAACCGCGATCATCTCCCAACACCTTTGGAACAAGTACTGCGACGTCCCCGCCAATATGCTTACTTTCGATCTCCAGCGGCATCCATTCTCCCTATCTTGAAACCACTTCAATCCGCAAAGGCCTCTGCACAAACACAAGCAATCAAAACAGGCGGATCGTCCTGCATCAGGTCCAATCTGGATTCCCGTGAACCCCCTTGCGGTTTTGCTTTTACGAAAAAAAGACAACCCCTTGCCGCAAGTATTAACACTCTATTCAAACAGCTTGAAGGCGGATAGTCGGCGTTTGACAAAGAGCGGCAACAGTCGCTCGTTTCGTCCCAGCACAAGGCCACTTGCCTTCGCGGCGTCGTTCCACAGCGCCTGCCCTACACTCCAGATATTTCCGTGACGAAGAGCTGCAAACTTGGATAGCACCTTAACTAACCCGTCGTTGCGTATGGACGACTTCGTCTTGGAATTCCATATCCCGAGTCGGTCAAAAACAACGCCAATATCGAAGTAGCGACGCAAGAGAACGTGCGCAGGGTAATCGTGCGAATGGTATACCGCAGCATCGGGCTCGTAGACGATTGCCCATTCCCGATCCAGCATCCTCTTCGCTATTGCAGTGTCTTCACCGAACCTGAGATTGTCCGGAAATCGGGTCGCCTCCCAGGCTTCCCGGCGTATAGCAGCGTTTACAGTCGAAAAATGATAGTAGCGGTAGCCCAACTCATCGCGCGTCTGCAAGTTCTTCACAATGCGGTCCGGACCGTACAGTGTGCTTAGAGCGTGCTGCCGTTCCATACTCGATCCATGTTTCGGCAGATGCCGCCCATACACCGCCATTACATGATCGTCTTCAAAATTGTTCAAAAGAGCCTGCAGCCAGTTCGGCGTTGCGGGAAACGCATCGGCTGCAAGATACACCAGATATTTGCCGTGAGAGAGGGAGGCTGCNNGAGTTCGGGAATGGTGAAATTCTTCAGGAGGGATCTGGTGAAACTGAACGGGATACTGTCTCGCAATCTCGACCGTCCTGTCGCTCGAACCGGAATCAATGAAGACGACCTCGAAGTCGGAGTTCACCCGCTGTGAATAGATTGCATCTAGACACTTCGGGACATTGTGTTCCTCGTTCTTTGCAAGAACCAGGACCGAGATCTCCACCACGTCTCAACCTCTCAGAAACCTTCTGTAACACGATCGCCCGTCAAATCGAGCGCGTGACGCAGGTTTATATTGGTAAGTCTTGGAATGTTGAGGCAATATCCCGCCCTCTAGCGAACACACTCCATCGTAACCTATCTTCAAGACTTGACTATGAACCTGCCGTTGTCAAACCCCTTCATCTGGACATTTCTTTCAGCGGGATGCGACGCCGCATTCAGGCTCGGATCTGATTTTACCCCTNNATCCACCCGGCTTGCAGGTATTTGCTTACCTTCAACATGCGTCGCTGCACGAGAGAATTCCGCCTCTATCATCTGCCGCCAAAATCCTGGGGTAGAATATGCACCTTCGCACACCGGCAACTCCACCGCCGCTGGAATAGCCGATGCCTGAGCCTCAACCACTCCCTTCGCACCCGCCCCAAACGAAGGTTGCGACGACCGGCACACCCGTTCGAAAGCTCGCCAGATCGCTCCTTCGAGCCCTCGCCTCTCCAAATATATCTCTCGCTCCGGGTGGTTTCTCTCCTTCTCGGTGCCGGCCGTGATTCACTTTTGCCTCGTCCGTTGCCCCGGCATAGAATCTCCGCTATGGGTATACCAGCGATTCAAGCTGCTTTGCGGGGGGCCGGCCTTGACGGCTGGCT
>PLUT01000258.1 GCA_003162875.1 Granulicella sp.
TGGGTATTCATAGGCGTCAATTTTCTCACGGCAATCGGGTCATATTCCTGTCGGGCTGCCATCCGGATGGGTTTCGCGCACCGCCGGATTATCCGTGCTGGATATTCGGCTTGCAAAAGCGCGATGTGTGCGGTTATCGTCAATACTAGTCCGGCTATCGCGCATCATGTTCGAACTTCAGGGGTGCGCGGGGCTCGCGTTTTTGGATCCGAGCCCTGGCCGCGAATCGAGGCCCCGTTTGTCAATGAATGTAGCAGCCCGCCGCCCCGCCCACCGCACCTCACCGAATGGCGCTCCCTCCGCAGTTCCGCCGTCCCTGCTCGGGTCTGCTTCGCGGGTCAATGCTACCCCTGTCCCGGAGACACCCGTTGTTTTGGTGAACGCGACCCCATCGTCGACCCTGAATGAATTCGCTGGCGACCCGAATTTCATGACCTCGCTCGCCCGCGGGCTGCTGGTAATTCAGTCTTTTTCCCCGCAGACCCCGCGGATGACGATCTCGCAGCTCTCGGTGAAGACCGGCCTGTCTCGCGCCGCCGTCCGCCGCTGCCTCTACACGCTATCCAAGCTTGGCTTTGCGGGCGTCGAGGACGGCTCTCGCTATGCGCTGCGCCCGCGCATGCTCACGCTTTCGAACACCTACTCCGCCTCCAGTTCGCTCTCCACCGCCGCCCAGCCCATTCTGGAACGCATGTCCGCCGAGCTGCACGAGAGTTTCTCTGTCGCCACCCTGGACGGCGACGACATCGTCTATATTGCGCGCTCTTCCGCCTCCCGCGTCATGTCCGACGAGCTGCACATTGGCAGCCGCCTGCCCGCCTACTGCACCAGCATGGGCCGGGTGCTGCTCGCCTATTTGCCCGCCGAGCAGTTGGAGGAGTATCTCGCCCACGTCGCGCTGACAGCGCACACCCCGCGCACCGTGAGCAGCGCCGAGAAGCTTCGCCTCGCGTTGCGCAACGTCCGCCGCCACGGCTACGCGCTGGTCGACCAGGAGTACGAGATCGGCCTGCGCTCCATCGCAGTGCCTGTCTACGCGCCCACCGGCCGGGTCGCTGCCACCCTGAATCTGAGCGGAAGCGCGCCGCGCATGCCCGTATACGAAATGCAGAGCAGGTTTCTTCCCCACCTGCGCGCCGCCGCCGCTGAGCTGGGTGCGTTTCTCCGCTAGTTCGGTGGAGGCGGCTGCCTTACCGCGACAAATGTCCCCTGGGCGCCGAACGGTGCGATTCCCGACCGCGAAGCTTTTCCGGTCTGCCTGCGGCAGCTTATGGCCGGCTGAGTCCCGCGCTGTTTCCCAGCGCCGGATCGAGTACCTTATCCAGGGCCTTTGCTGCAATCCGCTGCGCCAGCGGAGTAGCGCCCCCGGCACCCGCCGCTGTTCCCATCAGCATTGTGTACACCAGCGCTGACACGAAGAAGCCCACAAACCACGCAAGTTTGAAGAGCCAGTCAAACTCAGGGACCCAGCGGCCGATCAGCGCCGCGGCCACACCTGCTGCCAGCGCAATCAGCGCGCGCGGATTGATGCCGTTGCGGTACTCGTACGGCCCCTCGCGGCGATAGAGGCTCTCCGTATCCAGCCGCGTGTCGCGCAGAAAGACATAGTCGGCGATCATGATGCCCGCCACCGGCCCAAGCAACGCCGAGTAGTCCACCAGCCACTGCAAATAGTTAGTGGAACTCGACATCAGCCTCCACGGCATGATGGCGAGTCCAATCGCACCCGTGATCAGTCCGCCGGTGCGGAAGCTGATGAACTTCGGCGCCAGGTTGGAGAAGTCATTCGAAGGGCCAACCACATTCGCCCCGATGTTGACATTCAGCGTCGCCACCAGCAGCCCGATCAATCCAAGGAATGCCAGCAGCGGCTGGTGGAACCGGCCCAGCAGGGTCACAGGGGACCAGATCGGTTCGCCGAAGATCACCGTCGATGCCGACGTGCAGACGATTCCCAGCATGGAAAACATCGTCATCGCCAGCGGCAGGCCGATTGCCTGGCCTATGATCTGCGCGTCCTGGTCCTTTGCGTAGCGGGTAAAGTCCGGAATGTTCAGGGAAAGCGTTGCCCAATATCCCACCATCCCGGTCAACGCCGGAAAAAAGAACGCAAGGAAACTGCGCGTGGACGTGAAGTGACTGGGAGTGGAAAGAATCGGCCCGAGTCCGCCGGCCCGGTGAAGCACGAAGGCCAAAAGCAGCGCCGACATAATCAGAATGAACGGCGCCGAGTAGCTCTCCAGGAATCGGATCGACTCCACTCCGCGCCACACCACCACCATGTTCAGCGCCCAAAAGCCCAGAAAGCATGCCCACGTCACCACGGGCATGTGCTCGGTCCGCGGAGCCAGCACATTCACCATCTGCGTAATGGCGGTGCCGCCGATCCAACTCTGAATTCCAAACCAGCCGCACGCCACCAGGGCGCGCAGCATCGCAGGAATATTCGCGCCCCGAACCCCAAATGAAGCGCGCACAAAAACCGGGAAGGGAATTCCGTATTTCGCTCCCGCATGAGCGTTCAGCAGCATCGGGATCAGCACGATCAGATTGCCCAGCAGGATGGTCGAAATCGCTTCTTTCCAGTTCATCCCGCCTGCGATCAGGGTCGACGCCAGCATGTACGTCGAAACTTCCATCGACATTGAGAACCACAGCGCGATGTAGTTGTACGTGGTCCAGTGTCTTTGCTCGGGCGTTGTCGGGGCCAGGTCCGGGTTATACAGATGCGAATCGGCGCGCAGGCCGTACGCATCGGTCAGACTCGTCGGCCCCTCGACGTAAAGGCTCATTCGCCGGGCACCTCGCGATGCACATAACGCCCGCGACCCACCGTTCCGACAAACCTGCCACTGTCGACCACCAGTTCTCCGCGTGAGAATACCTGCCGCGCGTTGCCCTTCACCTGGAAGCCTTCGAAGATCGAGTAATCGGTGTGCATATTCTGGGTCGCTGCCGTAATCGTATACTTCGCTTCCGGGTCCCACACCAGAATATCCGCGTCCGAACCAGCGGCCAATATACCCTTCCGCGGATACATTCCGAAGATCCTCGCCGGCGCCTCCGCGCTGATCTCCACGAACCGCTCCAGCGAGATCCGGCCCTGGTTGACGCCGTGGTGATAGGCAAGCTGCATCCGGTTCTCTATCCCCGGGCCACCGTTAGGAATCTTGGTGAAGTTCCCCAGCCCCAGCGTCTTTTGATCGGCAAACCGGAACGGGCAGTGGTCGGTGGAAATCACCTGCAGCACATCGTCCTTCAGCGCCTTCCACAGCGGAGCCTGGTTCTTCTTCTCGCGCAGCGGCGGCGTGAACACGTACTTCGCGTCCTCGAAGCCGGGCTTGCCCATGTCATCTTCAATGGACAGGACCAGGTACTGCATGCACGTTTCGCCCTGCACCGGCAATCCGCGTTCGCGCGCCGCCTTAACTTCGAGCATCGCCTTCTCGTTCGACACATGCACGATATACACCTTCGCGCCGCCTGCCAACTCACTCAACGCCACCACGCGATGCACCGCTTCAGCTTCGGCCTCCACCGGCCGCGACAGGGCGTGGTACAGCGGCCCCGTGTGGCCGGCAGCCAACGCCTGCTGCACGATCGCATCGATCACCGTGCCGTTCTCCGCATGGACGCACACCAGCGCTCCCAGCTTCTTTGTCCGCTGCATCAGCTTGAAGATGGTCGCGTCGTCCACCATCAGCGCATTGGGATACGCCATGAAGATCTTGAAGCTGGAAATCCCCTCCGCGACCATCGCATCCACTTCGTCCAGCCAGGCATCGTTTGGCCCCAGGTCGGTCACCGCCATGTGCAGCGCATAGTCGATGCAGGCCTTGCCCTCCGACTTCGCGCGCCAGGTTTTGAAGGCTTCACTCATCGGGTGGCCCATCGATTGCAGCGCAAAGTCGATGACCGTCGTTGTCCCGCCGATCGCCGCCGCCCGCGTCCCCCACTCATAGTCGTCAGCGCTCACCGTGCCGCCAAAGGGCATATCCAGATGCGTATGCACATCAATGCCCCCAGGAAGCACCAGCATTCCCGTCGCATCGACGACCCGGTGCCCATTCGCCGTGATCCCCGGCGCAACCTGCGCAATCGTCTCGCCCTCAACCAACACATCGGCGAGCATTGTCGTCGCCGCGCTCACAACCTTGCCACCTTTAATCAGAATCCCCATTGCCTTGCTCCTTCGTCCCGTACATCAGAAAAATCGCATCGCAGGCTCCACACTGGTCAACACGGATTGAACCACCAGTGTTCGTTTGAGTCCGTGTCGCTCCGTGCAGATCCGCAGTCGCTCTCTCACTTTGCCTGGGGCGGAACGCATTCCGCCTCGGCTGTCCGCTCCGCCCACGTCTGTGGAGCCAATCCCGTCGGCCGTTCGACCATGGTGATGCATCCGTCTACCGGGCAGACCAGCGAGCACAGATTGCATCCGACGCATTCCGTCTCGTCCACGCGCGGGATCCGTTCCAGCGACGTCGCAAACGGCCCCACGCTCCCAATGGGCGGATCGAGCTTCGGAATCGGAGTGGCCGCAATCCTCTTTCGCCCGGGCTCCTGCGGCTTCGCGTGGGCCCCGACGTGCCCGTCCACCGGGCCGGTTCCAAGAGGCCCGGTCACGCGGTCGAGATGAATGCACTGATGCGCGCCGTCCCAGCACGCGATGTGGCAAAGCTGGCAGCCAATGCAAAGGGACTCATCGATCTGCGCGACGATTTTGTAGTTCAGGTTCAGGTGCTTCCACTCCGTCACCCTGGTCAGGCTCTTGCCGCGAAAATCCTCGACGGTCGCGAATCCCTTCCCATCCATCCAATTCGAGAGTCCGTCGATCATATCCTCGACGATGCGGTAGCCGTAGTGCATCACTGCCGTACACACCTGGACGGTGCCGCAGCCCATCAGGAAGAACTCCGCCGCATCCCGCCATGTCGCTATCCCGCCAATGCCGCTCATCGGAATCGGCGGCCCATCCACATAATCCGAGTTCACCTGCTGGACCATGTTCAGCGCAATCGGTTTTACCGCGGGCCCGCAGTAGCCGCCGTGCGAACTCTTCCCATCCACATTCGGCCGCGGCTCAAACGTATCGAGGTCGATGCCGGTGATCGAATTGATGGTGTTGATCGCCGAAAGCCCATCCGCCCGCGCGCGCTTGGCCGCCCGCGCCACCATGCGGATGTCCGTGATGTTGGGCGTCAGCTTTACCAGCACCGGCGTCCGCGCCACTTCCTTCACCCACTCGGTAATCAACTGCGCGTACTCCGGCACCTGTCCCACGGCCGAGCCCATCCCGCGCTCGCTCATTCCGTGCGGGCATCCGAAGTTCAGCTCCAGTCCATCGGCCCCGGCGCCCTCAGCCTGCTTCACCATCTCGTGCCAGGTCTCGCGCTTCGACTCAACCATCAGCGACGCGATTACCGCGTGCCCGGGATATCGTCGCTTTACCTCGGCAATCTCGCGCAGGTTCAACTCGATGGGGCGGTCGCTGATCAGTTCGATGTTGTTCAGCCCCATCATCCGCTGGGCGTTCCAATCGACGGACGAGTAGCGCGAACTGACATTCGTAATCGGCTCGCCGATGGTCTTCCACACCACGCCACCCCATCCTGCGTCGAACGCGCGCATCACCTGCTCGCCGCAGTTGGTCGGCGGCGCGCTGGCCAGCCAGAATGGGTTCGGACACCGGATGCCCGCGAAGTTTGTCGTCAGATCAGCCAACGCTTATCCCTCCCATGAACCTGTCATCCTGAGCGGAGTAGCTTGCAGCCCTATCGCAAGCTACGCAGTCGAAGGACCTGCGTACTGCTCGAACTACCACAGACCTGCGGACCTTTCTCACGAAGAAGCCCCTCCCAGAGCCGCCGCGATCCCATGCGCCGCGCGTTTGCCGTCCGCGACCGCATCCACCACCTCGCGTCCGCCGTTCACGCAATCCCCGCCCGCGAAGTACTTGGGGTTGGTTGTCTGCCCGGTTGTGCGCTGGATGACCACCCGCCCATGCTCCATCGCCACTCCCCGCACCTGCGAAAGCAACTCCAGCAGCGGCGATTGCCCGATTGCAGGAATCACTACATCGCACTCAATCGTAAACTCCGATCCCTCCACCGGGACAGCCTGCCCGGTTTCATCCTGGGCGGTGGCGATACACTGCAGCTCAATCGCATCGCCCTTCGCGGCGAACGCCTTGGGCAGCGTTGCCCAGCAAAACACCACGCCCTCGCGCAGCGCGTGCTCGTACTCAAAGTCGAACGCGGACATATGCTCGCGCTGTCTCCGGTACAGAATCGTCACCTCGCCGGCGCCCAGCCGCTTTGCCGCGCAGGCCGCATCGATCGCTGTATTCCCGGCGCCAATCACCACCACGCGCCGGGCCTTTGCATGCGGCCCTATGCTGGTTCGCTGTCCGGTCTTATATCCCGCAATAAACTCCAGCGCATCCACCACCGACTCGGAAGCGCTGCCATCGTGCGCCAGCCGGCGCATCGCTCCCAGACCCACTCCCAGAAACACCGCATCGAAATCGCGCTCAAGCTCCGTCAGTCCTTCCGGATCGACTTCGCCGACCTCGAACTCCACCCCCAGGTCCTGGATCATCCGAACCTCGCGCAGGCTGTCCCCCACGCGCAGCTTGTACTCCGCTACGCCATAGGTATTCAACCCGCCCGGCAGCGCGCGCCGATCGATCACCTTGACCTGAAAGCCAAGCTGGCGCAGTTCAGCCGCGCAGGCAAGGCTCGCCGGCCCGGCGCCGATGCAGGCCACTCGCTGTTTGCGCTCCTCGCGCCGGCGCAGCGCGAGCTTCCCGCCTGCGTCGTAGAACGTCTCCATTGCAAACCGCTGCAGCCGGCCAATCTCGATCGGCTGCTCGTGCTTTCCGTGCATCACGCACGAGCCTTCGCACAGCACGTCGACCGGGCATACCCGCGCGCAACTCGCGCCCAGCACATTCGCGTCCAGGATGGTCCTGGCCGAGCCGGTTACGTTTCCGGAAGCGATCTTCTTGATGAACCGAGGCACATCGATGTGGGTGGGGCACGCGCTCATGCAGGGCGCGTCGAAGCAGTTCAGGCAGCGATTAGCCTCGACCACGGCCGCCCGCGCGTCCAGCGCCGGATGCAGATCGGGAAACCGAGCCGCGATTTCAGTTTCGGGGAGCGAGTTGTCAGCTTTGAGCATGTGCCTTACCCTCATGCACTCCCCTTACGGCTTCACCAGGTCGCCATACATCTCCGGTCGCCGATCGCGGAAAAACTGCCACGTCCTGCGCACTTCGGCGATCATGTCCAGGTCGAGATCGGCAGTCACAATCTCGTCCTGATCCCGTGTCGCTTCTGCGATGATCTTGCCGCGCGGATTGCAGAAGTAGCTCTGGCCGAAGAACTCCCCGATATTCCAGGGCGCCTCGGTCCCCACGCGGTTGATGGCGCCGACAAAGTATCCGTTAGCCACCGCGTGCGCCGGCTGCTCCAGCTTCCACAGGTACTCGCTGAGTCCGGCCACCGTAGCTGAAGGGTTGAACACAATCTCGGCGCCGCGCAAACCCAGCGCCCGCGCCCCCTCAGGAAAGTGCCGGTCATAGCAGATGTACACGCCGATTTTGCAGAAGCCCAGGTCGAAGACGGGGAAGCCCAGGTTGCCCGGGCGAAAGTAGAACTTCTCCCAGAAGCCCGGAGCGACGTGGGGAATGTGCGTCTTGCGGTACTTGCCCAGGAAGTCCCCGGCCCGGCCAATGACGGCGGCCGTGTTGTAGAAAATGCCTTCCTCTTCCACCTCGTACACCGGAACGATCAGCGCGACGCCGGTCTCCTTGGCCAGCGCCATCATCCGCTCCACCGTGGGCCCATCGGGCACGCGCTCGGTCGACTCGTACCACCGGGTGGTCTGCTCGGCGCAAAAATACGGCCCGTTGAAGATCTCCTGCAGGCAGACGATCTGCGCGCCATCCGCCGCGGCCTTGCGGATCATCTTGACGTGCTTGTCGATCATCGCCTGCTTGATCTCCGCCAGCGACGCCCCACCGCCGCCAATCTCCGGGCTTACCTCGTTTTTCGCCTGGATCAAAGAGCACCGAACCAATCGCGCCATGGGTTCTCCTTTAGCTTGCAACTACCTCACTCAACACAATATGCCTTCATCCTCCAAGATCAAACCGCCGGCCGGATTCTCACTTGCATGGACTCACCCGGACCCGCCCAGGCGCCCCGCGTAAACCAGATTTGAGATTGTGCGTCTAAGAAGCTAGGGGACCGCTCCGGGCTTCTCGCGATCCGGAAAGCGCAGCAGAGAGTGAACCTTAGCCCAGCGTCTCGCGTAAGTCAATCCGCTTCTGCACTTTGGGCACTCCCGGGCTTCGAAGCGTGGAGTGTTTGGCAGCGATGCATTCGCGGCGCATTGGACACAATTATTAGGTAGACTTTCATGCCATCAAAAGGTTTACTATCATACATAGGGCGACTCTTTACTACATGAATGCAGCGACAGACCTGGCATTTGCCTCCACTCTCGCAGCCGAGCAGGATCCAATTTCCCGTGCGGTTCAGGTGCCGCCCATAAGATCGGCAGAGGCCTCGCGGCGCTACTGCCTTCTTCTCCTGCTCCTCCCATTTCTGGCTATCCCTGCATTCATCCGCCTGGGCAGTTCGGATTTCTTCCAGCGCCATGGCGCCAGTGTCTGGGTGCAGTCAAACGACGCCGTCTTCGCGATGCGCGACCGCGACTGTGATGTCCTGATCTTCGGCGATTCGACCGCCATGACCGGGATTGACCCCGATGTGGTCGAGCGCAATACCGGCTTCAAGACCTGCAACATTGCCGTTACCAATGCGGTCCTGGCGGTTACCCACAACCTGACGCTGAATCGCTATCTCGCCAATAACGGGAAGCCCCGCGTGCTTCTGGTCCAGCTCTCGCCCGACGGTTTCCAGCCGGAGAGCGACGCCTGGAACGAGACCGTCTACCCGGAGGGCCTGCTGGAACTGCTGCGCCACGGTGACCCGGCCGAGAGCCGCCGCGTACTGCTCCGGCATCCCCAGCAGGCGATCGCCTTCGCCGGATACGCCGCCGGTTTCACCGTCTATTCCGGAATCAAGGCCGTCTGGTTTCACCTCACCAACCGGCGCCCGGAAGAAGATACCATCGCCATCCACAACGGCTTCTTTACTCCGCCGTCTCCGCCCAGCAAGTCCTGCGAGCCCGGAGCCACGTTCTCCAATCCCCGCGCCGGCGGAACGTATCCACGCGCCGTGGTCGGCGAATACGAGAAGGGATACGCGGATCGCTCGGGCATCGTGCTCGTCAATGTCGCTCCCATCCCCTCCTGCGACCAGAACCTCGCCGCATTCAGCTCGGAGTTGAACGGAGTCACCAGCAACTCGCTGCTGCCGCTGCCGGTCGGCCTCTTCAACGACCCCCGCCACTACACCGCGGTAGGCTCGGCTGTCGTCTCCCGCCTGGTCGCCCAGGAGCTAAACGCCGTAGCCCAGCGCAATCCCCAGATCGACGACCGCAACCCCACCGCTGTCCCCCGCACGGTCGCCGCGCTGCAGCGCACCGGCCTCGAACGCTAAAGGGCAAGTTGTCAGGAGGGGTTGTGAATTGTGGGTTCGCGCCCCACGCTATTTATCTTTGACCCGCGACCGCCAACTCGCACCGGTTCCATCTATTCTCAACTAGCCACATAACGCCGCGTCGCGCTTGCTTTCGACTCACAACTGCCTCTATGCTCTTCAACTCCCTCAAGTTCATATTTATCTTTCTGCCTGTCACCATGCTGGGCTTCCACCTGCTTGGGCGCTTCGGCCGGCGTCCGGTCATTGCCTGGCTGGCTGCAATGTCCGTGGTGTTTTACGCTGCATGGAACAAGTTCTACGTCCTTTTTCTGATTGGCTCCATCCTGGTCAATTACCTCGTAGCCTACGCCATCGGCGCCGCTTCCGAGGGCTCCCCGCGGCGCAGGCGCCTGCTCACCGTTGGCATCCTTCTCAACCTGTTGGCGCTCTTCTATTTCAAGTACCTTTACAAGATTCTTCTGACCATCAAGACGCTGCACCTCGCCAGCCTCAACCCTCATCCCATCCTGCTCCCGCTAGGCATCTCCTTTTTCACCTTCACCCAGATCTCCTACCTTGTCGATCTCGCCCAGGGACAGGCAGAGTGCGAGGACTTTTTCTCGTATCTCCTGTTCGTCACTTTTTTCCCTCACCTGATCGCTGGCCCCATCCTCCACCACAAGGAGATGATGCCCCAATTCGGCAGCGTGCCGCCGAAGGATCAACCCGGCGCCTCCAGCCAAACCCTTGCTCAGGACCAGCCCATTCCAGCCAGCGCGCAACCGGCAACCAAGCCACGACGCCGGTTCGCGCTCAACCCCGAGGATTGCGCCATAGGTTTCACATGGTTCGTAATGGGCCTGGGGAAGAAGGTTCTGATCGCAGACAGGCTGGCGCCCACTGCGGAGATCGCGTTCCACCATGCCGGCGAACTCTCTACCGCCAACGCATGGGCCGGCCTCATCGTCTACTCTATGCAGCTCTATTTTGACTTCTCCGGCTACT
Source organism: Granulicella sp. (assembly GCA_003162875.1). Classification (GTDB taxonomy): domain Bacteria; phylum Acidobacteriota; class Terriglobia; order Terriglobales; family Acidobacteriaceae; genus Edaphobacter. The sequence goes on from PLUT01000258.1 coordinate 10,560, forward strand.
CCGACATGGCGCTCGGGCTGGCCCGCATCTTCTCCATCCGCTTCCCGCTCAACTTCGACTCGCCCTACAAGGCCACCAGCGTTACCGAGTACTGGCAGCGCTGGCACATGACGCTAACCCGTTACATCACGCTCTACCTCTACAACCCCATCCTGCTCTCGGTGCAGCGCCGCCGCGTTGCGCGCGGCAAGAAGATCTCGCGCAAGGCGCTGGTCACGGTCAGCGGCTTTACCGCAATGGTGACCTACCCCACCATGGTCACCATGGCGCTAACCGGCATCTGGCACGGCGCAGGCTTGCAGTTTATCGTCTTCGGATTGATCCATGGCGTTTACCTGACCGCGAACCAGGCGTGGCGGCACTTCCGCCAGCGCGGCCGCAATACTCCGGCGCCGCCGCGGCCCGCGGGTCTGGTGCGCCTTGCCATGATGATCGGGGTATACCTGCAGGTTTCCTTCGCGCTCATCTTCTTCCGTTCGGAGTCCATGGGCTCCGCCTTCGCGCTGATTGCAGACCTGTTTGGACGGCACGGCGCCGGCACCATGGATGAGTTGATGGCAGGCGGCCTCGCCTTTGCGCTCTTCCCGGTCGTGTGGTTCTTCCCCAACACGCAACAGATTCTTGGGCAGGAGACTGGGCCGGGCGGCATTGCTGCCGCACCCGGCATGTCCGGCGTCAATCCTGCACCCGCGCCAACCCTGTTTCCCGGGCTTCGCTGGCGCCCGAGTTTTGGCTGGGCCGTCGTAATGGCGGTCCTCTTCTTCGCGGTCCTCGCCAACCTGGACAGCCCGGTCCGATTCCTCTACTTCCAGTTCTGAGCGGCTTTCGGCGCCTGCCTGTCAGGACCATGCCGCCTCAATGTGAGGGCAACGGAGTATCGAGCAGCAGCTTAATGGCTTGCTGGTATTTCATTGCGGGTACCGGTTGGTACTGCGCCGTGTCGTAGATCAGGCTCTCCTTCACATTCTTCACCATCAGCGCGCGCACCGTCAGTTGCTCGACGATGTGTTCCACAATCCAGCGCTGGCCGCCGACGTTGGTCTGCTGGACTGTGACGGTACCGCCGGGATAGATATGCGCCACTATTCCCCAGCCAATGTTGACAGCGTGGAAGAAGCTGCCTTCCAGGCGCACCATGCGATGTGTGCTGGGGTCAATCCAGACCCGGCCTTCGAGTCCGGTCAGAGGCTCGGATTCAATATCCGGGGGCGACCACTTCGGATTCGGTTTGAAGTCGAGGACGACCAGCGCCGGCTGACCTGCGGGTTGATCGGGCAGCTGAGGCTGGCCCGGGGCGTAGCTCCACTGCATGGCATCCGGCAGCAGCAGGATGAGCCTGATACCCGTCTTCTTGTCGTCCTGTTCGCGGCGGACATGGCGGGCGAAATCGGCTGGCGAGTCGGTCAAGATGTTCAGTCGCTCCCGCTCCGCGGCGTCCTCTCCCGGCGTNNCGTGAGCGGCCGGCCGTCGCGCAGAATGAGGCGGGCGACGCCGCCGTCCGGCGTCTCAATCTCATCGCGCATCCGGTCGCCCTTCTCGTCAACCTCGTGCAGTCGAAAGCGCAGGTAGGAGTCAGGATGCTGGACCACGAGAACTTCGTTTCTGGCGCAATCCACGACCCACGTACGCGCCGGCTCGGCGAGCCGGGTCGCTGCGGGAGCATCCTGGGAAGCAGCTCCGCCAGCCGCTGGACTGGCCGTTGCAAGGACCGCGGCAAAGCCTGCGACGCACGCCCAAACTCCGGCGCGGCCAGGCCGGATCCGCCTGGGGAAACTGTTGTCAGCCCGGGTTACGGGCTGACCGGTTGATTGCGTCGTTTTCATCAATTCAGGGTGGCGCGATTGCCTCGTTCGTCTTAACGTTAGCCGCGCGGCAAAGTTGCACTGGCCGGTCACTTGTGCCTCTTCCAGTCTAGCCCGCCCCCCAACGACTGCACGGCCGATCGCGTTGGAAGAGCAGGTGCACCGCGGGTGTACCCTGAACCAGGACATTGCGTAATCCGGCTTTAAGGGCAAGGTCGTCTTCATAGCCGTCTTGAAACATAGGATGCAGACGCCACGGTAACCCATGAATTCGTCTGACTTTAAATTGCAGGATTCTCAAAACGCCGAGCCATTCGCGGGACCGGAGCATCGGCCCCGTTCCCTTGCGGAACTCGGCATGCGTCAGACGGTTCTCGAAGACCTTGCATTGAAGACGCTCTATCTGGCGGGTCCAATTTCGGTGCTTGAACTTTCCCAGCAGATGCGGCTCGGCTTCGATTTGACCAATGAGCTGTTTTCCCGGATGAGAACGGATATGCTTTGTCACGTCACAGGAATGATAGGCAATATTCCGGCTATTGCCATTACCTCTCAGGGCCGGGCGCGCGCTCTGGAACTGTTGTCCCAGAATCAGTACGCCGGTCCCGCACCTGTGTCTCTGGAGAACTACGTGACCCTGGTTCGCAGACAGAGCATGCGCAACATGGTCGTGCACCGGGCTGACGTAGAACGCGCCTTTGCCCATCTGGTGATCGACAGCAACACGTTGTCGCAGTTTGGGACCGCCCTGAATTCAGGCGCCGCAATATTTCTCCATGGCCCACCGGGCGTTGGAAAATCCGCAGCTGCCGAAACCATGGCGCGAGTGCTTGCCGAGGACGCCGTATGGGTGCCCTACGCAGTCGAGGTCGATGGCCAGATCATTGTTGTCTATGATCCGGCGATTCACAAACGAGTGGAAGAACCGAAGCTCGAGATGACGGACGAGCGCTGGGTGCGCTGCCATCGTCCTTCGGTCCTCGTCGGCGGGGAGCTGACGGTCGAGATGATGGACCTGCAATTCAACCCAAGCACCAGGTTCTACGTTGGCCCGGTGCAGATGAAAGCCAATAACGGTGCCCTGATCATCGATGATTTCGGACGCCAGCGGCTCCGCCCGGAAGAACTGCTGAATCGCTGGGTTGTCCCCCTTGACCGGGGAATAGATTTTCTGACTCTGGCTGGCGGCAGGAAGATTGAGATTCCGTTTGAGATGCTGGTAGTCTTTGCCACCAACATAAATCCGGAAACCTTGGTGGACGCTGCTTTTTTGCGCAGGATTCAAACCAAGATCAAGCTTGGCGCCTGTTCCGACGAGCAGTTTCACGAGATATTTCGCCGCGTTGCCGCCCAGCAGCAACTCGAAGTCGACCCTGGCGTGGTCGACAATCTCATCAGCGTCATCCGCGGCACGCTGAATCAGGAGTTGAGAGCGTGCTATCCCCGGGATCTTGTCAGCCAGGTCTGTTGGGCGGCTCGATTTGAAGACCGAAAACCGCGTTTGGATCGCGCAGCGTTGATGGCTGCGGTCGACACTTATTTCTTGTCCAGCTAGCGCTCACAACAATGTTGGCAGCTCACAGTCGAGAGAGCTGTTTGCCTCTGACCGCAGGGCTGGGTATAGTTCGGGCAAGCACCACAATTGCAGCAGGGGAGAGAGACAAGCCTATGAAGCCAGCCGAGGGTTCCACCGTGATCGGAAAGTCCGTCACCATTCGAGGAGAAGTGTCGGGCAGCGAAGAGATGTTCCTGGACGGCGTGTTCGAGGGAACCATCGCGCTGCCGGAGAGCCGGCTGACCCTGGGGCCCAATGCCCGCGTGACCGCGGATGTGGTCGCGGGCGACGTGGTGATCTACGGCGTGGTCGAGGGCAATATCCGCGCCACCGGGCGGATCGAGCTGCGTGATTCGGCAGTGGTGAAGGGAGACATCGTCGCGGAGAGATTGTCGATTGAGGAGAATGCCACCATCAAGGGCAAGGTGGAACTGTCTGAGATCGCTGCCCGGACCGGTTCCGGACAGCGGCAGGGGGTGGATCTCGCGGCGCCGACCGCAACCCCCTCCGCCAGGCTCTGAGCGGGAAGGAGAGCCGGAAAATGCTCAAGGGGTTTGGCGGCAAGGACAAGGCCGGTGGCGGAGGAGCGGCGCATGAGCGCGTGCCGCGTTATTCCAGCGGCTGGGGCCAGCTGCTCGAGCGCATGCGCGGCGAAGAGTCCCTGAGGGTTCTCGATATAGGCCCGACGTCCTCGACCAATATTAATTTCGTCACCGCGCTGGGTCACAGCATCTACCTGGCCAACCTGGTGGAAGAGGCGGCCAAGTCCGAGTGGATTGTTCCCCAGGAGGACGGCAGCCCCGGACGCTTTGATGTAGAGGGGTTTCTTGCCGCGCACCTGAATTTTTCCGGGCGCGGCTTCGATGTCGTATTGTTCTGGGACACTGCGGACTATCTTCCCCAGGAGCTGCTCGGGCCAACCCTGGAACGGATTCACGAGGTAATGGCGCCGGGTGGACAGCTGCTTGCGATGTTTCATTCGACGCCGGGTCGCTCCGCACCGGAGTCGCAAAAGCCGGACTTTTGCCGCTATCATCTCACCGATACCAGCAAGGTGGATGTGCAGCGGGCGGGCGAGTACCCGCTCCTCAGCACCTATACCAATCGCCAGATCGAAACCCTGCTCGTGTCATTCAAGAGCTTTCATTTCTTTCTAGGCAAGGATAATGTGCGCGAAGTTATGGTCACGCGCTAAAGAGAAATCCGGGTAAGCCCCGGCCTTTACCGGGACTGGTCTTAGTAACTGCAAAAATATTCCGCAGAGGATGGCATCAACCTGGCCGCCCGCACCTCCCACCTGCGTTCAGGGCAATGCGCTCGCCAGTTCGGCAAGCGCTGCGCTCGCCTTCCGCAACCTGTCCACCGGCAAACTTGAGGATTGCGGCTACTTTGCCGCGGCCGCGCTCTTTGCCGTGAGTTTTCTCTTCTCCGCCCAGCGGNNGGTGTCGCCGCTTTCGCATTCTTGCTTCCCTTGGGGCGCCCCGGACCCTTGCCTGCCTTCGCGGCGATTCCGGAAAGTAGTTCGCGCGCCTGTTGCAGTTTCGAAATCTCGGCGTCAATTTCCGCAATAATTCGTGTTACTTCCACGTGTTGCCTCCTTGGTACGACCGAGAATTGTCTCCTCGGCCGCATTCTTCCGGTGCCCGAGTTCTAATACTCAAAGGCTGCGACCGCTTATTCAATCGCAAATTCTTACAATAATTCCTTCAACGCAAGCATACATAAGTAAAAACGCTCTTGCAAATCACCTTGGCTTACTTGCCGCCAAACGATACTTGAGTCCAGTTTCGTAATTGCGGAATCAATCGTGCTGAGCCGGCGCTGCCGGCGATGGTAAACTTCGAATCAATGCGAGTGATTCCAGTGCGGCTGTGGGCAATTGCAATTCTCTCGGGCGTAGTTCAGGTGCTGTCATTTCCTCTTGCAGGGCCGGTGCCGCTCTGGCGCTCCGCGCTGTGCTGGATTGCGCTGGCTCCGTTGCTGATGGCGCTGACCGGCAAGGATGCCAATGGCCGCCCGCTCCGCGCGATCCAGGGCGCGGCGCTGGGATATTGCTCGGGATTTGTCTGGTATCTGGGTAATTGCTACTGGATTTATCCAACCATGCATGCCTACGGTGGAATCGCCAGGCCTGCATCCGCGGGGATACTGGTTCTTTTTTGTCTCTATCTCGGCCTCTATCATGCCTTGTTCGGAACGCTGATTGCGGTCTTGCGACGCGGCAGGCTGGGAGTGCAAGGAGCGCTTCTGGTGAGTCCATTCGTCTGGGTTGCCGTGGAGTTGGCGCGCTCCCGGATTACCAGTTTTCCCTGGGACCTGTTGGGCACCGCTCAGGTAGACAATGCGCTGCTGACGCGGCTTGCGCCGTATACCGGGGTCTACGGGCTTTCCTTCGTCATCGCGGCCGTAAATGCATTGTGGTTGACCCGCATCTCGCTCAAGGACCGGCGCTATACCCGGACCGGTCTAACTGTCGCCGGAGTTGCCATCGTCTTGCTCTATGTCGTGTTTCTGCGGCATACCCAGCGGCCCATTAGCGAAGGCGCCTCCGCAACTGCAGTTCTGGTTCAGGAGAATATTGGAGTAGGTGCGGCTGCCGCCGCCGCTGGCCCGGAACTTACTATAGGTCAGGAGCTATCGACATTCTCCTCTTTGAGTTTGTTCCCTCTCAACGGCGAAGTGTGTTATGGAATGCCCGAAGTATCATCGACTAAGTGTGTCGGCCCGCTTTCCCCGCAGCAGGGCAACAGTCCGGACCAGACGCGCTACCTGGTGCAGACGAATGTGATTGTCTGGCCGGAGGCTCCTAACAGGTTTGTGGATACGTACACGGATTTTCGTGCGGCGCTGTCCAGACTTGCACGCACCGCGAATGCGCCAGTCATCGTCGCTGGCATGGGTGTCGATGCCGACAGCCAGACAGAACAGGGATATCATCTCTATAACTCGGCCAACTTTATCCGGCCGGATGGGTCTTTTGCCCAGCGTTACGACAAAATGCACCTGGTGCCCTTCGGCGAGTACACGCCATATAAGAAACTATTCTTCTTTGCCGGAGATTTGCTGCAGGATGTTGGGTTATTCGAGCCCGGCAAGCAGCGGAGAGTATTCACCACTGGCGGGCATACCTATGGCACGTTCATTTGTTACGAATCGGTCTTTGGCGACGAGATTCGCCAGTATGAAGACATGGGCGCGGATGTCCTGGTAAATATCTCGGACGATGGATGGTATGGCGACAGCAGTGCTGCCTGGGAGCATCTGAACATGGTGCGCATGCGCGCGATTGAGAACCATCGCTGGGTGCTGCGCGCGACCAACACCGGAATAACTGCTTCCATCGACCCGCAAGGCCGCGTGTTTATGGCTGCACCCCGGCACGTAAGAACCAGTCTCCGCGCCGGCTTCGACTATGAACACGATGTCACGTTTTATGCCGCGCACGGCGACCTGTTCGCCTATCTCTGTGCGTTGATCACAGCGGCGGCCCTGGCCGCGAGCTTGCTCTTTGGTCGCCACCACTTAGACAACAGCCCGCTCCCGGCGGCCAGTTAGACTCTTGCGGGCTACTGTGGCGGCGGCGCGGGTGGCGGCGGTTGAACTGGTTGCTTGTTGCCGCCGCCGAAGATCTTCTGCAAGAGATTCTTCTTGGGCGGAGCGGGTTCGGTGCCAGGGCTCGGTTGAGGATTCGCCGGTCCCGGGGGCGTCGCATTTAGATTCATAGCTCCGCCGGAAAAAAGTCCCTTGATCAACGATGGCGGCCCTCCCCCCATGTGGCTGCAGGTGCTGCTGGGAACGGTTCCGTCCAGAAACGCAACGGAGTAGTCTTCCGTGCAAGTGTCGTCGGCGGGGAGCCAGCTATTCCTATCGACGGGTATCACCTGAACGCCCTCCGGCGGACTAAAGGAATGCATATCCGAGTACTGTGGCAGCTTGATGGCGCGATTCATAAACTCGGCCCAGATCGGCGCCGCCGCGTGCGCCCCTTCTATCTTGACGTCGGTGTAATCGTCGTTGCCGACCCATATGATACAGAGCAGGTTTGTGGAGTAGCCCGCGAACCAGGCGTCGTGCGAGGTGCCGGTCTTTCCAGCGGCCGGCGCCGTAAAGCCGTGCACCCGCGCGGCCGAGGCCGTGCCGAAGGTCATCGCGTTCTCCATTAGAGACTGCGTCAGGAACGCGGTGCGCGGGTCCAGAATCTGCTTCGCCTCGGGGGCAAAGTCGGCAACAACATCGCCGTTAGCGTTGCGGACGCTCGCCAGCATCCACGGCTTCAGGTGTACGCCGTTGTTGGCGAAGACGGTATAGGCGCCGGCCATGTCGATCGGTGTGGCGTTATAGGTTCCGATGGCGACTGAAGGCGTGCCGCGCGCGTTCACAATGCCGGCCGAGCGCGCCAGGGCGGCTACGTTTTCATAGCCAACCTTCTGCGCCAGGCTGATGGTCGCGATATTCAACGAGTGCGCGATCGCCTCGACTGCCGTTACCATCCCCGGGTGTTCGCCTTTTTCGAAGTTGCCAGGGATGTACGACTGGCCGTTGGTCCCGAAGTCCTGCGGGTCGTCGTTCAGGCGAGTGAGCGCGGTAAACACGCTGCCGTCGTCGAGTTCGGTTCCGTTCAGTGAGGTGTTGTAGGCCGTGGCATAGACGAACGGCTTGAAGATAGAGCCCGTGGGGCGCTCGGCGACAGCATGGTTCAACTGCGAAATGCCGTAGTTGCGGCCTCCAACCAGAGCAAGAATCTGGCCTGTGTGCGGATTCAGCGCAACCAGAGCCACCTGCGGATAGCTGAAGTTGGTATCGCCCTTCTTGTGCAGTCTGCGGACCATGTCGTCGACATTCTTCATGCCGGCGTCGACGGCCTCGGAGGCTGCGCGCTGCAGTTCCGGGTCCAGCGAGGTATAGATTCGCAGCGAGTCGTGGCCGAGTTCCTGGTCGCCGATGCGTTGCGCAAGCTGGTCGTGCACCAGGTCGACGAAGTAGGGCGCCTCGCCCGCATCCACGTTCGTTTCCGCCAGCACCAAAGGCTCGGCCTTGGCTCGCGCCGCCTGCTCGGTTGTGATCGCCCCGGTTTCCACCATCGAATCGAGCACCAGGTTGCGGCGTTCCATCGTCCGTTCCCGATGGCGGTAGGGATTGTAGTAGCTGGGGTTCCGGAACAGCGCCGCAATGGTCGCAACCTGGGCCAGGTCGAGCTGGCGCAGGTCCTTGCCGAATAGCGTCTGCGACGCCTCCGCAACGCCGTTGATCTCGTAGCTTCCGCGGTGAACCAGGTTCATTTCGTTCGCATACATCTCAAAGATCTGCGGCTTGCTGAAGCGCGCTTCGAGCTGGTACGTGATCATCAGCTCCGCAATCTTGCGTGAGATGGTCTTGTCCGGCGTCAGGAAGAAGTTCTTGGCCAGCTGCTGGGTCAGGGTCGATCCGCCGCAATCTCTGCGTCCCACCAGCAGATCGTGCACGGCGCACTCGACCGTTCGGCCGTAGTTGATGCCGCCGTGCTCGAAGAAGCGCCGGTCCTCAATCGCGGTAACCGCCTGCACCATCTGCGGCGGGATCTCCTTGTAGGTGACCAGGCGTCGCTTGGTGCGGTTCTTGTCCTCGGAAAGCGCAGTGATCAGCTGCGGCTCCAGTTGGTAGGCAGCCAGCGGCGCTCCGTTGTCCGCCGTGATCGACGTGACCGTATAGCCGTAATCGGATTCCGGCCCGGCAGCCAGGTCGGCATCGGCACTATGCCCGGTGGAAATGGTGGCGCCGTCGGTGGAGTGGTAGCTCTCCGGGCCGGGCTTGATGGTGATGCTGTCGCCGTTCACCGTGAACGTGCCCAGTTGCGAGTTCGTGTTATATCCTGCGCGGCGCAGGTCCTGTGCGATAAAGGAGACGGTGAGGTGTTGGCCCACGCGGACTTCGCGCGGCGCGGCATAGACTTGCTCGACATTGGCGAAGATAGGCCCGGCGGCGAGTCGATCGTCCACGATCTTCTGGTACTTGAAATACATGTAGCCGAAGACAGCAGCCCCGATGACGAGCAAGCCGAGCACGACAATCACCGCACCGCGCAGTATGCGATGGCGTCCGCCGAGCGGCTTGGCGAATGGGGAAAGGCGGTTGGCGAGTTTGACTTTGACTGCCATGGAACGAAGGGCAACCCCACATTTCAGCGCCGACCTAGCCGGCAACTAACAACTCACAACTCACAACTGTCTTCAGGTGTTGCACAACTTTCTCGATGGCGATGTCATCGGTCTGGTTGGTCAACCGGTTCAGAACTTCAACTTTGCCCTCGGACAGTTTCTTTCCCACAGCGATACGGAAGGGCGTGCCGATAAGTTCGGCGTCATTGAATTTGACGCCGGCGCGCTCGTCCCGGTCATCCAGCAGGACGTCGATTCCCGCGTCGCTCAGTTGCTGGGCAACCTTTTCTCCGGCGGCCAACAGTTCTTGCTCGCGGACATTGGTCACCGTAACCACCACCGGGAACGGCGCAATCGACGGCGGCAGCGCGTAGGCGTCTGGCTGGTTGCGCGCCGCAAACCGTCCCGCGGACTGCTCGATCGCAGCCGTCAGAATGCGCTCGATGCCGATTCCGTAGCTGCCCATAATCGGCGTGGTCTCCTTGCCATCGCGATTCAGCACGGATGCGCCCATCGCCTTCGAGTATTTGTAGCCAAGCTTGAAGATGTGGCCCACCTCCACCGCCTTGCCGATGCGCAGCGGCTCGCCGGCGATGGGGTCGGGTTCGCCCTCGTTTACGCTGCGCACGTCGGCAACCAGCGTTGGCTTGAAGTCCCGCATCGGCGTCACGTTCCGGAAGTGATAATTGAGCTTATTGGCGCCCGCGACGAGATTGGCCCGGCCTTGGAGGCCGAGATCCATTATGACGATGGTCTTGAGGCCTTCGGTTGGGACGTCGCGAAAGATGCCTTTGATCTTGTTTAGCTCTTTGCCGGAGTTGAGGCCGTTGAGGGAGCCATTGGTCATGACTTCGGCAACGCCGACCGGACCGAGGTATCCGGCGGGACCGCCGACGTGTATCTCGAGTTCTTCGGGGGTCATGGGGCGGAGTTCGGCGGTGCCGGCGACAGCATTGAGCTTGGTCTCGTTGACCTGGTGATCGCCGCGAAGGAAGGCGACCACGGGACGGAGGGGCGGCGCCTGTACCACCCGTGAGGTCCCTGCTTGAAATGGCGGCAGCCCAGGAGTACCCATGAACGCCACACACTTGATGTCCTGGGAGGCCGCGATCCCGAAGAAGGCGGTGACATCAGCGATGGAAGCTTTCCCCGGCGTGTGCACCAGTTCCGGCAAGCCGTCGCCGCTCGCTGCCAGGTCCTCGACCGCCGGCAGCTTCGAAGTTGCCTTCTCGACGTTGGCGGCATAGCCCGAAGCCGAACTGGCGATCAGGTCTTCGCCAGCGTCCGTATAGACCATAAACTCCTGCGATCCCGACCCGCCCATCGCTCCGGAGTCCGCTTCCACCGCCACAAACTCCAGCCCGCAGCGCGTAAAGATCCGCCGGTACACCCGCTCGTGCTTCGCGTAGCTCTCGTCCAGCCCCGCCTCGTCCATATCGAACGAATACGCGTCCTTCATCAGGAACTGCCGCACCCGCAGCAGTCCGGACTTGGGCCGCGGCTCGTCACGGAACTTCGTCTGGATCTGGTACCAGATCTGGGGTAACTGCTTGTAACTGCGCAACTCCGAGCGGGCGATGGTGGTCATCACCTCCTCGTGAGTCATGGCCAGGCACAGCTCGGCGCCCTTGCGGTCCTTTAGCCGGAACATGTTCTGCCCCATGCCCGCCCAGCGGCCCGACTCCTCCCACACCTCGCGCGGGTTCAGCGCCGGCAGGTAAAACTCCTGCCCGATCATGTCCATCTCCTCGCGCACAATCGCCACGATCTTGTTGATCGCCCGGTTGCCCAGGAAAAGGTACGAATAAAGGCCCGCCCCGAGCTGGCGAATGTACCCCGCCCGAAGCAGCAGTTTGTGACTGGCGACCTCTGCGTCCGTGGGAGCCTCGCGCAGGGTAGGAATGAACAACTGGGACCAGCGATGCATGTCGGTTTTGGGACACTTTCCGGCCCGGAATTGCTTCTGGATTCGCCGGCCGGCTGCCCGCTCGATGGCGGCCGCACGGCATTTACGGGCCAGAGGTCATTCTAACCCGCCAGCCGCCAACAGCAGGATTTCCGCCCGAAACCCCGGGCCGCGCGTCGACTAGCCGGACACTCGATCGCCGGGAAATAATTGTT
>PLUT01000344.1 GCA_003162875.1 Granulicella sp.
TCCGGTTAGCTAGAAGGTGACACGTCCGGAGAATTCCATCTGGCGCATGTCGCCCGCAGCGGTGGCATTGCCGAACGAAGTAACGTCTGTGGACGAGTTGAAGTTAAAGCTGGTGTTGATCGAGTTAATGTTGGGATGATTGAAGACGTTGAACGCCTCGGCGCGGAGTTGGAAGCCTACGCGTTCAGTAACTGGGAAGGTCTTGTTGACCGCGGTCGCGAAGACTACCTCCTTTGGCCCGCGCAGAACGCCCGGCTCCGAGTTGCCGAAGGTGCCCCAACCAGGAACCGCGAAAGAAGCGTAGCTGTAAAGCGCTGACTGACCAATGGCCCTCTTGCCACTTCCAGAGTTTCGGATGAGCGGCGCGATCTGGTTTGGCCGGGTGGCGAGACCGGAGTAGGAGGAGCTTAGGGTCACCGTATTGGCAAAGCCACTCTGCGCCGTGACCAGGCCAGACGTGCCCCAGTGCGAGAGAAGCTCTCGCTCAAGAAGGTTGCTCGAGTGACGGAAGAAGGGCAGTTCGTAGACGTACGCCGCGGTGAAGACATTCGGGCGGTCATAGCTAGGACGTCCATAATCTCCTTTGGGATTGCGGGGATTCTGGAATCCGATGTTGGAATCGAAGCCGTAGGCAACGCTTCCCGTGTTGGTCTGATCCTGATCGCCCAACGCCTTGGACCACGTGTAAGCGGCGTTGAGCTGCAAGTCGGCAAGCCGATAGATGAAGCCGGTCTGCAGTGCATGATAGTTCGCCGTTCCAATGGAGACGCCGGAATTGATAGACGAATATCCGGGATACGGACGGTAGTAGTTGACGTTGATCAGGGATGCATTTGGGTTATATCCAGGATTTGTCGGCACCGTGTTGTTGCTTCCGTTGATGCAAGGATCATAGAGCCACGCAGAGGAAGACGCGGGATTGGAATTATTAGGATTGGCTGCGCAGTTTGTTGAGTAAGTGCTGGTGCCGTTGAGGGCGAAGTTGCGGTCAACCGAATTCGAGAAGATGTGATCGGTCTTGTCGCCGGCGTAAGCGATGGTCCAGATGCCGTGAGGGACAATCTCATTCTCAAGCGTCAGGGACCAGTTCTGCAGCATTGCTGGACGGTAGGTGCTGTCCAGACCTGCGAGGGCCTGCAGGCCGGGAGCGCCGGCTGTGCCACCGGCGGGATTGCTGAACTGCGTGTTGGAGTACGACGGCGTCGAAACATACGGCGAGTTGCTAATGAGTCCCGAAACCTGGAACATGCCCACCTGCGTGTATCCAATGCCATACCCGCCGTGCACTGACATCGTGCCTTTATCGTTGAGCCTGTAGGCGAAGCCGACACGCGGACCGAAGAGACCCTTTTCGGGTGTCGTAAAGCCGCATGGCGTCCCGCTCTGGCAGGCCACAATGACGCCATTGGTGAGGTAGTTCGCAAGGGCGCCGCCGGAGGTGAGCGGCTGGTTGGAGCTGTTGAAGACAAACCCGCCGCCGGGTGTAATCGCCGGCGCAACCGCCGGGTTGAAGGTTGCAGCGTTGAAGTTGGAGATGGCGTTGCCTTGCATCGTCGATGGCGAGTAGAAGCTGTAGCGCACGCCGAGGTTCAGAGTGAGGCGCGGCATCACTTTGTAGTCATCCTGCGCATAGAGTTCGAACCAATGCTGGTTGAAGCTGCCGTAGCGCTGCACGTTCGACTGCGAGTAGGTGCTGAGGAAGCCGAGCAGGAAGTCGGCGGCAACGTCGTTGGTATGGGCCCCGCCAAAGGCGAAGTTGCCCTGCGCAAAAGCGCTGGAGTTGAGCCGAACGATGTTCCACATGTAGAGCCCACCTACCTGGACGGCGTGCCTGCCATGCACCCAGGTGAAGTCATCGGAGAAGATGCCATCGCCGGTCTTTGAAAAGTTCGGTTGTGCGCCTACTCCCAGCCATGACCAACTGCCGATATTCACACCGGGAAGTCGGAGATCTCCGTTGCTAAAGGCTTGGTTGAACGTCCCTGCAGGTACAAAATAGTTCCCCGTCGGAAGCAACTGGACCTTCTGATAGGTGTAAGCGATGCTAGCGGTATTAATGATCGACGGCGTGATTGTATAGTTCCAGCGCACCAGGGCATTCAGCGCCGGGGTATAGGCAACGGCACCGGGGTCCGGGGAAGGGTCGTTGTAGTTTCGTGCCGGACGAATGTCATTGACTTCCTCATGCATGTAGCGGACGGTAACGAGGTTCTTCTGGTTTATGTTTTCGTCAATTCGATAAATGGTGTCGTTTTGACTGTCCTTCTCGGGATTCGTGTTGATGTAGTTCGCAAAGGAGGTGTTGTTGTTTTGGGGCACGTTGGGAAGCGGCAGGAAGTTGTTGGCAGGGTTGATAAAATACTTCGACGCCGAGTCAAAGCAGTTGGGGTTGACCTGGTTCGTGACCCCATTGGCGTCTTTCGATAAGCAGTTCGCTGCCGACAAGTTGCGCGCAGTAAGCAGGGTCTGGCAGTAGCTATCGCATTGCAGCCATTGGTCCGTGGGAAATGCGGCGGTGCACCCAGCCGCGAGAGCAGCCGCTGAAGGTGAAGTGCCGCAAGTCTGGCCAGAGACTTTATTGTTGGCGCTCTCGTCGCCATTCCGGATAGCTTGGGTAAACTCCGACCGCGAGTTCAGCAGTGAAGCATAGTGGTCCGTCTTAAATTCCGCGCCGGCAAAGAAGAACGTTTTGGTTCGGGAGTCGTTATAGACCTTGGGAATAAAGATCGGGCCGCCGAAGGAGAAGCCGTAGATGTTGAGATGAAGGCTGGACTGGGTAACCGGGAGGCCGCTGACGGAGTACGGACGCGCAACGCCGAAGCCATTGTTGCGGACGTATTCAAAGCCGGAACCATGAAACGTGCTGGTGCCCGACTTGGTGTCAATCAGGATCTGGCCCGAACCGGCGTAGCCGTATTTAGCGGAGTACGAGTTGGTCAGGACACGCATCTCGTTGATGGCGTCCAGAGAAGGCGTGATGTTGACGTTGATCAGCGAGGTCGGCGTCATGTCGTACACGCCATCGATGGTGTAGGTCGTCTCTTCCGAGGAGGCTCCACCGACGATCAGCGAGGTCTGGCCAAGGTAGCCGGCGTTGACCTGCGAGTTGGCGCCGTTGGTGCTGGTGACGCCGGGCACGAGCGTCGCAAGCTGCTGGAAGTTGCGACCGTTGAGCATCAGGTTGGAGACCTCCTTGGCGGAGATGGTGCCCCCGCTTTCGGCAGATTCCGTTTGCACAGCGATGACGTCAGCCTGCACGGTCACCTTGGACTCCACGCTGCCAACCACGAGCTTGACGTCCTGACCGCGCCGCTGTCCTGGGTTCAGATGGATGTCCGTAACGGAGGCCTGCTTGAAGCCATCCTTTGAGACCACAACCGTGTAGTCGCCATCGAGCAGATTCTCAACCGAGTAGGAGCCGGTACTGCTGCTGGTGGCAACCGAGAGCTGGTGCGTGGCCTGGTTCATGATGCTAATCTGGGCGCCTGGCACGGCGGCACCGGTCGGGTCGTTTACGGTACCTGTTATTGCACCGGCAGTGGTGTTCTGCGCGTGAAGGCCAAGGCCCGCAGCCAGAAAGAGAACGAGTGCAACGCAGTGGAACAGGTTGCGACAAACGTGGCGATTCAACATGGTGTACCTCCGAAAAACAATGGAGTTCGAGTAAAAACTCGGGCCTTAATCTGGAAGAAGTCCTATTCGGAGGTCAACCTAAGGAGAGGACGAAACACTGTCAAGGCGGAACAGAAATAAACTGGGGGGATCGCGAATGAACGCCAAAATCAAGGGTTTTTGCAGAAATCTGTTCCGCGACGTGGAATGGGATTTGCCTCGAAGCCGTCAGGGCCGGGCAGAAGCGGAACACTGTGTTGCGATGCGGAAGACATAAGCGATGTCTCCGGGCGGTGCAGTGGCGGCCAGAGTGAGATGAAGTCCGTCGGGTAGCTGACTGAATGAGACTGATGAAGGCGAGCCAAGGAGTTCCACCGCACAGACCGGCGCGGGGAGGTAGGGATTGGCGCGGAAAAGCGTGTGGATAGTCAGCGACCCGGAAGCAGGCCAGCCAAGCGCAGTAGCATACAGGATTCTGCCATCACGGGAAGTGGTAAAGCGAATGTCCTCAGGCGTGTAGGTCTGTATATCGGAGTTCTTCTCCGTCGAGTTTTTCGGCGCTTTGGTCGGACCTTCGCCGAAGACGGCAAACGGCCTGGAATCGAAGACCGCTTCCCCGTTCAACCGCAACCAGTCGCCCATCTGCAGGAGGACCCCGCGCGCTTCATCCGGAATAGTACCGTCGGACTTGGGACCGACATTCAGCAGAAGATTGCCGTTCTTGGACACGGTGTCGAGTAGCTGGTGAATGAGCGACTTCGCGGTGCGATACTCGTCGTGTTCGACGTACCCCCAGGAGTGAATCGATATCGAAGTATCAGTCTGCCAAGGGAGAAGGCGAAGTGTGTCTAGCTTGCCGCGCTCAATGTCGAGGGTGGCGGCGTTGGCGGGCATCGACTCTTCCTTGTAGGTGAGAACGGGCTGTTGATTCCGTTCCGCGGAACGGTCGTAGTAGTAGGCTGCGAATTGCTGCAGCGCGGGTTTGTATGCGGGCTGGCCGATCCACCAGTCGAAGTAGAAGAAGTCGGGGTGGTACTTGTCGACAAGTTCAGTGGAGCGGGCTAGCCAGTTGTCGAGCCACGCCTGGTCGGGCGGCTGCCAGCGCTCGAGGTGAGAAGGGTCGGGTTCGCTTGTATCGTCCGCCTTGCCGTCGGGCCCAGGAAGGCTCATCGGAGCGGCAGGCCCGTAGAACTCAGCGGTCAGCGGAGTTTCGTCGCGGACGTCGGACGGGATCGCCCGACCCACGCCATACCACCACCAGTGTTCGGCGGTATGCGAAGAGACCCCGAAGCGCAGCCCACGTGCGCGGGCGGCAGCGGCGAGTTCACCGACGACATCGCGGTGTGGTCCCATCGCGGCAGCATTCCACGGGGTCATGCCGGAGTCATACATCGCGAACCCGTCGCAATGTTCGGCCACGGGAACAACGTAGCGCGCGCCGGCACGTGCGAAGAGATCGACCCATGTAGCAGGGTCGAAGCGTTCGGCACGGAACATAGGGATGAAGTCCTTGTAGCCAAACGAAGTGAGCAGGCCATAGGTTGCGATCTGGTGCTCGTAGGCTTTGTTGCCGGGCAAATACATGTTGCGGGAGTACCACTCGTTGGCGAAGGCTGGAACCGAATACACACCCCAGTGGAGGAAGATGCCGAACTTCGCATCGCGGAACCAGTCCGGTGTCCGGTATTGGGCGAGCGAGTCCCATGAAGCGTGGAAAGGGACTTTCTTGTTGGCCGGGTTCGTTTCTGCGCGGACTCCTTCGACCTGCCTGGCAATGTTGGCGGCAGGGTTCTGAGACGGAGGTGTCTGCGCCAGCAAGGCCGGGCTGGTGGCAATTGCGACCGCGAAGAGAAAAAGAGATTTCACGGCGACACCATAGCAGAGACCGCAGACGTTTGACAGACGATAGTGGCTACCACGGGCGGGAGCGTGCGACCGCGATGCCGCGGACCTCGTCAGGGTACTTGCCAGCGACGGCGCAGTAGAAGTGATAAAGCGTGTCCTGATGGTAAATAACCGAAGACTTATGCGCGAAGGTCTCGTCAACGCTGCCCGGTGCACCGGTATCGATGAGAATCTCAGGAACCTTGGTGAAGTGAAGCGGGTCGTCGCCCAGCGCAAGCATCTCGCAGGCACGCCCTGGGCGCCGATATCCAAAGCCAAAATAGAACATCGCGTATCGGCTGCCATTCTTCACAACATAAGGATTCGAAGCGAAACGGCTGTCGCGGCTATCGGGAGCGGGCGGGGTCTGATCGTGGACCGGGTTCGTGACCGGATAAGTCGCGGATCCGCGCACGCCGTTGCGCAAGATGGGATTCAGCGGCGAACGTCCCCAGTGTTTGAGATCGGTACGGGTGGCCACGCCGGTCTGCTCGTGCCAGCCGCCACCTTCCGGCTTCGGCAGCGGGTCGGTCTTGGCGTTGTAGTAGAGGTAATACGTCCCGCGATCCAGCAGCAGGTCAGGACGGTAGAGGCCGCCGTGCTCCCAGGATGCACCGTCCTCGGGATGCAGGATGGGTTCCGTCAGGGTCCAGTGGCGGAGATCGTGGGAGCGCGCGAGACCGATGACCGCGGCGCCCTCCTCATATCCGGCGGAGGGGTACGCATTCCACGCCGCGAGATACTCGCCGTCGACCTTGAGAGCCTCGCCCGTCCCGTGCAGGTTCTTGTCACGCAGGATCGAACTGATGGCGAGGTTGTACTTCGTGTAGGCGGAAGCCGCGTCACGAGGGCCGACGAGAGCCTCACGCTTCCAATGGAGGAGATCGTCGGAACCGGCGAGCCCGGTCTGGTAGCCGATTCCGTCGTAGCCGATGTACAGCATGTGGAAGCGCCCGTTGGCGCGAAAGACGATGGGATCGTCGACGCTGCGCTCGTCGAAGTCGCCTTTCTTGCCAGTGGCGCTGAGAACCAGTTTCGGGTATTTGTAAGGCGTTCGGTAAGGTGCGACCGGATCTACAGCTGCGTATGCGAGGGGTCCGGAAGCCGCTACAGCAGCGGCCTGGAGACCCCCCTCAAGAAACCGCCGCCGCGAAATCATTGCGTCTTCTCCGGCACGAGAACCGCAACGCCCTGCGGTGGAAGAGTGATTTCGGAGACCGGCGTAGCGTTCGAGGAGAGAAGATTGCGCATTGGCCGCTGGAGCGGTATCGAGACAGCCTCGGAGCCGTGATTAATGTAGATGGATACAGAGCCGGATGGCCCGTAGCGGGTGCATTGTTCGATGGCATCCTGACCGGGGAACACTAGTTTTGGCACCTGCGGTGAGGAAAGCATCAGGAAGGTATGGAGAAGCTTGGGGTCGGGAAGGGTGCCGAGGTAGGCAATGAGGCCCTTTCCTATCGCACGGGAGACAAAAGCGGGTTTGCCGTCGAGCCAACCACCGGGGTCGTCATAGATCGCGTTGATCTCCATTGCGGGCGAGTCGATAGAAAGTTGCTCAGCCCAAGTGTCGGCGGTACCAAGCACGCCAGGCGTGGTTACCGGAACAGTTGGATGATCGGGATTGGAGAGCTGAACTGGCTTCTCCAGCGCGTAATACTGCCCAACCTTCGCGCCAAGCGCCTCTGCCAGTGGTCCCGGCTGACGCTGCGGGTTGAGCGAGTTGAACTCGTCTTTCATGCCGGAGCGCGGGCCGAGGATGAGTGTCCCGCCCTGGCGAACATAAGCAAGTAGCTTCGCGGCCAGCTCAGCGGAAATGACGTTGAGCGAAGGGGCAACAAGAAGCTTGTATCGCGCTAGATCGACCGAACTCGTCGGATCGATGATATCGACGGCCTGACCGTTCGCCGCGGCAATCTTCTCAAGCGGCTGATAGAACCGCAGCAGCACCTGCTCCTGGTCATAGTCCTTTGTAAACGGCTGGAAGTCGATGGCCCAGCGCGAATCGTAGTCATGGAGAATGGCGATCTTCGCGTGCGGGCCGGTGCCGGCGAGCGCGTCACGTGTCAACTCCAGGTCCTTGCCAAGCTGCGCAATCTCGGAGTAGATCGGTAGCGGTTCTCCGTCGGGTCCGACGATGGCGCCGTGGTACTGCTCTTGCCCGTTGAGCGCGGAACGCCACTGCCAGTACAGCACCGCATCCGCGCCATGCCCAATCGTCTGCCACGCCAGCGCGCGGGTCTCGCCCGGCCATAATGCATTGTTCACGGGAGCCCAGTTCACGCTGCCCGGCTCGGTCTCCATCACCCAGAAATTCTGGCGCTTCCAGCCGCGCACAAAGTCATTCAGCATCGCATTCCTCGTAACGTCCAGATGCCCCTGGCCAACGTAATCGTCCCAACTGGCGAGATCGAGGTCGGCCGTGATCGCGTAATGATCCCAGTTATCCGACCAGCCCAGGCCGCCGATGTTTGTCGTGATGAACTGCGTGGGAAGAATGAGCGGGCGCAGCACGTCGATCTGCGCGCGCTGGAAGCTGCGCCACGTGGCTGTGACAAAGTGTTTGTGGTCCAGCAGGAGGCCGGGGTTTTCGTTCGAGTTCTTCATCGGGATCTGCGACCACGACGTGTAGGTTTGCGACCAGTACGCGGTGGACCACTGATGGTTGAGGTTGTTGAGAGTCTTGTACTTGTCGCGCAGGAATTGTTGGAACAGCGCCCGGGTAGAGGGGTCGAACGACTCATCGGAGTATTCGTTGCCGATCTGCCAGCCGATGACGTTGGGGTTTTGGCCAAAGCGGCGGGCGAGCTGCGCAACAATAAGTGCGCAGAGTTGGCGGTAGCGCGGGCTGGCGTAGTTGAACTGCCTGCGTTCACCATGCTGACGCCATTGCCCGTCGGCGTTCATGCCGAGAGTATCCGGATACTTTTCCGTTAGCCAGGCGGGCGGCGCGTCGGTGGGCGTACCGATGACGACGGCGATGTGGTGCTTCGCGGCGAGTGCTATTGCGCGGTCCAGCCAGTCCAGTTCGAAGCGGCCTTCGCTCGGCTCCAGTGTCGACCATGCGAACTCGCCTACGCGGACGACGTTCATGTGGGCGTCCTGCATGAGTTGGAGATCGTGGTCCCACTGGGCCTCGGGCCACTGTTCGGGGTACCAAGCGGCACCTAACCGCACCATCGGAGATTGAGCAGAGGCTAATGCCGCGATCGAGAGCAGCAGAAGAAGAAGCGATAAGCGCGATGACAAGGCAGCCTTCAAGGTGACTCGAACATACATCGAACGAGGCAGTGAAGGCCAGCAGAGAGGGCAATCCAAGCAGCGCTTCGCCCTGAAGACCTGCGAACGTGGTGGGCGAGTTCCGCAATGCGGTTCCACATTCCTAGAAAACCTGTTTCATCCGAGGAGACAGAAATTGCGAGATATCTTTGCTTTACTATGCGCCGCGCTCCGAGTAGAACGGGAGAAGTCGATGGCATCGCCGGATCTATCCGGTATGCCATACGTGGAGAACGAACCGACGTGACACGAACACTAGCACTGATTCATACGAGCCCTACGCTGACTCCTCTTTTCAGCGCGCTGTGCGCTGAATCCATACCCGAGACAACCATCTTCCACATGGTGGACGAGAGCCTCATTAAAGACACAATACGTGAGGGACGTCTGCGGCGCGTGACCATACGGCGGCTGCTCGCCATGATCGAGTCTGCCGAAATGGCCGGGGTAGACGCGGTGCTGGTGACGTGTTCCTCGATCGGCGCGGGCGTGGCGCTTGCGCAGAAACTCTTTGATATCCCCGTAATTCGAGTGGACGAAGCCATGGCCGAAGCTGCCGTTAGAATGGGCTGCCGGATCGGGGTGATGGCGACCCTGACGACAACCCTGGAACCGACGATCGCGTTGTTGCAAGAGAAGGCAAGCGAGGCCGGAATCGAGATTGAAGTTGTGGAATCGCTTTGCGATGGCGCGTTCGACGCGGTCCTGGCCGGGGACGCAACAACTCATGATCGCATTTTGAGTCACGCATTGAAACATGAGATGAAGGGCGTGGACGTGGTGGTTCTCGCCCAGGCTTCCATGGCCGGAGTGGTGAAGACGATGCCCCGTGGCACGTTGACGATGCCGGTGCTCAGCAGCCCCGAACTGGCTGTGCTGCAGGCGCGCGACGTGTTGGCAAGACTGGACGGCGGGACGCCCGAACTGGTGGGATCGAACGGCCAGAAGGCGCGCTCTTGAGGAAACGCCACGGCGTTCTTGGATTGCTTTGTGCCATGTCGGTCATCACTTTCCTCGATCGGATGGCGATCCCTACGGCCGAGTCCGGAATCCGTGGCGATCTTCACCTCTCGCCCGAGCAATTTGGCTGGGTGCTGAGTGCGTACGTTCTGGCGAATGCACTCTTCGAGATTCCTTCCGGCGCGATGGGCGACCAGAATGGCCGGCGGATCGAACTTACCCGGATCACCGTCTGGTGGTCGGGATTCACGACGCTGACCGGTTACTGCAGGACCTTCGCGCAGATGGTTGGCTCGCGTTTTCTGTTCGGAGTTGGGGCGGCAGGCGCTTATCCGAATGCGGCGGGCGTGATCTCGCGATGGTTTCCGAAACAGGAACATGCGCGGGCTCAGGGATTTGTGTGGGGAGCGAGCAGACTGGGCGGAGTGCTGGCGCCTTTACTGCTGGTGCCGCTGGGAGCCTATCTGGGATGGCGGATGATCTTCTGGGTACTCGGCAGCGTTGGGATAGCGTGGTCGGCAGTCTGGTGGTTGTGGTTTCGCGACGCGCCGGAAGAAATGAAGGGCATCACTCACGCCGAACTTGAGGAAATTCGAGCGGGTCAGATTGCCAGGGACATACATGAGAGCGTGCCATGGGCGCGCCTGTTCGCATTGCCGCAGATGTGGCTGATCGTGGCGGCGTACTTTTGTTATGCGTGGGGAAGCTGGTTTTTCTTCGGATGGTTTACCACCTGGCTGACGCAGGGCGCCGGCTTCTCCGTCGGGCAGATGGGGTTCTTTACCTCATTTCCTTTCGCCATGGGGCTGATCGGGAATCTCATTGGTGGTGTGGCCAGCGAGCGGTTGGTCGAGCGCTATGGCAGACGGCGAGCTTATCGCTGGGTCACCGGTATTTGTCTGACCGCCAGCAGCGGTCTGCTTCTTGGGATGAGCCTGGTAAAGGGACACGTGGCGATCGTGGTGCTGGCCACGCTGGGCTTCGGCGTAATGGACCTGATGCTGCCGTCTGCGTGGGCGATGTGCATGAGCCTTGGCGGCCGGTTCGGTGGCACAGCGACTGGCATAATGAACACCGCCGGAAATCTTGGCGGATGGTTCTGCACAGTGTTCTTTGGGTATGTTGTCAGGGCCACGGGGGACTACAACCTTCCGCTTCGAGCGGTTGCGGTGATGGTGCTCGTAGCAGCCCTTGTGTTCGCGCGGGTTGATTGCACTAAAGGGCTGGTTGATCCGGAGCCGGTATAGGGAGCGCCCAGAGCAGCGCTACTTGCCGCGGACATGATCGAAGAAATCCGCGGTGCCTACCTGGCCCCCTTTCAGGACGAGTTCGAGGCCATCGAGCCGGGAATCGGCATGAGCGCGGCAGAGCGGGCTGCCGGGCTGGACATTGGCGATCCAGGTGAGGGCGTGAACTCCGAGTTGCTGGATTGCGTGCGAAGAGGTGTCACCGCCACAGATCAGGATACGGCGGACCGGCGCAATTGAGTTGGCGTTTCGCTCGAGCAGTTCCGAAATCAGACTTCCTAGCGCGATTCCAAGGGAGTCTCCATATGCGGGAGATGCGGGAGTGCCGAGGGCCGTGTAGAGAATGGTGTCGCGGCCATCGGCAAGAGACCGGCTGGCAGATTCGAGAGCGGCGCTGCGGGTTGAGTTGTTTTCGTCGAGCAGGGCAAGAGGGTCCAGCGGTATGGGGTGATAACCATGGCCAATGGCGTATCGCAGTTGCCGCTCCGTCACCGCGGAACAGGATCCGCTAAGAACAAGCAGCGGCTTGGCGACAGCGATGGGCGCTGATGATGTCTGCACACTGAGCAGGCCCAGACAATTCCATTCCGAAACGAGGGCGGCGGTGAGCCCGGAGCTCCCCGCAGCGAAGAGTGGCCGCTGCTGCGCGCGACTCCAAAGCAGGCTGCCCACCGTGGACTGCGTTTCATCGTCGATCGTGTCGCAAATGACGGCTTGATGCCCGCTGGCGATGAGAGCGTCGAGTGCGTCGGAAGCCGCGCCGGACCCAGACTTCAAAATTGAGGTATCGATGAGGCCGATCTTCGTCGAGGTCTGGGCAGCGAGGTGCAGGCGCAGGTCGGATTCATGCATCGGAGTCACAGGGTGACGGCTCATCGGGTGGCGATCGATGCGCTGAACGGCGCCATCGGGTGCTCCGGCGAAAAGATGACCGAAGGCGACGTAACGGCGCAGGTGGGGCGCACCGACGACGATGGGAACGAACGGAGGCGCAAAAACCTCGCGGCCGATCTCGATGGCGCGGCCGATGCTACCGATTGTGGGTGAGCTATCGAAGGTCGAGCAGACCTTATAGTGAGTGATCGGGGCTCCAAACCGCTGGAGTGCACGGAAAATGGCGGGAAGGTTGGCGGACATCCACCCCGGCGAGCGGGAACGGCTGTCTCCGGCAATGCCGATCGCCTGCGCACCGCTGAAGGTGGCGCGATGCTCCGGCTTTGGTACGCCGACAAAGAGGACGGCGGGAACACCGTTTGCGCCAAGTTGCTCCAGCACGTCGGTCGAGCCGGTGAAGTCGTCGCCGTAATAGGTGTAGAGGATGGACATTCGGTCAGGTTCCGAAGAATTGCAAGGCAGCAGCGAGCTCAGGATGCGTGGCAGCATAGCTTTCGAGCGGGATGTTTGCGGCGGCTGCCTCCCACGCCTGTCGCAGGCTGCGGACTCCGGCGGCTACACCCATGGGATGACCAAGGATGCCGCCGCCGCAGGCATAGATGAGGTCAGTCGAGCCGAGGGCCTTGAACGTCTCCGGCGCCTGGCGTGCGGATTGGCCGGAGGAGAAGACGGGCATGATCTCACATCCAGGTGAGGGTGGTGGAAACATAGGCGTAAGGCAGGCTCGGGCGGAGGCGATGACAGACTCGTCGGACTCGCAGAACTTGTTGCGGAGGCCATTGACGTGGGTGTGGTCGACGCCGGCCAGGCGCCATAATTTCTGGAACGCGACAAACGACATGCCCAGCGCGGACGAACGGCCCATCATCCCCCAGCCGTTGCGGTGACCGTGGATGGCGAGCTGTGAATGTTGCCTCAAAGCTTTCATGGCTGGGAGCCCGATGGAGTTCACGCTGACCATGAGGCAGTTGCCTCCGCTGGCGACGATGTGGTCGTGGCGCCGGAGCATCTGGTCGAGATCGCCGGTCAGGTTGGCGGCATACATCACCTGCTTTCCAGCCTCTTGCTGGATATCCTTCAGGACGTTCAGGACGGCGGTAACGCGGGCTTCGAAGGGGCAGTGTGGACCGTCGGACTGGAGTTCGTCGTCCTTGATGAAGTCGATGCCGGCGTCGGCGAGGACGCGCACTTGTTCGGCCGTGGCTTCAGGTGACATGCCGATCGATGGCTTGATGATGGTGCCAATGAGTGGCCGGCCGTGTACGCCGCTAAAGGCACGGGTTCCGGCAACGCCGAACTGTGGACCTTGGTATGCCGTGAGGAATGCAGCTGGCAGCGTGAGGTCGAGGAGCTTGAGGCCGCTGAAGGCTTTGAGTTCCGAGAGATTGCCGGCAACTGTCGCGAGAAGATTCGGCAGCGACGGGCCGATGTTGTGCAGCGGCCAGGAGAGCGTGACCTCGGCGGTGCGGCGAAGGCCATCCCAGTTGGGCGGGGTGCCGGAGCCGGGGAGACTGGGCGCGGCGACGGGTTCGCCCTCGACGATGGACTCAACCTGGGCAGCGTAGCGTTCACGCAGTTCGTCGGTCTCGCCGGGCACACGGAGGAAGGTTCCAGTCGACTGCTCGCCAGCCATGGTGGCTGAAGCTTGCGCAAGCGGGTAGGCGGTCTCGATCCAGTAGCGGGCGTAGATTCGGTCGCTCATGCGTCAGGCTCTGCTGAAGTACGTTGCATACGTTTCGTTCTGGACGCGGTAGAGCGGGACGAAGACGATCTCATTGCCTGCGTAGTTCTCGACAAAAGATTGAGGAGCGAGTTTCTTGAGGCTGGACGGCAGAGCGAGGCGCTGCTGGCTGAGTTCGGGAGTGGGATTGAGAGCGACGTACTGCACCGGACCGCGCATGAGGGCGACGGTTTCAGGGTGGAGTTCGTCGATAGGCTCGGTGCGGAAGGACTGCGGGAGCGTAAGCTCGATGCGATCACCCGCGCGCCATGTGCGGTAGATGGAGGCGTACTTGCCGGGGCTGGTGGGCGTGGGGAGCCGCTTGCCGTTGAGTCTGATCGATGCGGATTGAGTAAGCCAGCCGGGAACACGCAGGTAGACCGTGAAAGCAGTAGCGCTGGCCGGAGTGAGCGTCAGAACAGTCGCGTCTTCGGCCGGGTAGCGCGTCTCCTGCGTGAGTTCGATCGGGGTGCCCGCAAAGGTGAAGCGCAGATGGGAAGGCGTAAAAAGATTGACGTACAGGCCGTCGTCAGCCTGAAAGTAGAGATTCAGCGGATAGTCTGCGACGGTCTGTGCAAGTGTGCCGGAACAGCACGGCCACTTCCTGGCGTAGAAGACCTTTTGCGCACCGGGCGAGTAGGTGGAGTAGTAGGGATAGTCGCCATCGGAGTCGGGCGGCTTGACCGCGAGGATGGTGTTGAAGACAACGCGCTCGAGATTGTCGGCGTGGCTGGTGTTCGCGGGAGATGCGGTGAGGCGAATGAGATAGCGGGCGAGTTTGGTAGCCGCGTAGGCTCCGCACGGCGTCTCGAAGTGATCGACGGTGCTGGAGAGCGAGTTGTAGAGCTCGCCGCGATGCGGCGTAACGAAGGTCTCGTTCGGTCCCCAACCGCCCGAGGCGAACTGCTGCTGCGTGGTAAGGAGTTCGAAAGCGTGTTGAAGAGCCTGCTTGTATTTCGGGTCGCTAAGGACTAGCCAGGCTTTCCCAGCAGAACTGAGAGCAATGGCGTGGGAGTAGGCATGCTGACCGGGAAAGGGGTCGTCCCCGCGGGCGAGTGGGTCGAAAAGTTCGCGGTCCAGAAGATAGCGACGGGCGAGATCGCCGAACGCGGGATTGCCGGTGAGGTCGGCGGCAGTGAACAGATTCTCCGGCATGACGTAGGTCTCGTCATAGGGCGGATCCTTCTTGCCAATCCGGTCTCGGCCACGGGCGGGGAGAAGCGGCCGGGCACCTGCTAGAACGCGGCTCAAAATATCCTTGGTGCCGGACACGTTGCTGAGAGTCGCGGCATCGATCAGGCCGGCGAAGTGCTTGTCGAGCGTGTAGCAGATCCAGAGATTCGTGGAAGCGCGAAGGATGCTCTGGTTGTCAGGTCCCAATGTGGCAGCGAAGCCTTCGACGAGATCGTGGGCTTTTTCGTGGCACGCGGCATCTCTGGTGCTGGCGCCGAAACGAGCGAGGCCGGAGATGTACTGACCAAGACTGTGGCCAGGGACGAAGCCGTCGCGATCGTACCATCCGCCCATGTCCTTGCCGGGCGCGGGCAAGCCTGCGCGCTGGCGATAGACCTTGAGCAAGCTGTCATTGGAGAGCGCAAGATAGTGGGCGTGGAGCGCGTCGTACTGCTCGGCAAGAGGTCCGCCGGTAAGTTGGACATCGGCATAGTTGAACTGCCGAAGGGGTTCGCGAGACGGTCCGCCCGTCGACCCCACTAGCCGCGGCGCAACCGTGAGAGCCGCCGTAGCCTGCACGGCGGTTTTCACGAAAGACCGGCGGTTCAATTGCATACAGAAGCCTCTCGGGTTCATCGCGCGGCTGCCGCCGTAGCAGCGGAACGAGGTGCGGCGCCGTTGAAGCTTAGTCTTGCGTCCCCATGTTCGTCGAGCGGGTAGACGAGATCGACATTGCGCGGCGTGATGAGCTGATGTTTGACGAAGACGGTGAAAGGCACAGATTTTTTCTGTAGCATGCCGAGTGCGAGCGGGATGATTGCGTCGCCGTAGCGCTCCGGAAAGTAGGCGACTGTGCCGATCAGGCGGGTACCGGGGCGGCGCAGTTCATTACGGGTCTCGCGGATGGCATTCTGGCCGACGACTGCGCATCGTTCGCTCGCACCGGCCTCCTCAAAGGCGCGCAGTGCGGCCAGAGCACAGACATCGTTGACCGTGCCGACCAGCGTGCGGCGGGCTGGCGCTCTCCTCAGATATTGACGAATGACCTCAAGCACCGTTTCGAAGTCTCCGCGGCCGTTGAGGTGAACAATAGGAACATTGACGATAGAAGGGAGTTCGGCGCGCAGACCGTCGACCAGGCCGGTGATGCGGAGTTCGAGGAGCGATCCGGCAATCGGGAGTTCCAGCAGGACGAGCTGGTCGACCTTGCCGTCCCAATTCTCGCGCGCCCAACGGCCCAGGGCCTTGCCGCCGATCAAGCCGGCGCGGTAGTTATTGGCGCCGAAGTAGGGGCAGCCGGGATGCGGGATTTCGATGGCGATAACGGGCGTGTTCGCCTCGAGGAACTTGGAGGCGATGGCTGGGGCAACGCGTTCGTAGGTCTGATATTCGAGCACCAGGTCCACACGTTCCTCGATGAGGATATCGACGTTGCGCAGGGCCTCGCGAGCGGAGTAGCGGTTGTTCACCGTGATTAGGTGGACGTGTTCGCGCGCAGCCGCAGTCTCAACACTCTGCAAGACGGCGCGGCAAAAGTCGGAATCGCCCTGAGCCGCGAAGCCGATTCGGAAGGGATGCGCCGTGACCGGGCCGAAACGGTTGCGATAGACTCCGGAACTCGCGCGCTCCAACAATCCGCCGTGAATTAGCGTACGCAGCAGACGAAAGGACGTGGTTTTGGGCAGATGAGTGCGCTCAATAACCTCGGCAAGACTCAGTTCTTCTCCCAGCGACCGGAAAACCTTCAGAACTTCGCAGGCGCGCAACACGGTTTGCGATTCGTTACGATCGCTCCGGCGGCTGGGTACTGGAGTCGAATGGGCCTGGGTGATCACGGGAGGAGTCTTGGTTGAATGGCTAGGGCTTTTCATTCCGCGGCTCCAAAGTGATCGAATTCTATATTCCGTTTTCCGGAACGCGCAACGGCGAATGCGGAATCCCCCTAAGTTTCACGAACGGGAAATTCCGCTTAGCGGAAACTATAAGGTTACATCGGCAGTCTTCTACCTGCCACCAGCGGAGACTGTGAACTAGGATTGGGCAGCTTTGCACGGGGGTTGCGGTTGAATCCAAATCCGTTTCTTGGTGTCCTGCTGCACTGGACCGGCGGCCTTTCAGCGGCGAGCTGTTATCTGCCGTTTCGCGGGATACGGCGTTGGTCCTGGGAGGTCTATTGGCTCCTACAAGGGGTCTTCAGCTGGATTTTAGTCCCGCCCATCTTCGCCGCGCTGCTGGTACCGAGGTTTGTCGCGATTCTTTATGGCGCCAGCGGGACAGTTCTGTTCTACACCTGGTTCTGGGGAGCGATGTGGGGGATCGGCGGACTACTGTTTGGGCTTGGCGTGCGGTATCTTGGCATCGCGCTGGGATACACCATCGCTCTGGGATTCAGCACCGCCTTCGGGACGCTGGTACCGCCGTTGTTCTCCGGCCAACTTGCAACTATTATGCGTGAGTTGCCAGGCCAAGTGGTGGTTCTTGGCGTGGCCATGTGCCTTGTAGCGATTGTGGTGAGCGGCCTCGCCGGCCGCCTCAAAGAACGCGAGCTCGCGGGAGCCAAAGCGGAGGAGGGCGCAGCTCCGGGTGGCAAGGGCGAGTTTGTCTTCGGGCGCGGTATTCTGGTCGCCTCGTTTGCGGGCATCATGAGCGCATGCTTCGCTTATGGACTGGCGGCTGGCAAGCCGATGAGCGACGCAACCCGCGCAACTCTGCTGCTGCACGGCCGCAGGGACTTGTGGCAGAGTCTTCCGGCACTCGTGGTGGTTCTTTGGGGAGGATTCACGACGAATGCACTGTGGTGCGGCGGACTCCTGATCCGGAACAGGTCGTTTGCCCAGTTCGCGGGAGGCGCATCGGATGCTGGTGATCATCTTCCAGCCGGACGGCTCGCACTGAACTATGCGTTTGCCGCAGCCGCTGGCCTGCTCTGGTACTTGCAGTTTTTCTTCTACTCGATGGGCCAGACCAAGATGGGGAAATACGACTTCAGCAGTTGGACGCTGCACATGGCGGGGACAATCCTGTTTGCTACGCTCTGGGGGGCGGTGCTGCATGAATGGCGCGGCACCAGCAGGCGCACCAAAGCGATGGGAGCCGCCGGATTTCTGTTGCTGGTGCTGTCCACACTGGTAGTCGGCTACGGAAATTATCTGAAGACGCGGTAAGCCAAGCCGCGATTACTCCGCTCCGAAGCTCGTTTGGGCCTGGTGAAGCAACTCTGCGACCGGCACGCTTGTAGTGATATTCGCGGTGACGAGCGTGTCGATGATGGCCGCGATGCGCGGCCAGTCGGCGCGTTGGGGAATTTCACGGGAATTGGCGTGGAGTTGTTCGATGCGGTGATAGAACGGGATCGCCGCATTGACCTCGGGGTCTTGCCACGTCGTGCGGCGGCAACCGATGGCGCCGGAGGTAGTGGTCAACTTGTCCATCGCCGGGGTGAGCCCATGGCGCAGAAACTGCCACGCCTGGTCCTTGTGCAGGCTGCCCGCCGCAATAGAGAGCATCCAGTAGACGTTGAGTGAGACGGTACTTCCCTGCTCTGCGCATGGGACATCGGCGATCTCGACAAGTCCTCGAACGGCGGACTCCGGCGACGTGTGGGCCATGGTCGCGAAGCCAAACCAATTGATCATCATTGCTACGTGGCCGGCTGCGAATGCCAGACCGGCGGCAACGGAGTCCAGCTTGCGGCAATCTGGATGGACGGCCTCTTGGTCGGCGAGGATCTCACGATAAAAGGTTAGGGCCTCGGCGGCGGGCGGCGTTTCGAACTGAACTCGGCCCGCGCGGTCGAACAGATCGCCGCCGCGCGTCCACAGTTGCAGCAGAAAGTCGTAGACCGAGTTATGTCCATCGGGGAACGCGGCGAAGACGGTGCCATAGAGGCCGGGCCGCCTCTGGTGCAGAAATCGCGCGATGCGATGGAAGATCTGCCAGTTGCCGGGAGGGCTCAGGTGCTCTCCGAACTGTTGCTCGTAGAGGGCTCGCAGTTCGGGATCGTCGAACAGATCGCGACGATAGATAAGGCACTCAGGCCCGTCATGGTACGGAACGCCAAGAACCGCGTCATCGATACGCTGCAGTCGAAGCAGCGAATCAGTCCACCCTTGAGGAAAATTCTGTGGCGGATCGGACTCCAACAGCGGGGCTAGATCCATCGCGCAGCCTTGCGCATAAACAGACGCAATCCAGTCCGTCGCGATGAACGCAACGTCCCAATCGCCGCGGCGCATGCCGTTGGAGGCGAAGAGAGCGTGCTCGAGCGGATGCAGATCGAGCGCAACGAGATCGAGCGTGAGACCGGTGTGGGCAGATGACTCAAAGGCGTGCCATTGAGCACGAATGGCTTGCTCGAAGGGGGGGTACTTGCGAACCGCGATGCGAAATTGCTCCGTGCGCTTGATCTTCCCGTCCATCACTCTAGATTGAACTCTTCCGCGATCGCCTGGTTGTGCTCGCCGATGCGAGGGGCGGCGAGCGGGCTGGTAAGCCGCTCGCCGTCGATGCGGATCGGGCAGCGCGTAGTGCGCATCACCGCACTCGGCCGGCTATCTATCGTCTGGACCATCTCCAGCGCCTTGAAGGCGTCGTGGGCGAAGAGCCGGTCCCACGTAAGGACATCGGCACACCAGATATCGGCAGGCTCGAGTATCGATAGCCACTGCTGCGTGGTCTTGTGCTTCAAATGCTGCACCAGGATCGACTTGATCTCGTCGCGCTGATCGAAGAGCGACGCGGGGTTGGTGAAGGTGGCGAGCGCAGGGCAATCCAGCAACTCGCCGAGGCGTAGGATCGAGCCCATTGCCAGCGCCAGATACCCATTTGCGGTAGCGTAGATGCCATAGGGCGCGCCGAGGTATGCGTGGGCGTTGTTGACGCTGCTGCGTTCCGGCGGTCTGCCGCCATCGTTCAGGTAGGTGGTGAGTACCTCGAATTGCAGATCGAGGATTGACTCCAAAAGCGATACCTCGACCTTGCCTCCGAATCCAGTAATTCCCCGGCGCAACAGCGTGGCGAGAATCCCCTGGACCAGATGTGCGCCCGCCATCATGTCTGCTACCGCAAGACCGAAGGGGACGGGCGGCTGCGCAGCATCGCCGTTGAGGAAGGGGAGGCCGGAAAGAGATTGCACCAATAGATCCTGTCCGGCCTTGTTGCGCCAGGGGCCTGTGCTGCCGTAGCCGGTAACCTCCCCATAGACGATCCGCGGATTAAGCTCGCGAACAGCTTCGTAGCCGAGGCCAATTTTTTCAATAACGCCGGGGCGAAAGTTCTGGATCATGACGTCGGCGTGCATGAGCAGTTTGCGGATATGAGCAAGATCATCAGGATTTTTGAGGTCGGCAGCATACGACTGCTTGTTGCGATTGATGGAGTGGAAAAGAGTCGAATCTCCGTCGAGCGACAAGTTGGAAATGTAGAGTTGGCGGCACAGATCTCCGGTGCCGGGCCGTTCAATCTTAATTACGCGTGCGCCCAGGTCGGCCATCCGCAGACTCGCGGAGGGCCCGGCGAGAAACTGCGAGAAGTCGACGACCAGCAGACCAGCGAGCGGTTTCATGCGTCCTCCTTCCGCGCATCGGCGAGGGCCTTGTTCATGTTACCCAGAACTTCCACCTCTGGACCACCATGGGTGAGGTAGTCGTAAACGAGCTTCCGAGCTGTGTCCTGAAATGCGATAAAGCCGGCGAAGCGAGGGCGAATCCAGGCGGCGTCAAGCGTCGTCAGAGTGTTCCCGAAGAAGTTCGCGGTGGCGGCATTCAGTGCCGGATCGAGCCACGCAGCGCGATGGCCGGGCTGGCCGCCCGACTGCGCGTAGAGTGTCTTCTGTACCAGCGGGCTGGCGACAAACTCGGCATACGCCAGAGCCTGCTCCGGATGTTTGCAGGTGCGCGAGATGGCGAGGCCAGCACCACCAAGCGTCGAACGCAGCGGCTTGCCGCTGAAGGTGACGAGGCCTCCGGCACAAAGGACCGAGGCAGCAAACCCGTCGCGCGAATAGTTGGAGTAGCCATAGGCGAACGGGCAGTAGGCAACGGCATCGGAGTCTGAGAGAAGTTGCCATGTGCGGATCGGATTGCGATCGAGCGAACCCGGTGCGCTGAGTTGAACCAGTTCGCGAAGAAGTTGCAGAGCCTGCCGGCCGGCGGCCTCCGCGATGACTTCGTCAGAGTGGGTAAAGGGCTCGGCACCGAGCGCATTTGCGAGCATGAAGAGATTCATCAAGCTGTCGATAGGAATTGCAGGAACGCTCACCAGCCCGCAGCGAGCCAGCGCCAGCAGTTCTTCCCACGTCGCGGGCAGTTGGGCATTGGCACGGTTCAGCAAGTCGGGACGGCAAGCAGAGATTGGCGCGGCCGCGTCGATTGCAAGCGCATACTGATGACCATGGTAGTTGTAACTTGCGTGAGATTGGCCAACCGAGTTGGCGGCCTGATCGGCTAGGAACTCGGCAGGGAGATATTCGTCGAGCGCGAGCAAGAGATTCTGCTGGGCGGCCTCGCCGATCGACGGATGATCAATCACCAGCATGTCGAAGCGTGAAGCCAGATCGGAGAGCGGTGCATCGGCGAACTGCTGCAGCGAGCGCTTTTGCCAGAGTATGGAAACGTCATGGTGAACCTCCGCGTAGCGCTGGGCTGTGGCTACGAGGGGAAGATAGCCGCGCGTGTGATTCCACGTAATGCCTGTGAGTTCGATCATGACCTTCATGATCGTAGCTCGACAGACCAGCCGTTGATCGGGATGATAAGTTTGCTGGGTGATGTGAAAGCGCGCAATTCCGGAGAGCGGAATGCGGGCAGTGGAAAGGAAGCGTGCCATGACGGGCGAGATGTTCTTTGAAGACTTTGTTGCCGGAGCGCAACGAGAAACCATAGGCCGAACCATCACCGAAACCGACGTGGTGATGCATGCCGGGCAGACCGGAGATTTCTACCCGCAT
The DNA here is from genome assembly GCA_003162875.1 of Granulicella sp. GTDB lineage: Bacteria > Acidobacteriota > Terriglobia > Terriglobales > Acidobacteriaceae > Edaphobacter. Next base: position 21,716 of record PLUT01000344.1, read on the forward strand.
CACATGGATGCGGAGTGGTGCCGAACGCAGCCCTTCGGCCAGCGCATGGCGCACGGCACGCTGATCTTCAGCGTAGCGGTGGGGATGACGGCGGGCGCGATTAATCCTCGGGCGATGAGCTATGGATACGATCGACTCCGCTTTGTGCGCCCAGTATTCTTGAACGATACGATCCGTGTGCGCGTGTCGATCAAGCAGATGCGCGAGGATGCGAAGTGGCCGGCGCATGGAATCGTGGTGGAGGCGCTGGAAGTCGTGAATCAGCGCGGCGAAACAGTGCTCGTCGCCGAGCATCTGCTGCTGGTGGAGCGCCGCGGTTCGTAAGAGCGGGAGACGCTTCAGTTCGCGGGAACGGCATGGTGACCTGGCGACCGAAAGACGTTGCTCCGTCCCCCGAACTCCACGAGAGCCTCCACGCCCCCAGGCAGATCGAGATCGATTCCCATCTCCTCATCAACGCGAATCGCGATGGTTCCGTGAGGCGTGGGGACGGAGCCGTTCGCGTACTTGAGGCCGAGCAGGTTGGGGCGAATGTTCACCGTGTCGTAGCCGGGACTCGCAGGGGTGATGCCAAGTACATTTTCGATGAGCCAGGCGGTGGGCGCGGACGACCATCCGTGAGCCATGGAAACGAAGTAGCCGCTGGTGCCGTCGGCCTGTAGCGACAAGTGAGGATTGGTCTTCGGCCAGCGCAGGTCATAAGATTCCCAGAAACTGGTCGCGCCCTCGGCGAGCATGCCGCCCCAATACGTGCGGATCCAGTCGAGAGCTTCGCGGTTATGACCGGTTGCGGTCATGGCGTCCAGAACGTAGCCGTTGAAGTAGGGGCTGATGATCTGATCGGCAGGCGCATCCTGCTTGACCCGTGACAGGACCTTGTTCCAAATCGCGGGGCGCGGTTCCGAGTCATCTGCAAGTGTGGCCAGCGCGTTCAGTTGCCATGTAGTGCCATAGGTAACACCGTCTGCATCCCGCAAAGTATGGACTGCCGCGACCGCCCTATTGGCCTGCGCGTCATATCGCTGCTCGTTCTCTGTGTCACCGAGAGCTTGCAGAAGGGCTGCTGCTGCGCGGTAGCCGCGGATGTACTGAAGCTGGGTACCAAGCTGGGTTTCGGGCGTGTAGGCATATAGATCCGGAGCCCAGTCCACAAAGAGCCACTGATGCTTCGCGTTGGTAAACATCCCCCGCGCGTCAAGGCCCGCGTCCATCGCGGCAAGGATGCGGAGCAGGTCCTCGCGCTCGGATGCCAGGAAGGCCTTGTCACCCGAATGTTGATAGAAGTTGGCGAGCGAAGTGATCCACAGCGCGGAATAAGAAGGGATTCCGTTGACGGGTCCAGTTCCTTCGGGAACAAGAGCATGGAAGGTCTGTTCTACCAGAGCGCGGTCGCCGAAGACGGTTGAGATAACCCGATCTTCGACGTCAAGGTCACCGGCCCAGCGGCCTCGATCGCGTTTGACAGCGTCCCAGATACCATCCTGCATACAGAGGTGGATGGTGTAGGCACCCACCTCCCATATTCGGTTCAGCTGGGGGTCGGACGACTGGAAGGACCCGGCATAGGTAGCGGGATAGTAGATGCCTTCGACGCGAATGGACTTGAACGCCATATTGGGCGCGGTGCCTAGGAAGCGGATGCGCACGTAGCGAAATCCGGATTTGGGGCCGCGCGCGACGCCATTCGCTGGCACTTCAAGAATGTTTGTGCCCAGGTAGTTTCCACCCTGCTGCCCCGGAGTCAATCCGGTTGCGAGTGCCTCGATCTCGGACTCGCCGTAGGCGACAGAGAGCACGGTCTCCGTGGGCGATGCCGACTCCACTAAAAGACGCCCGGCAACCTCGCGCCCAAAGTCGAGCAGCAGCGAAGGCGCCTCGGCGTCGCTTGTCTGCGGCGTCTTATTTGTAACCGTAAATGGTTCTGTTGCGTTCGGAATCGTCAGCGACGAGACGTGCGAGAAGCTCGCTCCGCCCGTGTAGGTGTGGGTAACCGAAACGGCGGTCAAAGGAAAGGTGCGCAGCGCGGGCGACATACCCATGTAGCCAGGCCAGCCGAACATACCGGCGTCTGCCGACCACTGGAAGAAGTCCACATTCGATTCTAGGGGACCAAGCGACTCGACGGGCTGCCACGATGAGTCGTCGGAGCCCGGTTCCGACCAGTGATTGGGTGACATACCGGTCGAGCCTGCAATCGAGCGCCAGTTTGTGTCAGAAATTACGAGGGCCGGCGCCTCCATCCCGAAGCGAGCCGACACGATCTTCACGGCGAGCACCTCTCCATAGGCAAGTTGTTGGGTGGCCTGCGAACTCGTCCCGCTAACCTCGCCTCGTCCGCGAACAGCCTCTATAGCGAGAACGTTCTCTCCGACTCGCAGAGCGCCCGTAGCGGAAGTATGAAAGACGTGAAAGCCGATGGGCGCGTCTGTGTTGAGGTAAAAGTCATCGAGTCGATGCCCGTTGAGGAAGACATGCGCCTCGCGTGGGCCGGCAATGTAGAGTGTTGCGGCCTCAGGCAACGTATGGACACTGAAGTGGGCGCGGAAGTAGTGCGGATCCACGCGAAGATCAGGGCGGTTCCACGGAAACTTGTCGTGGTCGGGACGGCGAGCAGTGACATCACCCTCCGTCCAGATGTACTGCTCGGGGAGGGAAACGTGATTCGGCGCAGTCGCTGGAACGGAGCGCGTCGGATCGAGCGGACTTGGCAATTCCTGCGCGCACGCAGCCGCCAACATTGCGATGGCGGCAACGAGGATCGTGAGAAATCGGCTGAACTTTGGCATGATCGCTCTGCAACCAACGGCATTGCCAACTCTAAACCAGTTGCGTATAAGGAGGAACTGTTTCGACGGGAAGGCGAACAGATATGCTCAAATCGCTGGTGACAATCGGATGTCTCGCCCTACTCAGCGGCACCGCAACGGCGCAGCATCCTACCGATACCGCGGTGAAGATCACCGTGAATTGGACCGCGGAGCGGAATCCGCTGAAGACAACTCCGACCCTGCAGGTAGTGGTCAATCCCCTCCTGCGGCGCGGCGCGCCGATTCACGACGCCGCATTCGCCAACCTTGAGCGTCTTGGCGCCGACTATGTTCGTTTCGTGCCGTGGCACCCGTATCCACGCCTGGCGGTCGCCGAGCTTGAGCCACCAACCAAAGACAAAACCTCCTGGGACTTCTCGCTGATTGACCCGCTCACCATTGACTTTCTGAACGCAACCGAGGGCCATGATCGAATCCTGAACTTCAGTACTATTCCCGCGTGGATGTACCATGCGAAGACACCGGTAACAGTACCAACAGACCCTGATCGCGTCTATTGGGATTACACCCAAGGCAAGCAGCTGCGCGACCTTACATGTCGCGAGTTGGCTGGATACTACTCGCGTCTCATCCGCTGGTACACGCAGGGCGGCTTCACCGATGAACTTGGTGTCCGCCACGAATCCGGCTATCACTATAAGATTCCCTACTGGGAGGTCTTCAACGAGATCGACGTGGAGCATCAGCCGACTCCGGAGCAGTACACGGCAAGCTATGATGCCATCGTTGGCGAGCTGCACCAGATCGATCCCGCAATGAAGTTTGTCGGCCTCGCACTCGCCTTTCCGGAGCGAAATCCGGAGATGATGGAGTACTTCCTCGATCATAGAAATCACAAGTCCGGCATTCCGCTCGACATGATCTCCTATCATTTCTACGCTTCACCCACGAAGGAGCAGACGCCCGATAACTGGCAGTACAGCTTCTTCGACCAGGCGGACAAATTCCTTGTGGCCGTGAGGTACATCGAGAACATTCGCAAGCGCCTCTCCCCCGAGACGCGGACGACTCTCGACGAGGTCGGTTCCATCCTGCCGACCGACTGGCATCCCGACACGCCGAATGATCCCGGCCCCTCGATCCCCGCGATCTATTGGAATGCATCAGGCGCACTCTACGCCTACATTTATTTGGAGACGGCAAAGCTCGGCATCGACATCGTCGGCGAATCGCAGCTGGTCGGATTCCCTTCGCAGTTTCCCAGCGTGACCATGTTGGACTGGACGACCGGCGCTCCGAACGCACGATTCGAAGTGTTGCGCCTGCTTCACGATCATCTTCGTGCAGATGCGACCTTGGTGGAGACCAAACTGATCGCAAAAAACATGGATGCCCTAGCCTTTGAGGATGTGGGCGGCCACCACTTACTGCTCGTCAACAAGCGCAATCGAACCCTTAAGGCAGAATTACCTGAGGAATTTGACGGCGGCACTTCCTGGACAGTCGATCCAAGCCACTCCACTGCGAAGCCGGAACAGCTTCATGGTCGACAGCAAACTCTGGGTCCATTTTCGGTCACAATTGCAGACGCGAGGCGCCAACACTAAAATCCGCTCAGCCTGCCCTCAGTCGTCGAAACCGCACCGCCTGGTAAGGCCGTCCCGTGAGTGTCAGCTTCGTCTTCCCCTCGAACACTCCGGGCAGCACACTTACCTCCATCTCCCAGGGATCGATCAGTTCTGCCGCAAATCTTCCCTCCGGCAGCGGAAACTCATAGTAAATAGGCTGATGAAAATCCATGAAGTAGAGTATTTCTTCCGTCACTTTGCCGGTTGCGTCCACAGTGGAAGCGTTCAAGTAATAGGCTGCTGGCTGGGCCTCAAAGCCAGTGCGTTTTGCATCCTTGCCCATTTCGGAAGCAGTTTCTTCCACCAGCTTGCGCAGGAAGGCAATACGCGCCGGACTGGTTCCGTGCAGTTTGCCGCCATGGGACCACCACAGAGTGGGCGTCGTATTCTCATCCAGCGGCAGGCTCGGATCGAGATACGTCTCCCCGTGCGTTACGTAGCAGCCGGCGACGATTCCCAGCCAAAACCGTCGCGTCATCTCTTCGCCAGAGAGATTCCCCCATCGGCTGTTGAGATTGCCCTCGTACATCACCTCGTCGTAACAGATCGGCTTCTGCCAAGCGTTGAGCCATCCGGCGGCCGCCTCAAAGTTAGAGGTCTGCAGGCTGGCGTGCGTGACCCAGGGATGCGAATAGTCATACTGCACATGCGAATAGTGAACCGAGCGCAGATGTCCCACAGGATCGTGCTGTTCCACAATGTGAAAGAAGCGGTCGAAGTCCTGTGTCGACTTCGTCTTCATCAGATCGAATTCGTTCGCCAGCGACCACCAGATGTTCCGATATGCGGACATTCGCGCCAGCACATAGCGCAGGTAGCGATCATCTGATTCCGCTGACATTGTCGAGTATCCCCAACGGTCGTACGGGTGAAACAGAATCAAGTCCGCCTCAATCCCAATAGCACGCAGATCGGCAATACGCTGTTCGACGTGCGCGAAGAATGCGGGGTTTGGCCGCGTGAAATCGTGCTCGCCGGATAGGTTTCGTTCGAAAGAGTAGAACGGCGGCTCGTTGTGGTTGTACTGATAGCTCTTGGGAAAAACGCACATGCGAATCTTGTTGAACGGCCCCATCCGCAGTGATTCAAGCGTCTGCTGCTGAAGGTCATCCCCTTGATGCATCCAGGCATAGCAGGTCGTTCCAAATGGGGAAAAAGGAGTGCCATCGGCGTAGGCAAAATGGTGCGTGTTGCGCACTCGCACTGGCCCGTGGGCGCCGGCAAGCGCCGCCACGCAGGGGAATCTACCCGTTTTGCCTGAAAGCTCCGGCACATTGCTGCTTGTGGTGTACGTCCAATCGCCTGTGGTGTCCGGCATAAAGCGTACTTTGTATTTGCCTGCGCCATCGTAGAAACCGTCGACGGTCACGGTACGATGTCCAAGCGAAAACGTCGCCGTCAAGTCGACTTCAGTAAACGGGTTGCCGGACGAGGGACCAGACAGGACGAGTTCAAACGTCTCCCACTGAGGCACTGCGGCGTGAGCTGCTTCCGCGCCTCCGCTGACGGCCCCGCTAACCCCGGCCGTAAGAATGGCGAGCGAACCCGTAGACCCAAGCTTCAGCATTTCGCGGCGATTCATCAAACTCATGGCTCAGTTTCCCCTCTGTCCAAACCCAGTACATCGACTGCCACTGACCTCCCGACGATACAAGATATCGAGCAGCGAGCAACAACGTCCAGCATCATCCGTGCAGGCAGCAGAAAACTCTTGGCCAGCGGCGTTCATTGCGGCAAGCAGTGCGAGTTGTTCTGTCCATTCGGGATCGCTGTCGTGTACAAAGGTAGCGATAGAAGCGTCCTATCGTTTCGGGAGTCGTCAATCAGCGAATGAGTGCCACTAACACAGAAGAGATACCGGGCCTTGAGCGCCGCCTGCGCCAGGCCTCCATCGCTGTGCGTAGGAACGCTCTGCGCATGGTTCATCATGCAAAACTCGGCCATCCTGGCGGAGATTTTTCCTCCACCGACGTATTGGTGACGCTGTATCTGTCGGTGATGAAGATCGATCCGCGGAACCCTGCGTGGCCGAACCGCGATCGCTTTGTCATGAGCAAAGGGCATTCCTCCGCCGCGCTGTACGCAACCCTCGCCGCTGCCGGAATGCTCGAAGAGGCCGCGCTGGCAACATACATGGATCCGCTCTCCTTGCTCAACGGTCACCCGGACCGCAACAAGGTGGCAGGAGTTGAAGCCAATACCGGGCCGCTTGGTCACGGGCTGCCGATTGCCACGGGGTGCGCGCTGGCGGCGAAGATGCAGCGTGCCGCATGGCGGACTTTCGTGCTCACGGGAGACGGCGAGTTGCAGGAAGGAAGCAACTGGGAGGCGGCACTGTGCGCTGCGCAGTACAAACTCGACAATCTCGTCCTGATTGTCGACCGTAACCGCATCCAGCAGGGAGACTTCACCGAAAGCACCATCAACATGAATCCTCTAGGCGAGAAATGGCGCGCATTCGGGTGGCATGTGATCGAGGTGAACGGACACAATCATGGTGAGCTGCTGCGGGCGCTTTCCGGACCCGCGCTGCCAGGTAAGCCAACATGCGTTATCGCCAACACCATCAAGGGACACGGAGTGTCCTTCATGGAAAACAATCCAGCATGGCACCACGGAGTTCCAACGGACGCCCAACTGGCGCAAGCTCTGGACGAGTTGGCGAAGGAAGAACTATGAGTGTCGAAGTCGCCACCAGCGCAGACCTATTCGATTGTCGCAACGCGTTCGTATCCACTCTGGAGGAGATGGCGGCGGCCGACAGGCGCGTGTGCGCGGTTGTGAACGACTCCGTAAGCTCGACAAAATTGAAGGGGTTTCGTGAAAAATTCCCCGATCGCTTCGTAAATGTCGGAATCGCCGAGCAGAACATGGTTGGCACAAGTGCCGGACTGGCAAGCGCGGGCATGATCCCATTTTGTTGTGGCGCTTCCTGTTTTCTGACGGCTCGGGCCATGGAGCAGGTGAAGGTTGACCTCGGTTATGCGAAGAACAACGTGAAACTGTGCGGCATGTCGAGTGGCATGGCCTACGGGGAACTCGGCCCAACCCATCACTCCATCGAGGACCTCGCATGGACGCGGGTGATCCCGAACCTGATGGTGGTGGTGCCGGCGGATCCCATAGAGACGCGCGCAGTCATGCTGTGGGCCAGGGATTATGTGGGTCCCGTCTTCGTCCGGCTGAGCCGCATGCCGGTGCCAAAACTTCTGTCCGGCGATTTTGTCTTCGAGCCCGGCAAAGCTGTCACATTGCGCGAAGGAGACGATATCGCTCTGCTGGCAAATGGCGTGCTTGTTGCGCGCGCTCTTCAGGCGGCGGAGAAGCTGCATGAACGCAGAATTGGAGCGCGCGTGCTGAACATGTCCAGCATGGCTCCGATGGATCGCGAAGCTGTAATCGCCGCTGCACGCGAGACTCGCGGAATTGTCACGATCGAGGAGGCGTCAGTCTACGGAGGACTCGGCGGCGCCGTTGCGGAGATCATCGCCGACGAACATCCCACCCTGGTGAAGCGGATGGGCGTTCCTGGGGTTTTCGCGCCCACCGGCAGCGTGGAATTTCTGCTGGAACACTTCGGTCTTACCGCTAGCGGCATTGAGAAGGCCGCGGTCGAACTGCTGAACAAGGCGGCGATGGGATGAGCGGCGAATTCGTGCTGGCCATCGATCAGGGCACAACCAACACCAAGGCCCTGCTGGTTGGGCGGGATGGGCAGCCCGCGTTTCGCGCTTCAGTCCCAGTAAGCATTCGGAGCCCTCAACCCGGCTGGGTAGAGCAAGATGCCATCGAGCTCTGGGAAAGCGTCGTGAACGCGGTCGCCCAGTGTCTTACCTGGACCACAGAGCGCGGGTCGAGCGTAGCCGGCGTAGCCATCTCCAACCAGCGCGAGACGATCGTGGCATGGCATCGCGCTACAAGCGTCCCTCTCGCGCCCGCCATCCTATGGCAGTGTCGGAGGTCGGCAGCTATCTGCGACGAGTTGAAGGCGCAGAGCCACGAGTCGATGCTGCGGGAACGCACCGGCCTTGGCATCGACCCACTTTTCTCCGCGAGCAAGATGCGGTGGCTACTTGAGAAGGTGCCTGGACTGCGCGAGCAGGCACACGCCGGCGAGGTTTGTTTTGGCACCGTCGACAGTTGGCTGATCTGGAAGTTGACCAACGGCGCCATCCATGCCTGCGATGTGTCCAATGCTTCGCGTACACAATTGCTCAATCTAAGAACTGCTGAGTGGGATGACCAACTGCTTGCGCTGTTTGAGATACCTCGCGCGGCGTTACCTGCGGTAAGAGCGTCAAGCAATCTGTTCGGAGAGTGCTCCGGTCTGGATGAACTCCGCAACGTGCCGCTGGTCAGCGCGATCGGCGATTCGCACGCTGCCATGGCGGGACAGGGCTGCTTTGTTGCCGGAACGGTGAAGGCAACCTATGGGACCGGCTCCTCTCTGATGACCTTGCTACCCGATCTTCCCCGGACAATCGGGCAATCGAAACTCGCGACCACGATTGCCTGGGGCTTGTCGGGAGTTGGCGTTCAATACGCGCTGGAAGGCAACATCTCGATGGCTGGGGCTGCCGTGCAATGGGTGGGCGAGTTCCTGGGCCTCGGAGATCCCGTAGAGGACGCTGCGAAACTCGCGGCAGGTGTCCGCGACAGCGATGGAATATTCTTTGTGCCGGCGATGGTTGGCCTCGGCGCACCCCACTGGGACAATCGTGCCCGTGGAACCATAACTGGCCTGGGCCGTACCACCCGGGCTGCGCATCTTGCACACGCCGCGATTGAGGCAATTGCATTCCAAGTACGAGACGTCTTTGATGCAATGGTGGATGAGTCGCACTGTGAGTTGCCTGTCTTGCGCGCGGACGGCGGAGCCACGCGTAACGATTGGCTCATGCAATTCCAGGCTGACATTCTCGGGCGGCCCGTTGTGCGCTCGGGGCTTGAAGATCTCTCTGCGCTGGGAGCGGCCACGCTGGGCGGCCTGACGCTCGGTTGGTGGCACTCCCATGCGGATCTGGCGGCGTTGCCGTCGGAGACCATGATCTTTTCTCCGCGGATGCAATCGGGAGAACGCGAAAATCGCTACCTTGGTTGGAAGCTCGCAGTGCGGCGGGCACGCCTTCAGGAGACTCAGCCATGACCGCGACGCCTCAGGACAGCAGTCCTCAGATTGTCCTCGAAGCACTGGGCATGACCAAGATGTACGGCGCGCAGATTGCCTTGAAGGACGTTACGTTCCGCGTACGGCGCTGTGCAGTGAATGTCCTGATCGGCGAGAACGGCGCGGGCAAGTCCACCCTGATGCGCCTGCTCGCTGGAGCTGAACAGGCTTCCGCGGGAGAGATTGTGATGGACGGTCATGTCCTCCATCTCCGCTCTCCTCGAGATGCAGCCGCAGCAGGAATCGAAATCGTTCACCAGGAGCTCTCCGTACTCGACAACCTGAATGTGGCAGAAAACATCTTTGCCGGACGCGAACTGGTGCATGCCGGAATTCTGGTCGACCAGGTAAATGAGGAAGAGCGGAGCGGTCGTGCTCTCAGTAATATCGGCATGCCGATGGATGTTCAGGCGATGCAGTTCCCTGCGGACAAGCTCTCCCTCGGCTGTAGGCAGTTGGTGGAATTGGCTCGCTCCCTGGCGCACCAGGCGAAGATTCTCATTCTCGATGAGCCAACCTCCGCGCTCAGTTCGGCTGAGTCTTCTGTGCTCTTTCGCGTGATCGAGGACTTGAAATCGCGTGGCGTCGCTATCATCTACATCTCGCATCGTTTGCATGAGCTGTTGTATCTAGGAGACTACTTCACCGTGCTGCGGGATGGCCGGGTTGTTGGCGAAGGGAAACGCGGTCAGGTCGATCGCACCTGGATTGTGGAACGCATGAGCGGTCGAAGTCCAGGCGCGGCAGTTGCAACCCGCATTCGATTGCAGCCCACCGAACCTGTGCTTGAAGTCGCGAATCTAAGCTCGCACCAGCAAGGGCGTCCCGCCGTCAACGGAGTAAGTTTTTCGATTGGAAAAGGCGAAGTGGTAGGCATCTACGGCCTGCTTGGAAGTGGGCGCACGGAGTTAATGGAGGCTCTGGCGGGACTTCGAAAGCCCGAAACCGGCGTAGTCAAGCTGTGCGGCAATCGCGTGACCCTCGATAACGTAGCCACAACGATTCGCGCAGGAATCACGCTGGCGCCGGAGGACAGGCAGAAGGACGGCCTCGTCCCGGACCTCTCCATACGCGAAAACATTAGCCTTGCTTCGCTGACGGAGTTCTCGCGGCACGGCTTCCTCGCGCGAGGCGATGAGGCCGCTAGGGCGAAGGAATCAGCGGCACAGGTACAGATTTCCGCTTTTGACCTGGAACTTCCTGTCACTACATTGAGTGGGGGAAACCAGCAAAAAGTAGTGTTAGCACGGTGTCTCATGCGGCGCCCGTTCGTTCTGTTGCTGGATGAACCTACTCGTGGCGTGGATGTGAGAGCGAAGGCAGACATCTATGCCGTATTGCGCGAGCTCGCCGAAAAGGGGCTGAGCATTCTGTTCACCTCATCGGAGATGGAAGAGACGCATTTGCTCGCGGACCGCGTGCTGGTGATGGCACGCGGAAGCATCTCGGCAGAATTCGCAGCCGCTGCGCTCACAGATGAAGCCCTGTTCGCGGCGGCGAGTCCCGCCCTGGAGGCACAGGCATGAGGAAGATAGGGTGGGCTGATGCGGTGCTCCTTCTGCTCAAGTTGCGTGCAGTGCTGGTTCTGGTGGCATTGCTGATCCTGTTCTCCGTGCTGACGCCGAACTTCCTGACGGCAAACAATCTCTCGATCCTCGCCAAGCATGTGGCCATCAGTGCATTGCTGGCGGTGGGGATGACCTTCGTTGTGCTCGCCGGCGGCATCGACCTGTCCGTGGGATCGGTGGCAGGACTCTCCGGCATGGTGGCCGGCGGTCTTCTGACGGTTGGGTTTTACGGCCACGCGTCCGGCGCTGCCGTAGCCGTTCTCATTGCCCTGCTCGTCAGTTGCCTGGTCGGCCTGCTGAATGGAGTGATGGTCACGCGCCTTGGGGTAGCGCCCTTTATTGCTACTCTGGGCACGCTGTACATCGCCCGTGGAGCGGCTCTGTTGCTGTCGCACGGTGCTGCGTTTCCGAATCTTGGGGGCAGCACGGGACAGAACTCCGGATTTTTACGGATCGGGCAGAGCTTCCTGTTTGGAATCCCGTCGCCAGTATGGATGATGGCGCTCATCGCCGCAATCACCGCACTGATCGCGCGGCGCACGCCATTCGGGCGCCACGTTTACGCGGTTGGCGGCAACGAGCGCGCAGCGCGGCTATCGGGCATCCAAGTGGAGCGCGTCCGGATCATCACCTATGTCTTCTCCAGCCTCTGCGCCGGGCTGGTAGGGCTGGTGATTGCGTCGCAGTTGGAATCGGCTCACCCCGCCACCGGCGAAAGCTTCGAGTTGAATGCAATTGCCGCAGTCGTCCTGGGGGGCACATCGCTGATGGGTGGCCGCGGCTCCATCGGTGGATCGCTCATTGGAGCATTCGTCATCGGCGTCCTGGCCGATGGCCTCGTAATGATGGGCGTCTCGGAGTTCTGGCAGATTGTGATCAAGGGCGTCGTGATCGTACTTGCGGTCACGGTGGACCAGCTCCAGCTACGCTTGCAGACGCGGCTGATGCCGGCTCTGCTGATCAGCCGCGCCAGCCTGGGAAAGGTAAAGATTTGAGGTTTACACACTTCATACCGCTGGCCTGCTCGCTGGCAATGCTGGCTGGATGCCGCGCGCCGGACCGTCGGCTTCTTGTCGTGGTCCTTGTGCCCTCGCAGGACAATCCATTTTTCAAAGCCGAGGCCGATGCTGCGGCAGCACGCGCGTTGGAACTCGGATATCGCGTTCGCGTCGATGCCCACAATGACGATGCCTACCGGCAGGACAATCTTGTCGATGCGGCCATCGCCAGCAATGCAGCCGTTCTTATTCTGGACAATGCGGGCGCTGACTCTTCCGTTTCGGCTGTCCGCCGTGCGGCCAGGGCAGGCATCAAGTGCTTCCTCATCGACCGAGCCATCAACGTCACCGGGCTTGCGAAGGCGCAGATTCTCAGCGATAACGATCAAGGCGCACAGTTGGTGGCTGCTGAATTTGCGCGCGCGCTCGGCCGCAAGGGCGATTACGTCGAACTGCTCGGCCGCGAGAGTGACACAAATGCCAGGGTCAGGACCAAGGGTTTTCACGCCGTGCTCGATACGCTTCCACGGATGAAGATGGTATCCGCCCAGAGTGCGAACTGGAGCCAGGCTGAAGCGTTTTCAAAGACCGAAACCATGTTGCAGGCGCACGGGGAGATCTTCGGAATCATCGCCGGAAACGACACCATGGCGCTGGGTGCTGCCGCTGCCGTGAAGAGCGCGGGGCTGAAGGGGATCGTAATCGTCGGCTTCGACGGCAGCCCCGATGCCATCGCCGCAATCAGTTCCGGGGAACTGGAGGCAACCACACTACAACCTGCGGTTCTGATCTCCCGCCTAGCCATGGACGAGGCGGATCAGATGATCAAGACAGGCACAACTGGCAAGCCGGAGTTGCAAATCATCCCATGCGAATTGGTGACGAAGGCAAATGCCGGCGCTTATCGGAATTTTGAGCGGATTCAATAAGGAGTAGGCGATGGCTGGAATAAAGGGCATGACACTGGGTGTGATCTTCGGAAACCGGGACTTTTTTTCCGACGGGCTCGTCTCGGAAGCGCGCCGCGATTTGACACAGGTGCTATCGGAATTAGGCATCGAAATGATTGCATTGACCCCGGAGCAGACCAAGCGTGGCGCAGTGGAAACGTGGCAGGACGCCGTCCTTTGCGGGCAGATGTTGAGCTCGCAGAAACAGTGCATCGATGGTGTGCTCGTCTGCCTGCCTAACTTCGGCGACGAAAAGGGTATTGCCGATTCGCTGCGGCTGAGTGAGTTGACCTGTCCGATTCTTGTACAGGCTTGCCCGGATGACCTCGATCAGTTCGGCCTGGAACGGCGGCGCGATGCCTTCTGCGGAAAGATTTCGGTCTGCAACAACCTGCGCCAATACGGAATGAAGTTCTCACTGACACGGGATCACACAGTTGCGATCAGGTCAGAGCGCTTCAAGGAAGACCTCCTCGAGTTTCTGTCGACGTGCCGCGTAGTCAAGGGACTTCGACGGGTCCGAATAGGCGCCGTTGGTGCCAGACCAAACGCGTTCAACACCACGCGGTACAGTGAAAAGTTGCTGGAAGCGGCAGGAATCAGCGTTAACACCATCGACCTGTCCGAGGTATTTGGAAGGGCCGCCGCAATCGAAGACTCCGACCCGCGCGTGAAGCAGCGGATCGAACTGATTCGAGCCTATGCCGATAGCTCGGCTGCGCCCGAAGACAGCCTGTTGCGCATGGCAAAGTTCGCCCTCGTGACCGATGAATGGATGAACGACCTGGGACTTCAGGCGACGGCGATCCAGTGCTGGAGCAGTATGCAAAAGAACTATCACGTCAACGTCTGCACAATTATGAGCATGATGAGCGAGCAAATGATGCCGAGCGCCTGCGAAGTGGACATTGCTGGAGTCATCAGCATGTATGCCCTGCAACTCGCGAGTGGAAGGCCGAGCGCGCTCGTGGACTGGAACAACAACTATGGAAGCGACGAAAACAAATGTGTCTTCTTCCACTGCGGCAACTGGGCGAAGGACTTTCTGCCCGATATCCGAATCGGCACCGCTCCAATTCTTGGAACGGTGCTGGGGGAGGCAAACACAGTTGGCGCTCTGGCCGGCCGCACCCCGGCGGGGCCGGTGACCTTCGGCCGCATCGGTACGGACGATCTCACCGGAAGCATTCGCGCCTATGTTGGCGAGGGTAACTTCACCGACGATCCTCTCGACACCTTCGGAACCAAGGCTGTAGTGCAGATCCCGCAGCTTCCCGATCTGATGCGGTATATCTGCCGCAACGGATTCGAACACCACGCAGCCATGACCGGCGCGCATTGTGCCGCGGCAGTAACGGAAGGGCTGGGAAACTACCTTGGTTGGAATGTTCTGCGCCACGCATAAATGGACCATACAAGAGTGGAGGGAACCAATGCCGACCGGGCAGCGCTCGATCATGCGAACTCTAACTTTCTTTCAACCCCAGCGCCTTGTCTTCGGCTGCGGCTGCCTGGCCGAATGTCTCGCCTATCTCAAAAGCCTTGCACCGGCGCATCTCTTCATTCTCACGAGTGGCCCGCTGGCCTCGACGGCCTCTTCCCTTCAAACCGAGCTCGGTCGCGCGGGTGTCTCCGCTTCAGTCGAAGCCGGAATTGAAGGCGAGCCCACCATCGCCGACTTCGAAGCAGTAACCGAGCGGGCCAGGCGGGCCGGTGCCACGTGCATCCTGGGACTCGGCGGTGGCAGTGTCCTGGACGTGGCCAAACTGGTAGCCGCGTTCGTCAATGGAAGCCAGTCCATCAACGAGACGTTCGGGATTGGTCTGCTCCATGGACGGGCATGTCATCTCGTTTGCATGCCGACAACATCCGGAACCGGAAGTGAAGTCTCGCCGAATGCGATCCTGCTGGATGAATCCGCCAAGCTGAAGAAAGCGGTAATCAGCCCGCACCTTGTCCCGGACGCGACGTTCATCGATCCCGAGTTGACCATTAGTGTGCCCACGGCAGTCACAGCGGCGACGGGTCTGGATGCGCTCGCCCACTGCGTCGAAGCCTACACGAATAAGTTCGCTCATCCACTGGTCGATCTCTATGCGCTGGAAGGGATTGCTCTGTGCGGGCGCTTCCTGTTGCGGGCCGTCCAATCTCCAGCCGATATGGAAGCCCGCGAAGGTATGTCCCTCGCGGGTCTCTACGGTGGTCTCTGTCTCGGACCGGTGAATACTGCGGCCGGTCACGCCCTCGCCTATCCCTTGGGCGCGGAGTACCACATCGCGCACGGCCTTTCAGTCGCGCTGGTCCAGCCGCATGTCTTCCGGTTCAACGCAGAAGCAACTCCCGAACGGCATGCCGCAGTCGCGCGGGCTCTCGGAGTAGCCGATCGCCCCGACAGCTTGGAGACGGCCCTTGCGGGAGCGCGGGCAATTGAGCAACTAACGAAAGATTGCGGCCTCGACTCTCACCTCGGCGCCTACGGGGTCAAGCCGGACGACATCCCTGCGCTGGCAGCCTCCGCGATGACCGTAACTCGCCTGCTGCGAAACAATCCGCAGCCTGTGACGGAAGCGGACTGCGTCCAGATCTACCGGGATTGCTTTCGTCCGAATGCTGCTCCGCAACTCCACGCCGCGCGATGCCGCCCTGAAGGATGATGCCGAACGATGTTGGCGGAGCAGTCCGGCTAGGCGTGCGGCGAGGTCGCGAAGAAGACGAGCGCGGCGAGGCCTAAAACGTGGAATTCTCCACGGCGACAAGTTAGCAGAGGACGGGGTAGCTTGATAGGCATGAAGATACGGTTGCTGTCGGCAGTTTGGGTAGTGGTCGGGTTAATCGGCTCGGGCTGGGCGCAGGGTGGCGCGCAGGAGGGGTGGACGGGACGGTGGATCGGGGCGCCGTGGAGCACGTCGCGGGATGGGGCGGAGACGGACGGGAGCCGGCCGATGCCGGTGTTCCGGCGGGAGTTTGTGGTGAGGAGCAAGGTGACGCGGGCCGAGTTGCGGATTGCGGGGCTGGGGCAGTTCGAGGCGCGGCTGGATGGGCACGCGGTGGGAAGGCCTGGGCTGCACCAGGCCTGGACGGACTACCGCAAGACGGTGGCGTATGAGAGCTATGACATGACCGGAGCGATGTCGCCTGGGAGCCACGCGTTGGGCGTGATGCTGGGGAATGGCATGTACAACGTGCAACGCAGCGTGCTGGCAAACGACAAGGCACGGTATACGAAGTTCGAAGGGAGCTTTGGGGCGCCGAAGCTAATTGCGGAGCTTCAGCTGACCTATTCCGATGGGCGAAAAGAGGTCGTAGGGACGGACGCGGGATGGCGGGTGGCGCGCGGGCCGGTGGTATTCAGTTCGGCATATGGCGGGGAGGACTACGACGGGCGGATAGAGGAGCGGGGGTGGGACCGGACCGGGTTTAGGGACGGGGGTTGGGTTGCTGCGGCGGTGGTTCAGGGGCCGGGGGGGCGCCTGCTGCCGGCGTTGGCTCCGGAGGTGGAAGAGCGTGAAGTTTATGTGCCGGTAAAGACGACGGACGCGGGGCAGGGGCGGGTGGTGTACGACCTGGGGCAGAATTTTGCTGGGGTGATCCGGGTGAAGGTGCGCGGGCCGCGAGGAGCGGCGCTGCGGCTGACGCCTGGCGAGTTGCTCAATCCAGATGGGTCGGTGTCACAGGCCAGCTCTGGCGGACCGATGTGGTGGACGTACACGCTGGCGGGCGGCGACGGTGGGGAGAGCTGGGAGCCGCGATTTGGCTATTACGGGTTCCGATATGTGCAGGCGGAGTGGGTGGACGGGGCCTCGGGGAAGCTGGATGAGATGCGCGGAGTGGCGTGGAGTTCGGGGTCGAAGGGAGTGGGGAGCTTTGCGAGTTCGAACGAGTTGCTGAACCGCATTCATGGATTGATTGTGAATGCGATGCGGAACAACGAGGTGAGCCTGTTCACCGACTGTCCTCACCGGGAGAAGCTGGGGTGGCTGGAAGAGACGCATCTGGTGGCGGCGGGGCTGATGTTCAACGAAGATCTGGAGGGGCTGTACGAGGCGACGGAGCGGAATATCGAGGATGCGCAGGGTACGGATGGAATGGTCCCGACGATTGCGCCGCAGTATACGAAGTTCGGGCCGAAGTACGCGATCTATGACAACTCACCTGAGTGGGGAAGCGCCGCGGTGCTGGGGCAATGGGCAGCGTTCCGGTTCTATGGGGATACTGCGGAGCTGAAACGAAGCTATCCGGTGATGCAGCGGTATGTGGCTTATCTGGAAGGCACGGCGAAGGATGGGATTGTGGCTTACGGTTTAGGGGACTGGTACGACATCGGACCGGGAGGGCCAGGGTTTGAGAAGAATACGACGCTGGGAGTGACGGGGACGCTGATGCTTTACGAGGATGCTGCGGCGATGGGGCAGATTGCGCGGTTGCTGGGTTTTGCGGCCGATGCGGCGGGGTATGAGGCGATGGCGCGGCGGGAGGCGGAGGCGTTCAACCAGCGTTTCTGGGATCCGGAGCATGGGTGGTACGACACAGGAAGCCAGACGGCGAATGCGATGCCTCTGGCGCTGGGGATTGTGCCGGAGGAGCGGCGCCCAAGAGTGCTGGCGCATGTGATCGAGGACATCCATGCGCATCAGGGTCATGTGACGACGGGAGAGGTGGGGTATCCGTACCTGCTGCGAGCGCTGATGGCAGCTGGGCGCGATGACGTGGTGATGGCGATGATGATGCGGAAGGACCCTCCGAGCTATGGGTCGCAACTGGCGGCGGGCGCGACCTCGCTGACCGAAGCGTGGGATGCGAACCCGAAGAGCAGCCAGGATCACTTCATGCTCGGGGCCGCGGAGGAGTGGTTTTATCGCGGGCTGGGGGGGATTGGGGTGGATCTGTCGAAGACGGGGGCCGAGCGAATTGTTCTGCGGCCGAGAGTGGTTGCGGATGTGGCCTGGGTGAAGTGCGGGTTTGATTCGCGGCTGGGGAAGGTAGAGAGTGACTGGAAGAGGAAGGGGGATCAGGTGGCGTTTGAGGTGACGGTGCCGGTGGAGGCGACCGTGGAGCTGCCGGACGGGCGGCGTGAGACGGTTGGAGCGGGGATGCACCGGTTTGTGGTGAAGGATGATCCGACTATTCGCCACACTGCTGTTGAGGGTCGCGACGGCGTTGCCCACGCTCCTTGAAATGCGTATAAGGGGACCTATTCCAATGGGGAAAGAGCGGATTGCGATGAAAGCAAAGTTAGCGGGAGTGATGGCGGTGGTGGTGGTGGCAGGGATGGCGTGGGGGCAGGACCTGCCGTTGACGCAGGAACAGACGATGAACCAGATCTCGCCGCTGGACCCGACGCGTTCGGTGAGTGCCCCGATGCTCGAGAGCAAACGGCACACCCCGCTCCAAGAGGAATACGTCTGGACGGCGAACAATGCGAGCGCCGATGCGAAGCTGATCTATACCTTCCCCAAAGTGACGGAGCAAACGGAGCCGCATTATTTTCGCGCGTCGTTCCAGGTGGGTGCGGTTCCGAAGGAGGCGACGCTCTACCTGGCGGGGCCTCGGCGTGTGAAGGTGTGGCTGAACGGGATGAAGGCGGAGAAGGTCGAAAGCGATGTGACCTCCCCGCTCGGGATGCACGTGTTTGCGACGGAGGTCGCGAAGCTGCTGCAAACGGGCCGAAACGTGATTGCGATCGAGGCAGTGCGGGGACGCGGAGTGACTGGGTTCGCCAACAGCGCGTTGGTGCGGCAACAGACGTTTGGGCAAGTCTTGGTGGGTAAGATCGTGCCGGCTGCTCACGGCGTGGATGCGCCCGCGTTGATGCGGACAGGGAGGGACTGGAAAAGTTCGGTTTCGGTGATAGATGGATGGGAGCAGGCCGGGTTCGATGACTCGGTGTGGAAGCCGGTGCAGAGCCTGGGCGGGATTGAGAGCTCGATCGAACTGTTTCAGTGGAATGCGGATGCGGGGCTTTATGACTGGCCGGGGTATGACGGTATCTCGGGGTTTCTGGCGCATCTGCGGATTCCGGCGCGCGGAATGCTCGCGAACTTTGCAGGAAGTGGATCGTTCGACAACTTGACCAGCCTGACCGGGGGCACCGGAGAGTTTGCTGTGAACATGCCAGGCGGGAAGCTTACCGATGCGGAGGCTCCGAGCGTGGTGCTGGACTTCGGGCGCGAGTTGACGGGGCGCGTCGAGATCGTTTCCGACTCCGATGCGCCGGTGACGGTGACGGTCCAGATGGGCGAGTCCGACTCCGAGACCATGAAGGTGCCGTTCCTGGGCGTCAACCAGATGACGATTGCGCCACATGGCACGGGGTATAGCCCGAAGACCGCGTTCCGGTATGCAAAGCTGCGTTTCGTGGGCGGTGCGGCGAAGATTCGCTTCAAGTCGATCGCGGTGGATGACATTTACTATCCGGTCGAGTACCTGGGATCGTTCGAGTCCAGCGACCCGTTGCTGAACCGGATCTGGGAGGTGGGAGCATATACCGCACACCTGTGCATGCAGGATGGGGTTTGGGACGCCTCCAAGCGCGACCGCGGCCGGTGGATGGGGGACACGGACGTCAGCGGGCGCGTGATTGAGGACGTGTTTGGCGAGCGGCCGCTGATGGAAGATACACTGGACCGACTGATGGGGCCGGAGCCTGTGGATCAGCACGTAAACGGGATTCCCGGCTACTCGGCGTTCTGGTTTACCGGAGTCGCTGACTTTTACCGGCATACCGGCGATAAGGCCTTTCTGGAGCGCGAGCACACACGGTTGGTCGAGCTGCTGGATTTTACGGACAAGGAGTTCGACGAACGGAATGTATACGCGAACAAGAGCAAGGTGTGGCTGTATGTGGACTGGTCTCCGGAGCTGAACGGCGATACGCCGGAGACGCGCCGGGCGACCACGCTGGAGTTCTATCATGCGTACAAGGAGGCGGTGTTCCTGCTGCGCGAGCTGGGTGATACGGCCCATGCGAACCAGTATGAGAAGCGGCTCGCGCAGATCAAAACCGGCGCGGAGACGTTCCTGCTGACGCCCGAGACAGGGACGTTTGGGCCGCGATGGCAGACGAATGCGGCGGCCGTGGTGGGCGGCGCGGCAGGCCCGGAGCGGTATGGAGCGATCTGGGACAAGGTGCTCTCAGGGGTGGGCAACGGGAGCACGAATGGGCTCATCATCTCGCCGTATTATAACTACTACGTGATCCGGGCGATGGCGGAGGTAGGCCATCGCCAGGAGGCACTGGGGTGGATCCGGAAGTACTGGGGTGGGATGCTGCGAGAGGGTGCGACGAGTTTCTGGGAGGCGTACGACCCGGACTGGTACAGGGAGGACTTTCACTCGTCGCTGCAGTCGGATAACCGGAGCGGCTACTTTGTGAGCCTGGCACATGGCTGGTCGTCTGGCCCGACGGCGTGGCTTATGGAAGAAGTACTGGGGATTCAGGCAACTGGGGCGGGATTCAAGACCGTCGACATTCGACCGGACCTCATCGATCTCGAATGGGCCAAAGGCGGCGAGCCGACGCCCCACGGGCTGCTGAGGGTAGAAGCGCGCAAGGACGGCGCGAGGATGCGGATCAGCGTGGATGTGCCGGACGACGTGGAGGCGCGCGTTTCGGTGCCTGGGGGTTCAGTCAGCGTGAATGGAGCAGCTGCGATGGGAGTGCCTGCGGAGGGTGGCGCGCGCAACATCGTGACACTGCATCATGCGGGCCACTTTGAGTTGGAGGGCCGATGATGAAAGCGCGGTGTTTGATCGCCGGAACGAATATCCAAGCGCAAATTGTGCCGGATGGAATTCTGGCGAGGCACAGCGGAAAACGCCAGTCTGCAAGCTGGGGGCATCGTCCGAGGGCCACTGAAACCGCAGACTGCATCTATCAGAACGTTGTCCCTCCGCAGAACAGGCCCATCGGAATCTGGAAAAGCATAGGAGGGATTGCGGAAGCGGATTGGGCCAACCGGCGCACTACTTCCCCACAATAGACGGAATCACCTCGGTTCTCGGAGGCATGCATGGCCTTACGCAACGCGATCTGATTCCACAATTCGGGTCGGAGAGCGCGGTTTCTATGTTCCTGGCCGGACGGCGCAAACTCACCCTGGAGCAGCTGAGACGACTGAGCGCCCGGTTTGAATTACCCGCGGATGTCTTCCTCGCTCGGGAGCGAAGGGAGCGCGCAATTCCGAGGCCGGCAGTTCGGTCCGTGAAAGCGTTTGCGAAAGGGGCAGCCGGATAGCGCCTGTTACAGAACTGGTTTTGGGGTTTGGTTAAGGCTGAAGTTAAATACCCCATATGGCTGAAGTTCCACCAAATAGCTGGACGCAGGCAAGAGAATAATCCGTTTAAGTAACAGAAACTACGATAGATACCAGTCTCGTGAGTTGTGATGGCGATCTCAAGATGTCGACTCAATCAATCCTATACTCGCGGATCACCAGTTCACCTCCGGAAGGCCCGCGATCTCCTGACGCAGATATTCGGCCGTTAGACATAAAGGTCGAGAAAGTGCAGGTATTGATCCCAGTCGTATGACGTCACGTCATGGCCGCCGGTACGAATCTGATAGCTGACGCGGCCGATAAGTGGCGAACCCGGCTCTGGCATGGTCGACGCGGGCAGGCCTGTAACGCCAAGGAACCGGTAAACCTCGCTGGCGAGAACGGCGGAGGCGAATTCGCCCGGCGGGTCGGAGAGGATGTCGTCGACGGCACTTGCGACAAAGAGCGGCCGCGGAGCGATGGCCGACAAGATCAGGTGCTGGTCAAACGGTAGCTCTCGATCCATGCCGATATAGCTGCGGAAGTTCTTGCAGAACCAGTGTGGGAACACGGTATTGAGCCGGTGGATGTCCTCGCCAACGCCGCGCCTGAAGAGCTTGGCGCCGCCGGCTCCTGACTCCTGACTGAGCACGGCCGCAAAGCGTGAATCGCACGCGCCGGCCCACACAACCGCCTTGCCCAGTCGAGACCAACCGAAGACTGTAGCTCGTCGCGGATCGATATGCGGGTCAGTTTCGAGATAGTCGAGCATGCGGCTTAGCGTCCAGGCCCATGCACCGATGGCGGCAAAATTGTCGCCCCGAGCGCTTAGCTCAGGATATGCACTGCGCAAGGCGGGAATGCTCTCATCTGCTTGATCCGCATCAATATCCCCGCGATACACGGTGCATAGCGCGTAGCCACGCTCAATCAACTGCTCAACCGGCCAACGGTGAGCGTCGACGCCGCGGCATGCCGGTGTAGCACGGTGGTCCACTACGCACGAGAGATCGGCAAAGATGTTCCTACCTGACTCGACCCATGAGGCAGGAAGCAGTACGCCGGGATCCCCACTAAGAGTGTGATTACCCCAGAAGTTGAGTCCCACAATGACGGGAGCATGAGGGATATGCTGCGGCGTGTATAGCAGCAGATTCGCCGTGGGACCATTGGCCCCAGCCTTGAAATGCAACTGTACCTGGCGCCGAAGTGCTTTGCCGCCGAAGGCAGATCCGTTCTTCTCTTGCACGACAAAATGAAGGCCGGCGGGGGATGGTACCGCGCCATACATCTGCGCCGCCGCGGTATGCAGAATCTCCACGCGCCGACGAGGCCACTGCGCGCGATTCACCACGGGTCTTCCGGAGTCGAAGATGAGCGCCTGGGGAAGCGAAGGTGAAGGTGGTAGCGGTGCGGCTGATGCCGTGGACTGCCGGTTTGCGTCCAACCATGTTGCGGCGTTGGCCCTCGCCGACAGCGCAAAGGCCGCTGCTCCAACCTTCGCGAATTCACGGCGCGTCATCATTCGCTAAATATCCCATAAATGAAGTTCCACCGGATATATACGCATAAGGCGCTTTCCTCGAGATCGATATGATGAATACCTGAATCTCGTTTCTGTCGCGGCAAGGCCAAGTGCGCACCGCAAGGGCTTGTGACTAACGCGGCAGTAGCCTCAGCCGACGGAGCATGAAACCAAAATTTGATGAACGCCAGGACAACCTCTTGATTGAAGTTGGCTGCACGGTCGAAGATCAGGTAACCCCATGCAGACAGGTTCTCTAAGAGCAGATCACGACGAGAGCAAAAGGGCCGGACAAACAAAACGAGCAGAAGCGTCAGCATAATGCTGGCCCAGCGAAACCGAATACACTTCTATCTGACTGGTTTCACGACGGATCTAAATCCTAGACCAGGCACGCGCGAAATAAGACGCAATCTTAACTGTTAGGATAGCGCCTGGCAGTTGTGCCTCGCGATAGTCGAACGTACCTTTATCTGACTGATTTCAAATTAGGTTGCTATTTTGGTGAGGGACAGGCGCGGCGGGCATCCACAAGTGCGCGAATGAAGTCCGGTGTGGAACCGCAACAGCCGCCGAGAAATGTGGCACCCGCCTCGCACAAGGCCTTGTAGTGCGAAGCGAAGAATTCCGCTGACGTGCCATAGTGGATGGCTGTTCCCTCGATTGTGGGCAAGCCCGCGTTCGGCTTGATCCAGACCGGGAGATTTGCGGCAGCGCGCAATCTATGGCAGATGGGCACGACATGTTCCACGCCAACGCCGCAATTTGCACCAACCGCATCCGCTCCAGCTTCAGCCATCGCCACGGCCACAGCTTCCGGTGTGGCGCCCATCATCGTGCGGTCCTTGTTTTTTCCGGAATCGAAAGCAAAGGAAACAATGACTGGCAGCCCAGTGTGCCGGGCGGCTTCCAGGGCCAGGAGCGCTTCATCGATGTCGCTCATGGTCTCCACCAGCAGTGCGTCCGCGCCTGCTGCTGCAAGCGATGCAGCCTGCGCGGCAAACGCCGCCTCCATCTCTTCCCTGCTGACCTCGCCGGATACCAGAATTTTTCCTGTTGGGCCGATGGAGGCAAACACCAGGGCCTTCCCTGTGGCGCGCTTTGAGATGGCGACGCCGGCACGATTGATGGCATCCAGATCGGCCGCGGAACTGTCTTTCATTGCGATGGCATTGGCGCGGAACGTGTTGGTCAGCACGACCTGACTGCCCGCCTCCGCATAGGCTCGCGCCACGGCTTCCACCTGATCGGGATGGGTGAGATTCCAGCTATCTGGCGTGGTGCCGGGGGGCAGACCGCGTTGCTGTAACTGCGTTCCCCAGGCGCCGTCGGTTATCAGCAGGCCGTCCAGCAGCCACTCACTCAGTTTGCTCGTTCCGCTCATGCATCACTACCGTGTATCGGCGAACGGCATTCAGCATAGCTCAAATGTCATAGCGCCACAGTGACGCGTCACACACCTCATGAATATCGTGCGCGGTGCCATTCCACATTGCGGAAGATATCTCTTGCGCACGAATGTGCTGGCGCACGCTGCATGCGATTTGACACAATACGGGGACGACCCATGAAGACTTCTCTGGCGCAGGACATGGACCTCGAGCAAGGCACATTCCATCTCTTTCATCTCTACTGGATCTGTTCGATCGCCGCGCTGGGCGGGCTTCTTTTTGGGTATGACTGGGTGGTGATCGGCGGGGCGAAGCCGTTTTACGAAGCATACTTCGGCATCGCTAGCGCGACGCAATCGGGCTGGGCGATGAGTTGCGCGCTGATTGGCTGCTTTGCGGGCGCGCTGTGCTCCGGCGTGCTCAGCGAGGCGCTGGGCCGCAAGCGCGCTCTGCTGATTGCGGCGTCGGTGTTCGTGGTGTCGTCGATCGGGACCGGGTCTGCGCATGTCTTCGACGCCTTTGTGTTCTGGCGCATCCTGGGTGGACTTGCGATCGGCATGGCATCGGGCCTCTCGCCCATGTACATCGCGGAGGCGGCGCCCGCGGAGATTCGTGGCAAGCTGGTTTGCCTGAATGAATTGACCATCGTGATTGGCCTTTTCCTGGCGCAGTTGACCAACTGGCTGATTGCGCAGCCCGTGCCGGCAAGCGCGACGCTGGCGGAGATCGCCGCATCCTGGAACGGGCACATGGCATGGCGGTACATGTTTGCTGCCACGGCGATCCCGTCGCTGGTGTTCTTCCTGGGCATGCTGACGGTGCCGGAGAGTCCGCGCTGGCTAGTGCAGCGCGGACGGATAGCCGAGGCCGAGCGCAACCTGGCGTGCATTGGCGGCGCGGCGTACTCGGCGCGTGTGCTGGAGGACATCCAGGAGAGCCTGCACCACAGCCGCCACGAGACGCGCACCGAGTTGAGCCAACTGATACGCAAGCCCTTGCGCCGGGTGCTGGTGCTGGGCGTGATTCTGGCAACGCTGCAGCAGTGGTGCGGCATCAACGTGATCTTCAACTATGCGCAGGAGGTCTTCTCGGCGGCCGGTTACGGGCTGTCGAGCATGCTGGCGAACATACTGATCACGGGCACGGTGATGGTGATCTTCACCTTTGTGGCCATCGCGACCGTGGAGAAACTGGGGCGGCGCATGCTTATGTTGATTGGCTGCGCAGGGCTGGCGCTGATCTATGTGGTGCTGGGAGCGCTGTTTCGGGCGCACAGTCACGGCATCCACATGCTGGTGCTGGTGGTCATGGCGCTTGCCTGCTACGCGATGACGCTGGCGCCGATCACCTGGGTAGTGCTCTCCGAGCTGTTTCCCAACCAGGTGCGCGGCACCGCCATGGCGATCAGCACCATGTCGCTGTGGTCGGCGTGCTTCCTGCTGACCTACAGCTTCCCGCTGCTCAATGGCCGCTTCGGGACTGCGCATGTCTTCTGGATGTATGCGCTGATATGCGTGGCCGGATTTGTCTACATCCTGCGCATGCTGCCGGAGACCAAGGGCCGGACGCTGGAACAGATTCAGCATTTCTGGTTGCGGGATTAAAGTGATGGATGGGCGAACACGCCCGCTGAACGAGGCAAGGGCATGAGCACCATAGCAACCAACACTGCAAGCCGCGACCGGGTCATCACCACGTTGAATCACAGGCAGCCGGGTCGCGTCCCAATCGATTTTGGCGGGACCATGGTCACCGGGGTGCACGCGAGCTGCGTGGCTGAGTTGCGGGACTATTACGGACTGGAGAAGCGGCCGGTCCGCATCCACGAACCGTTCCAAATGCTGGCGGTCCTGGACGATGATCTGCAGAATGCAATGGGACTGGATGTGGTCGGAGTCTTCGCTCGGAACACGATGTTTGGATTTCCGGCAGAGAACTGGAAGAGCTGGATGTTTAACGGGCTGGAAGTCCTGGTTCCCGAGTATTTCAAAACGACGGTGGACGTCAGTGGCGACACGCTGATCTACCCGGAAGGCGACACAACGGTGCCGCCAAGCGGGCGTATGCCAAGTGGGGGTCATTTTTTTGATTCCATCATTCGGCAAGAGCCGCTGCATGAAGAGAGGTTGAATCCGGAAGACAATACAGAAGAATTTAAACCCGTTACCCAAGAAGATCTCGACTACCTTACGCGTGCGACGCAGGAAGCGGCGGCGACAGGTCGGGCCGTAGCCGCCACATTCGGTGGTACTGCATTCGGTGATATTGCGATGGTTCCAGCGCCATTCCTGAAACATCCCAAAGGCATCCGCGATATTGCAGAGTGGTATGTCTCAACCAGCAGCCGTCAGGAATACATTCACAAAGTCTTTGAACGCCAATGTGAAGTCGCAATCCAGAATCTTGAGCGCATTTATGCTGTGGTTGGCGACACCGTGAATGTGATCTTCCTTTGCGGGACGGATTTCGGCACACAGACGTCAGCTTTCTGTTCCGTGAAAACAT
This sequence comes from Granulicella sp., assembly GCA_003162875.1. Taxonomy (GTDB): domain Bacteria; phylum Acidobacteriota; class Terriglobia; order Terriglobales; family Acidobacteriaceae; genus Edaphobacter. The sequence continues at coordinate 48,471 of PLUT01000344.1, forward strand.
TCAACAACCTGTATTTCCCATACTACAAGCAGGTTTGTGACTGGATTCATTCGCACACGCCCTGGAAGGTCTTCAAACATTCCTGCGGCGCGGTTTCAAAATTCCTGCCTGGCTTTATCGAAGCCGGAATCGACATCCTCAACCCGGTCCAGTGTTCCGCGACTGGCATGGAGCCGGTGGAACTGAAGGCGAAGTTTGGTGATCATCTCGTCTTCTGGGGTGGCGGGGTGGACACACAACATGTGCTTCCATTTGGGACCCCGGCAGAGGTTCGGGAACAGGTTCTGCGTAGATGTGAGATCTTCGCACTGGGTGGGGGATTCGTCTTCAACACAATTCACAACGTACAAGCGAAGACGCCCCTGGCTAATATCGTAGCCATGATCGATGCGGTCCACGAGTTCAACGGATGACAAGGTGAGACTGCCATTGGGGGCCTAAACCCTCAATGCGCTTCTGGGATATGTTTCATCCGAGGAAAGGTCATGCAATTCACAAATTCATCCTGAAAGTTGGGCTCTGCGGCAAGACTCACATGTGCGATCTCAGGCAGGGCCGACTCTTCCTTCGATAGCAGCAATGCCTTGGCGCCACGCAGAGCCGCATTGCCTGCCGCGTGAATGCATGTTTTTGGAGCTTCTATCAGCCCGATACCGATGGCGCTGTCGATCTGGACATAGTTGCCGAATGCGCCAGCAAGGTAGATGCTCTGCACATCGTCAGCTGACGCTCCCAGACATTTCAGTAGCAGCCTGAATCCAGAGGCGATGGCTGCTTTTGCTAGTTGCAGTTCGCGAATGTCGGCTTGATCGAGAACAACTGGTTCGCAGACAGGAAAGATCTTGGTGCGATTTGCGATGCGCCCTGACGGAAGAATGGCGCCGCTTTGAAGCCCTGCTGCTACCGCATCCACCAACCCGCTGCCGCAGATTCCGCGCGCTTCCCCATCTCCAATTACTGTAGCTTGCATGTTCGCGTTGGAGTAGAAGACGCGAGAGATGGCGCCGGCGACCGCTCGCATTCCCATGCGGATTGTACCGGCTTCAAAGGCCGGTCCTGCAGCCGTCGAAGCGCACAGAATTCCGCGGCGACTACCGATGGCAATCTCTCCATTCGTGCCCAGATCCACCAGTGCCGTCAGATTGTCTGCTGAGGGCATGCCAATGGCAACGATTCCGGCGAGAATGTCCGACCCTACAAAGCCCCCGAGACAGTGTAGAAAACGAATACGACAGGCCGAGGAGAGCGGCCAGTTCAATTCTTGAGGGCTGAAGCTTTGTTCTCCCAAAAGAGCGGACTCGAACGGTGCGCGCGAAAGCGGCTCTACATCCAGCCCTGCGAACAGGTGGTGCATCACCGTGTTGCCAACGAGGACCACTTCATCTATCTCCAGTTCGCGCCCTCTCGCGAGGTTCAAAACAATTGCCTGCAATTTCGATCGCACGATCGTTGTGAGATCGGTGCCGGTCAAGGCTGCACGGATGCGGCTCATTACATCCGATCCCCAAGCGGATTGGGGATTGAGATCTGTTTCCACTGCGAGAATGTCTCCGCTCGCCAGATCCAGCATCTGGGCGGCGATCGTAGTCGTGCCCAGATCGATGGCAATACCCAGACCGTGTTTTCTGAGGCCAGGCTTCAGCGCAGATTGGCCGGAGTCGTCGGTGAGGACATCCATGTGCCACTGCACGCACTCCAGCACAATTGACGTTTCCGCGTGCGCCTGGCAGGCGAGCCGCCATCCGTGGGCAAGTTCTTCCGGTGAGAATGCAGAGAGGTCCTGCTCCGTGACTAGGACCGATCCGGCGAGTACGCGGACTTTGCAACCGCCGCAGAAGCCCGTTCCTCCGCATGGGAATTCGAAGCCGAGCTGTGAAATCGAGGATAAGAGCGGCTCGCCACGAGGTACTTCCACAACAACAGACAAGGGCTCCAGCCGAATACGAACTTTGTCTGCGCTCATCCCATTTACTCCGCTGCGACGATGGAATCGCCCAGAGTGCCACGCACAGCCATACTTGGAGACACAACGAGGAAATCAGATGCATCCCATTCTCCGTTGACGAGTCGCTGCAACAGCGAGAGGGAGCCCTGTACCTCCTCAAACTGCCATCCTGACATCTCTGCTTCAGCACGAGCCTGAGCACTCAGCCTATCTTCGGCCTCGACCCCAGTAGAGATATAGGTCAGTCCGGAGTAGTGCCTCCGATAGGCGGAGAATTGCTCAAAAAGATAGTTCCCGTTGTCTTCTCCGTATTGCGCTATGAATTCCTCGCGACTTCGCCTCTCACCAATCGCCCGCGCAGAGGAAGCATGGGCCGGTCCAAGTGGGTGGTCCGGGTTCTGATACTCCAGCCAGCCCGGGGACCGGAAATACACGCCAGGATGGGCGTCGAAATACTCCTGATAGCGATGGCGGCTGCCCATCAGGAGACCGATGCAATCATGCGCGCGCGGAAGGACCAACTGAGTTTTCCCGGCATGCAGGCCTTCCGTTCCCCTGCCGCAGAGCGCATATCCCAGAAGGATTGCGTCGTAGCGACCGGAGTCTGCCTCATCGATACGCTGCTGAAGATACGGGCACATCGACACGCCCAGGTCGTGCAGACCCATGGTCAGAAACTCAACATCGATCGAATGCGCTGAAGGAGCAAGGACCTTATTCATCTCGTGCGTGAGGATCTGGCAACTGATCAACTTGAAACGCATGCGTCACCTCACGCGATTGCAACCATTCTCCTCACAAGAGTCACCGCTCCGCTGGCGCTCTCACTATAGCCATCCGCGCCAATCTCGCGGGCATACCGCGGCGTCACGGGCGCTCCACCGACCAGCACCTTCACACGCGTCCTCAGGCCCGCTGCATTCAGGGCATCGATGGTCGTCTTCATCGCGGGTATGGTCACCGTCAGCAGCGCAGACATGCAGACAAACTGCGGCTTGTACTCTTCTACCGCGGCGACAAATCGCTCCGGTGCGACGTCGCTACCAAGATCCACAACTTCGAACCCGCTGCCTTCCAGCATGGAGGCGACGATGTTTTTTCCGATATCGTGCAGATCGCCCTTGACCGTGCCAATAATCACCTTGACGGACATTTTCTCGCCGGCAGTTGCCAACAGCGGGCGGAGCAGTTCCATGGCGCTCCTCATGGCGCGGCCGGCCAGCAGCAGCTCGGGCACGAAGTATTCCTCTGCCTCAAAGAGGCGTCCAACTTCGTCCATCGCGGGAACCATCGATTCGGTAATCAGGGTCATGGGCGCGAATCCGGCTTCAAGGGCCGCTTGCGTGGCCTCGTGTGCCTTCTTCGCGTTGCCGTTCAAAACGGCATCGTAGAGTTCCCTGGATTGAGACATAAACTCACCTTTCAAGATCCTGCCCAGACCGAAACACAATCCCTTTATAACCCTAGCCCGAGTTTGGAGCTTCGGTCGCGTCCATACTGTGATTGCCGACACATTGCTGTTCGGCATCGGTGAAGCATGACCGGGCTATCTGGGCGAGGAGGAGCGACTGCTGCCAGCGGTCGGACTCTTCGGCGCCCCGGAAGGTGCGCGCGTAGTAGATGTCCGGGGCGAGGAGCTCCGGCGTGAAGGTGATGAATGACTGCTGCGGGGCGGGGTCCGTAGTCGGAGATGGGACTGCGCGGAGGAAGGCCTCGAAGCTGCGTTTCCAGAGCGTGCGGAAGTGGGCGACATAGGGCGCCGGATCGTTGAGGGCAATGGCGACCTGCATGCATCCGGGGTTGCCGATGCGGCCGTGAACAAAGCGCACGCGGTCGAGGACGGGCTGGATGAAGGCGAGCTTGTTTTCGAAGCCGCCGTAGACCATCTCGCTGCCGGTGTACCAGTGGGAGAAGTCGCCGTTGAAGCGCAGCTGGGGGAAGCGGGCGACGAACTGGACGGTGCGCTGCATGTCCTGGAAGAGCGTGGAGCGGTGGGTTTCGACGTAGAGTGGGATGCGGTGGAGCGTAGCCGCGTGGAGCACGGCTTCGATGAGACGTACGCCCTCGTCGTCGGACTCCATGCCCCAGCCGACGTGCAGGGTGAGGCACTCGAGACCAGCGTCGGCTGCGGCCTGGGCGATGGGAGCGGCTTCGGCGGGCGTGTTGACGCGATTGCTGCCGCAAACGCCGAGGCCGAGAGAGCGGGCGTGGGCCAGGGCGCAGAGGTCGAGCGGGGCGATGAACTGGATGCCGTCGTATCCGGCGGCGTGAATGGCGGCGACGGGATCGCCAGCATGCGAGCCGGGGCTTGCCGGAGACAGGCCCTGGAGCGCGAGCCAGTTCATGTAGCAGCGCAGACGAGTCATGCTTGCGGGCTCAGGCGTCCTGCAGGGACTTGGCACTGACGTCGTCCTTGGTGTCGAGCCACACGCTCTCGTCGGAGTCGGCGAAGCGCTTGCTGCCGGCGGCGAGGATAGCTGAGTCGGGGACCTTGTTGAGCGGCGTGTAGCGCGGGTGGTGCGACTCCTCGTAGGGGTTGTTGCGGACGGCGTTGTAGCAGCAGATCATCGACCAGCGGGGATTGTCGGACTTGTTCTGGTCGGAGCGGTGCAGCAGGTTGGCGTGGAAGTAGAGGACATCACCCGGGTCCATCTCCACGTAGACCAGCGGCAGGACTTTGAGTATCTCTTCGACGCGGGCGACGTCGGCGCCGGCCTGGTCGCCGGTAAGGATATGTTCGATGCGCCCGAGGTTGTGCGAGCCCTTGATGACCTGCATGCAGCCGTTCTCGCGCGTGGCCGGATCGACTGCGATGAAGGCCGAGGTGAGCAGAGGAAAGAGCACGCCGTTCTGATACCAGTAGCCGTAGTCCTGATGCCATGCCCAGGCGCCGCCGACCCTGGCGTCCTTCATGATCATCTTGGAGTGGTAGTGGTAGACCTCGCCGCCGAGGACCTGTTCGGCGACGCCGACGATGGATTCGGAGCGGGCGATCGTGCCGTAGATGGTGTCGGTAGGGTGGTTCCAGAGGGAGAGGCGCACGGTGCCGCCCTCGCCATCGGCTTTGCCGAAGGAGTGCTGGTCGAGAATGCGGTCTTCGCGGGCGGTGCGGCTGAGCATTGCCACCTCGTCCGGCTTGAGGATGCCCTTGAGCAGGATGAAACCGTCGCCGTTGTACTGTTGCAGCTGTTCCGGAGTGAGCTTCATGGGTTTGGATGCTCCTGAAGATGGGTTTGGTCGCTCAGACCCAGATGACTGCCGGCTGGAGGCAAGTATAGGCGTTGGATTTCGCGGCTGTCTATTGAGTGGCCGTGGCCGGAGGATGCAGAGGGTGGGGCAATTCCGAAATGCGGATTGGGTTGGGTCGGTCAGCGTAGGCTGGCATCTGTGCCGGGGAGTTCGGCAATGGGCACCGATGAGCTGGCCCGACCTCACCATCGGATGCGAGTGCGGCGGCTCTGACGGAACCTCCGGCCTCGCGGGCAATCCGGTGGTGGGCCGGTTCTACGATTGGATGGTTGATCGCGGAGGTATCTGTCTCTTCGAAGAGGTCGTGGAGATGATCGGCTTGCGCACAATCCTCTCGCAACGAGCTGCGAACGATACAGCACAGCACCAACTCGAAGCAGCCTACGGCAAGGCAGAGCGTTATTGCCGCTCCGTACGCCAATACTCGGTCTCGCCCGGCAACTTCGCCGGCGGCCTCACCACCATCGAAGAAAAGAGCCTAGGCGCCATTGCAAAGAGCGGATCGCGGCCCATCCAGGGAGTCGTTCGCGTAGCCCAGCGGCCTGCGCACCCCGGCCTGTGGCTTATGGACTCGGTGCCGGATGAGAACTTCATGCAATTCGGCTACACCAACCCGAACGATACCGAAGGCATCATGGACCTCATCTCCGGAGGATCACAAATCGTGCTCTTTGTAACCGGTCGCGGCAGCGTCATCGGTTCACCCATCGCGCCGTTGATCAAGATCACAGGCAACGAACGCACTTTTCGCTCCATGAGCGGCGACATCGACTTCAATGCAGGTACGGTGTTGGCGGGCGCCCGAACACTGGACGAAGCCGCGCTCGACCTTGCAGATCTGGTCGCGAGGACCGCGACCGGTGAGCCCACCAAGCCCGAACGCCTGGGCCATCGGGAGTACTTCATCACGTACAAACATCAATCCACGCCCTCGCTGGAGCAGGGCTGCCGTGCGTGATGCCAGCCGCGCCGCCAAGGCGTTCTCACTCGAAGGGCAACTCGCCATCGTCACCGGCGGAGGAACCGGCCTGGGCTACGCCATGTCCTCCTGTCTCTTGGCATGTGGCGCGCGTGTCGTCATCACCGGCCGTCGCGCCGATGTGCTCAAACACGCCGTCGCGGAACTCGGCGAAGGCGCTGCCGCCGAGCCGCATGACGTAACCGACGTCGAAAGCGTCAATGGCCTAGTCGAGCGGATTGAGGCGAAGTTCGGCAACCCCACCATCCTCATCAACAATGCCGGCACCCACGTCAAAAAACCACTGGAGCAGCATACCCGCGAAGAGTTCGACCGCATTCTCGCAACCCACGTCGGCGGAGCATTCAACCTCACTCAGGCGGTGGTGCTCCGCATGAAGGCCGCCGGCGGCGGAAGCGTCCTCTTCATCGCATCCATGAGCTCACTCATCGGCATGCCGAATATCGCGAGAACCTCGGGTTCGACAGCGTTGGAGCGGGGCTTGACCTCCCACAGCTGCTTTCCTTGATGCGTCGTGACAAGGATGTCGGGATAATGGACCCGCTCCACTCCGTCCATGACGTACGCGATCCGGCATGGCTATTCGCCGTAGCTCGTGACGCTGGGATCGCAGTCGAGAAGCCGAAAGGCGTTAAGCTCATTACTGGACTCCCAGTGCATCATTCGTCCCGTCTTCCAGTTGGGGTATTTGCCTGCAGAGCGGGCATTCGAGCGCGAGACAACTTTGCGCGAACGGATCTGGGCAGGTTCAGGAAAGAGAATGCTCCTGATCCCTGAAAAGTTAGCTGAGGTTTCGAAACAGCAGCTGCGCAACGGCTGGCCGCATGCACTTCCCGAAATTGGCGGCTCAAGCATCTCCACATAACCACTCTGCGCACTCTCCAAGAAGGCGGGAAGTCTATTCACAAAGCCGGCAAGCTAATCTGTGCAACTTGGGCATTTGTAGTGGGAGTCCAGCTCCGCCCGGGTTGCCGGCGGCAGATTCATCGAACGGATGATCCGGGATACCATGTCTTTTTCCTCGCGAATACATTTGTCGAGGTAGATGCGGAAGACCTCCTGCTTGGTGTCATAACAAACGCGACCGCGGGGACACTCATCGTATTCCTCGTCCCTTGGCACCTCGCCGCGCGCCTGAAGTTGCTCCCAGAAATCTTCGTGGCCCCTATCGTGGGTCCTCATGTCGCCGTACAGAATTGCCTCATCGACCGGAGTGGCGTCAATCCAGAGGTTGTTCCCATGGGCAAAGAACACTCCGACCTCCGGTGCGGAACCCTGTTTCCCCTTCGCCCGCGATCCCTCAATCTGCGCCGGAACGCGGCCGGACATTTCGCGCGTCTCTTTGTTCACCTTCGGCGTCTTTGACATGCGACGTGACCTCATACGGCAAGTTCCATGCGTGACGAACTCACAAAGCCTGCACGGCTATTTCTCTTCGAAGAGATTTGAGAGGTCTCTCGCAGTGAACGGACCCCAGAGGAGAGATCGGTCGTGCAGATCTCGCGATTGCCTTCAAAGGCCAGCTGGCCGGCCATGATGTAAGCCTCGCGAAGCTGGGCAAAAGAAAAGCCCTCGGAGTCAGAGGCGACTGAATCGAGATCTGTAGCCAACTGCGGGTGCATTCGGCAGAAATACTCGCGGCGTAGTGCTTCAGATGGGTTGGGGAAGTGGACCACGCGATCAAATCTGCCTGGTCTTTTCAGAATCGCTGGATCGAGTGCAGTCGGATCGTTTGCGGTAGCTAATGTCAAGATCCCTTCGCCGGTCGCCACGCCATCGACGCAGTTCAAGAGCTGCTGGAGGCTGACCTTGCTCTTCGACTCGCCGGTTCGTGGGAAAGCTCGGTCAATGTCTTCAACAAGAATCACGGCGGCGCATGGTTGACGACTCACTCAAAGAGGCGCTCCATGTCTTCGTCGTCGGTTTGTGAGTCAAAGAGCCTAAGGGTATAGGCGCTTAGGCCTTCGCTCGTTAAAATTGCGCGGATCACGGACGTCTTGCCGTTGCCGGGCGGTCCATGGTAGCCACGGCGAAAGGGCAGGCGCATTTTGCGGAACCACGGCTCACGCTGAAAGAAAGACAGAAAATCATTCTTGAGGAGGTGTGTGATGTTTGGATTCGCATGGCGGGATACGCTGCGGCAGGCCGTTGTGCGTGTGCAGCTTCGGTTCGCCGTTCGACTTGCTGAGCCTCTCGAGCAGGCTGAGTACCTGTGCACTGGCCTCCCGCCGGAAGATCAGGACCTGTGCTACAGTCTCGCAGGCCGTGCTGGTTCCGACGTGATAAGAGACGGGGACGGCAATGACCGACGACGGAATGCCGCGCATGTGGAATGCGACCGGGCCGTCGTCCCACTTAAGGGAATAACACTGGCGGGACTTTACGCCGCCGAATACCTCTTCAAGGTCAACCGCCCGGCTCGCAGCGCTGGCTTGAAGCAGCGGCGCACAGGACTGCGGGACCTCAACAGACTCAACGAGTTCGGAGACCATTCGCAGGGGCATTTCTTGAGAATCGCGGTAGGCGGCGCTCCCAAGCAGTTGCGGAATGGCTGCATCGACGAAGGATAAGTCGCATTCGACAATGACAGCCTGGGAAAGGGGAACGCCAAGGCTCTTTTCGATCCAGTCCGTGTGCTGGTCAATTGCATGCCGGATCAGCGCAGGCCGCGCCGCGAATTCATTCGTCAACATTTTCATCGGGTCCCTTCGGTGCGGCCGCAAAGTCTTACGAGGTCAAACCATCCTCTTCAAGACCATTCTGCGAGGCTGGATCGCTCCCGGGAAGTTGATCATTGAACTCGCGACAGATATCGAATCGAGGCCGCAAGACGCTCTTCCGATACCTTGGTCCCCCACTTACCAGTCGAATAGCATGTTAACGTCAGCCTGATTGGTACTGCTCAGCGAGCCCTTCGCGTCTCTCGTGGTTCCAAAGAGCTGACTCGAACGTCCAAGGATCTTCCCGTGCGCATCGTGCGCGACGGTCTCGCCCGCAGCCAGGCCGCTCGTTTTCTTTCCGATAATCTGGTGCTTCCCGTCGCGGACATACTCAATCTTCAACATCTCGACCTCTCCTCTCGGTTCTTTAGAGTCTGCTCCGTATCTCCACTCTGCGCAGCTGAGCCCGAAACGGGAAGGTTGCTCGTGAGTGGCTGTACCGGACGAGAACACCGGAACTACATAAAAGTCGCCTGTAGCGGTCACAGCGCCCAAGGTCAACAACAGGGTTCTCTCCGCAGTCGTCAAAACTTGACGTCCTTACGCCGGTACACAGACAGACTGTAAGCCTCTGGTCCATTTTCCCCTAGCAGATCTGTCGTTCTCACATTTCACGGTGCCCCGAAAGAATCCATAACAATACTTCGGTTTAGATTCTATTTTCGCTAAAACCTGGTTTGGGAGCCAAACCTCGACAAGCGGACAGCTGCCTTGCTCAGCAGTCTGACGGTTCGGGACTGCCTGGTCGTGGAAGGTGGATCTTTGACCTCTTGCTCCAAGTCGACGGCGATCTACGCCGGCGAGATTCCAGCGATACACAAGATCCAGCACTCGATCTGCGTCCACATCACCGCGACCAACGCGGCACTGCCAGCCGCTCCCCAACACCTGCAGAAGACCATCGAGCGCCTCCCCGTCCACCTGGACCAATATCACAAGAAGAATCTCGATTATGTGCACCGTTGGTCGTTCGTCCCCAACGGCGTGCCCTCCGAGACGGCAGCCGTTGTAAAGGCGCTCGGTAGCTGCCTCGTGGACGCACCCCAGCTCTGTACGAAGCTCGTTGCCGTCGTGAATACCCGGGGCCATCAGAGTCGCCTCGAAACGTCGGACACCACTGAAGCCATAGTGGTGAAAGCGACTCTGGCACTCAGTCGTGACGGACGCGAACATGCCTATGTCAGGGAAATTGCGGCCGAGGCCAACCGTCGGCTCGAAGCCCGCGGTGAAGCTGCCAAACTGAGCCCTGAGAAGGTCGGCCACTGCCTGAAGAACCTCGGTCTGCGCACT
>PLUT01000257.1:0-7787 GCA_003162875.1 Granulicella sp.
CCCCAGGGATTCGAACCCCGATTGATCGGTTCAGAGCCGACTGTCCTACCATTGAACGAGGGGGCAATGCGGAAAGGCACTCACCCACAGCCGCAAACGCACGCATTCGCCGCCGTCTCTCACGAGTGTACTGGCGCGCCCGCCATGGGTCAATCCGTATTGGAAATGAGGTATCTTGGCTCATGTTTCATTCCAGGCCTCTTGCTGCGCCATTCCTGTGCCTGCTTGCGTTCGCCGCGTCGGCCTTCGCGCAACAGGTGACTCTATCTCGGATCAAGTTTGTTGGAGACGATACTCACACCCAGGCACAACTGCTCGCCGCTTCCGGCCTCAGGTTCGGGCCCTCCACCGTCCAGGCTGTGCAGGAAGCCGCGCAGCGACTCGGGGACACCGGCATGTTCGAAGACGTGAACTTCTCATCGAATGGCCCCGAGCTCACCTTCGCGCTCAAGCCCGCCTCCAAGAACATGTTCCCGGCCCGTTTCACCAACTTCCTCTGGTGGGACGACAAAGACCTCAACGCCGTCCTCGAGCAGCAAATTCCGCTCTATCGCAGCGATGCCGTCCCCATCGACGGCAACCTGCGCGACGCCATTTCTGCCGCGCTCAAGGACCTCGTCGCCGCAAAGGGAGTGCCTACCCCCAGCGTCACCTCACTCCCTCACGCTCAGTCGGGCCATCTGGACAGCATCGCGTTCAGCATTGCGACGCCTCAGGTAATCGTCCGCTCCGTTCACCTCGACCAGGCCTCGCCCGCGCTGCTTTCCAAGCTGCAACCTGTCCTCGCCGAACTGAGCAACCAGCCTTGGGACTCCGTCCACTTCCTCGACCTCGTCGACTCGCGCGTCGGCGACACCTACCGCAATAACGGCTACCTCGACGTCGCGATCGGCAATCTGCAACACTCCGAGCCCGCCGTCACCGGCGACACCATTGGCCTCGACGTCACCGCCTCGGTCAACGAGGGCCCCGTCTATCGCGTGTCGCAGCTCAACTGGCCCGGCACGCCCGTCCTCTCCAGCAGCGACTTCCTCAAGCAGTCGCTCCTCAAGCCCGGAGCCGTTGCGTCTGTTAGTGACTTTAATCTGACGATCCACGCGATCGAGGTCGCCTACTCCGCGCAGGGCTACATCGCCGCCAAGGTCGGTGCACCACCCCAACTCGACCGGGCAGCCCACCTCGTCGCCTATACCATCACCGTCGATCCGGGCCCTCAGTACCACGTCAAGTCCATCCAGTGGTCCGGTCTCCCGCCAGACCAGCAGCAGGCCCTCGCTTCGCAGTTCCGCATGAAAGCCGGCGACATCTTCGACGCCACTTACTTCCAAAACTTCCTCAGGCAACACATGGACCTTCTCCGCCAGGGCTACCGGCCCGGCATCAACGCCCGCGCCAATCTTGCGGACCACACCGTGGACCTCACCCTCGTGTTCTCCAAGGGCCCAACGCCACCCCCGCCCCCGCAGTAGGCTCGCGCACTTGTCATTCTGACCCCGAGCGCGGCCCTTCGAGTTGTCATTCTGACCTGACCCTGAGCTTGCCGAAGGGGAACGGGAAAGAATCCCCGCATCTGTCTTTGCCTGCCGGTGCCCCATCCAGCGCGGCCCCATGCGATGGCGCTGATAAACTCAACTCAGCATGTTTGAAACTCTCAGCGACAAACTCCAGCGTTCCTTCAAGACCCTCCGCGGCCAGGGCACCATCACCGACGAGAACATCGGCGAAGCCCTGCGCGAAATCCGCCTTGCCCTCATCGAGGCTGACGTCAGCTTAAGCGCCGTTACCGACATCGTCGACCACATCCGCGACCGCGCACTCGGCGGCCAGGTCGCCACCGCGCTCTCACCCTCCGAGCAGATCGTCAAAATCGTCCACGACGAGCTCATCAACATCCTCGGCCGCGACACCGCGCGCTTCCGCACTTCCTCGCAGCCGCCGAGTGTCATCCTCATGGCTGGCCTGCAGGGCGGCGGCAAGACCACCTCCTCCGGCAAGCTCGCCATGTGGCTCAAGAAGGCCGGCCACCGCCCCATGCTTGTCTCCGTCGACGTCTACCGGCCTGCCGCGCGCGAGCAGTTGGCCATCGTCGCCCGCGCCACCGGCTCGCAGATCTACGAGGGCAAGCTCGACCCCGATGCGAAGCATGGCACCGACGACGTCCTGCGCCTCGCCCGCGACGCTCGCCGCGAAGCCGCCAGCTTCGGCTGCGACATCCTCATCGTCGACACCGCCGGCCGCAACCAGATCGCCGCCGACCTCATGGACGAGATGGCCGCCCTCAAAAAGCTCCTCAACCCCAGCGAAATCCTCTTCGTCGCCGACGCCATGACCGGCCAGGACGCCGTCAACTCGGCCTCGGCCTTCCACTCGCTGCTCGCCCTCACCGGCGTCATCCTCACCAAGATGGACGGCGACTCCCGCGGCGGCGCCGCCCTCTCCATCCGCCACGTCACCGGCGCGCCCATCAAGTTCCTCGGCACCGGCGAAAAGCCCGACGCATTCGAGCCCTTCCACCCCGACCGCATCGTCTCCCGCATCATGGGCATGGGCGACATCGCCACCCTGCTCGAGCACGCTGAAGCCAAACTCGACCGTGGCAAGGCCGAGCAGTTCGCCAAGAAAGCCCTCTCCGGCGACGGCTTCTCGCTCGACGACTTCCGCGAGCAGCTTCGTCAAATCAAGAAAATGGGCTCCATGAAGTCCATCCTCAAGATGCTCCCGTCCGTCGGCCCCTTCGCCGGCATGTCCCAGGCCGTGGAAAACGTCGACGAAGGCCAGTTCAACCGCATCGAGACCATCATCGACTCCATGACCGCCAAGGAACGCCGCGACCACGAGCTCATCAACGGCAGCCGCCGCAAACGCATCGCCCGCGGCTCCGGCACCACGGTCCAGGACGTCAACAATCTCCTCCGCCAGTACGCCCAGATGCGCAAAATGTTCAAGACCATGGGCTCCGGCGGCGGCCTAAAAGCCCAGCAGCGCATGATGCAGCAAATGCAACCCCGCCAAAAATTCGGCAGATAGAAACAGGATCAGGCATGGATGTTCGCCGCATATTCCGTACTGTGAGCAACAAACTGCTTGAAGACTTCGCGGCAAGCGGAGAGATCGCTCACCTCGGACTCAGGGGAGGCTTTCGAGAATCTGCACTATTCGATTTCCTAAAGGACGGCCGACTTCCAGGTCGCTTCGGGCTGGGATCCGGTGAAATTATCGGTCCCGCGCGCAATGTCTCGCGGCAAAGCGATCTTGTGATATTCGACGCACTCAATGGCCTGTCTCTGATGCTTAGCGCCTCGGCTCAGGTGTTTCCCATTGAGTCTGTATGCGGCACGGTGGAAGTCAAATCGAAACTTTCAAAGACAGAACTGGTCATAGCTCTTGAAAATATCAAATCGGTAAAGCAACTTACCCCAAGAGAAAACGTCGTCGATCGAAAAGTATTCATCACGACTACCTATGTGCGCCCGCGTCCATTCGGTATGATTTTCGCGTATGGACTTGCAGATAACTCTCTACAGTCTCTGCTAGAGAATCTCCGAGACTGGGAAGCGGATAATCCACCGGAAGATTGGCCAAACTACATCGCGGTCCTGAACGAGGGCGTAATTACCCACCACGGCACAGGATTCGGAGAAAAGATCTTCAATGACGATCTCAAGGTCGGGGCCTGCCCTTACATAAAGAGCGCGGGTAATGACACCCTTTTCCAGTTTTACCTTGCCCTTCTCGACCTCGCAGGCAATACACACGTTGGACCGGCCCAGCTTCGCCGCTACTATGAGCCTGCGGAGCAAGTGGGGCCGTTCGTCGTGAGGAATCACGACAAACTCCGATCTGCAATGAATCCGGACGACAAACGTGTATATCGGTTCAACCTGGATTTCATTAAAAAAATAGTAGCGTGGGCAAAGGCTAACGGCGCTACAACTCATAGAGATTTCTTCAGGCAACAGCTCGGGACAATTCCCATTGGGGTCGATGAAGCATACCTCAATCATCGCGTTTATCTTTATAACCCAGATAACTTACCCGGCTTGAATGAATTGAGCGCCGGACCCGAACACCGATCCAATCCGCTCCCTTCGCTGGAGCGTTCGCTCGTCTCATCCCATTGGATTGAGGTCGACGGAGAAACTTACTACTTCCCAATGGCTTATGTGACAGATCAAGACACGGAATTGACCGAACGCATACACGAACACCTGTGAAGGGGTGTGACCCGGCCGGGTGCCCCATTCATCGCGCACTTGCCGGGTGCCCCACCCTAGGTCTACCACCAAGTGCCCGGGTGCCCCATCCTTCGCGCCGTTTGCGAAGGGTGGGACGTAAAACGCTCACACAACGGGGTGCCCCACATCTCGCTTCTGAGATGTGGAATTCGCCACAAGTCCCTACCAATATATTGCAAAAAAGGTATACTCAATTCATGTCATGGTCTGTAGAGTTCTTCGACCAGGACGTGCAGTCGTCGCTCGATGCGCTTCCTCTCGATATTCGTGCCAGCTTCCAGCGCATCGTCGAGCTGATTCAATCCCATGGCTTGGAGCGCGTGCGCGAGCCCTATGTCAAACACCTTGAAGGCCCGCTCTGGGAGATGCGGATGAAGGGAAGGGCTGGAATCGCTCGCGCAGCGTACGTGACGGCAGTAGGGAAGCGGATTGTCATCGTCCATGTCTTCGTAAAGAAAACCCAGAAGACGCCGCGACGGGAGATTGAAATCGCCCTGAAGCGGGCAAAGGAGGTCCAATGAAGCGCAAGTTCATTCCGGTAGCCGAATCCTTCGCGAAGTGGAAGAAGGATCCTGAATACGCCGCTGCCTACGCCTCGCTCGAAGGCGAGTTCGCCTTGGCATCCTCCTTGATCAAGGCTCGCAGCGAGGCCGACATGACCCAGCAGCAGGTCGCAGAGGCCATGGGAACCACCCAGGCCGTGGTTGCCCGTCTTGAGAGTGGAAAGGTACTGCCCTCCACCCGCACGCTGGAGCGCTTCGCCAATGCGACTCGCTCCCGGCTACGGATCACCTTCGAGCCTCAACGCAAAGCCGTGCGCTGAAACCCAGGCTTCACCTTCGCCAGCGAGACCCCATGCTCGCTCCGTCGCGACCGCGAGACCAGCACATCCACAAGTGTTGTTGTGCTAGACTTCCGCCTATGCCTCTCATAATCATTCTCGTTATCCTCCTGCTACTATTCGGCGGCGGCGGCTACTATATGGGCCCCGGGGTCGGCTATTATGGCGGCGGCGGCCTCAGCCTCGTTCTGCTGCTGGTGATTCTCTATCTGCTGTTTGGGAGAGGTCGGCGGCTTTAGAGAGAAAGATGCCGGGTGCCCCACATCTCGCCTCTGAGATGTGGGATTCGTGTCACAACTCCTCTCGTTTGTCATTCCGCAGCGCAGCGAAGGAATCTGCTTTTTGCCTTGGCCTCCTGGTTTCTTGTCAACCCCCCAAATCCGTGCAAAAGCCGTCCACAACCCACCATCTAAACGACATAAAACTTCCCTCCGCATAGCAGATGAGTTTCATTCTTTCCCGTATACTTAAAGTAGTAAGCAGGAATAAGAAGAAGACCCGGCCAACCGCCGGGCCTTTGCATTTAACCGGGCAACTCACCGCCAGACCAACTCGCCGCCCAACTGCTCGGGCTCATAGCTGATAGCTCATAGCTGATAGCTGTACATTAAACGTACTTCCGATCGAACTTCAAAATCCACCAAAGGAGCATTTCCATGCTGAGTTTCTCCTACAGCGCCGCGGGCCTCGCCATGACCCAGCAACTCGAAGGCCTTCGACTTACCGCCTACCAGGACCAGGTCGGTTGCTGGACCATCGGATACGGTCACACCGGCTCCGACGTCCATGGCGGACTCACCATCACCCAGGCCCAGGCCGAGCAGTTGCTGGAAAGCGACCTCGCCGCCGCCGTCGCCTGCGTCAACCGGGCCGTCACGTCCGCCATCAATCAGAACCAGTTCGACGCGCTCGTCGATTTCGTCTTCAATCTCGGCTGCGGTTCGCTGCTTTCCTCCACCCTGCTGCGCTTCGTCAATGCCGGCGACTTCACCTCGGCGGCGCCACAGTTCCTGCTGTGGGACCACGCCGGCGGGGTTGTCGTCCCGGGCCTCCTGGCGCGCCGTCAGGCCGAGCTTCGGCTCTTCCAGAGCTGATCCGCTCCTGCCCCGCGCCGGCGGCTCCGCGCATCATGGTCTCGACCGCAATGGCAGAGAGCAGACCGCAACTCCTGGACTTGAAGAAGCCGGGCACGGCCCCTGAAGCTCAGTTCTTGATATTGAACTTCTCCGTCGCCACTTTGCTCGGCTCTTCGCCGTTGTCGATTGCCAGCGCCTTGATGGTCGTGTCCCCGGTCACCTGAATCGGCCCCGTATAAGGCACCCAGGCTCCCATGGTCTTCGTCTCGCTGGTCGTATAGTAGAGCACCGCCGTAGCGTGCGGATCGGCAAGCGTTATCTGAACCGCATTGCCCTTGACCACCTTGATGGTTCCGCCTTTGGGCGAGATCGTCGGCGTCGGCGTAACCGGAACCGACGGAGGCGGCGCCGCCGCCGGCCCAGGCGTATCGTTATCCGAGTTCGCTGCCGAACTCTGGTTCATCATGTCCTGAAGTTCCTGGTCAGACGCCGCCTGCGCGGCCTGCTGCGCCCCAAAGGCGTCCTGCGCCGCCGCCGCTGCTTCCGTCCCAAAGCTCCCCGGCTGTCCGCTTGCTACGGCAGAAAAGTCCATCGGATCGGTCGCCGCATCCACCGTGATCCCGGTGGACGGATCTATCAGCTGCGCGCGCGCTGCAGTCGCGCCCGCCGCCAGCACCGCAACCATCAACCAACGCATCGTGGCCTGCATATCTGGCGCCTCGCTTCGCACAGCTAATGAAACACGCGTTTGCGAGCTTTCACTCGCTTAGCGCAAAGAATTCTTGGCCCCACTAGCCGGCGCTGGCGCCCACATCTCGCTTCCCGATGCGGGGCCGCACTCGCGTTTATCAGGCCTTGTCGTACACCGACTTGGAATCGAATGCGTTCTCGTTGAAGACTGCGTGCGTCGTCTTCGTCAGCGTCTTCCCATCATCCGACAGCGTGTAGGTCGCGGTCATCGTTCCCTTCGAATCCTGGAAGCTGGTCGTCTGCGTAATCACCAGCGACGATCCCTGCCACGTTGCCTTGGTGCTCAGAATCTGGAATACCGAGTTCGCCGCCGCTGGGTTCGGCGTGTCCGTTCCATCCAGCTTTGCCGTGGTCGTAGTGTCGCGCTTGCCTCGCTGGCTCTCCGACGCTACTTCGATCTTGAACTCGTCCGCCGTCTGGGTAATCGTATCCGTCTCGCTGGTCGGCGCTATCTGTCCCAGATCGCTCTTCTGCAGGTTCAGTTTCCACGTCCCGCTGAAGTTTGGCTTGGCTCGCCCGGCGGGCTCCGCCCCGCAGAACCCAACTAAACTCGCGAGCAAGACCAACGCACTTAGTTTTCTGTTCATTTTCACCGTCTCCCGTTTTCTTGAATCTCAACTGCGGGATGAATGTATCACGGCCGGTGCCCGGGGCACTCCGCCAATCTCTGCCCTCAGACGCCAGAAATCCCATCCCCCGCGAACCGCGCAGGGGGATGGGATTCTGAGCAACATCAAGCAACATCAATAGGTAGCCTTACCGGCGTCCGCCGCCGCCGCCGCCACCGCCGTGGCCTCCGCCGCCGCCGCTGAAGTGAGCGCCGCCGCCGCTAAAGCCGCCGCGTGCGCCACCGCCAGCGTATCCGCCACGTGCGACACCACCGGC
>PLUT01000257.1:7837-29022 GCA_003162875.1 Granulicella sp.
AACCACGGCCCGGCGCCAATAAAGATGCCGCCGCTGAACCAGCCCGGTCCGTAGAATCCGTACGGCGCGCAGGCATACGGGGAGTAGTCATAGTAGCCATATGTGCAGGCGGGCGGCCCGTAAGCGTATGCGCCGTAGCCATCATAGGGCCCGACGCCGACTCCAACCGCGACCTGCGCGTGGGAGGAAGCCACCGGTGCAAAGAGAATCGCGAGCAGAGCGAGATACTTTAGATACCGCATCGTTCAACCTCCTGGCAAGAACNNGCCGGCTTAGGCTAACTGCACCAAAAGCTCTACGTATTAGAACCCTAGTCGCACGGATTGGTTGCTATTTTGCGCTCTTCGCGCGGCCATTGGCAACTCCTTTGCCGTCAAGACGAAACGCCCACCCCAGGTTCGAGGTGAGCGTTCGATTGCTGGCTCCAGCGTCGGTTAGCGTCTACCGCCGCCTCCTCCGCCGCCGTGGAAACCACCGCCGCCNNCCGCCGCCACCGCCGCCGCCACGGAAGCCGCCGCCGCCGCTAAAGCCGCGGGCTGCGGCTACTCCACTGCGGAGACCGCCGCCGCTAAAGCCTCGACCCGACACTCCTGCAGTTCCGCCGCGGTACGGCCCGTGGATCCCGTAGCCGCCGCGATATCCATAACCGCCGTAGTAACCGCCGCCGAAGCCGTAGCCGGGATAGATGAAGCCGCCGCCGTAGAGGTACCAGGGCGAGTAGAAGCCAAAGCCAAACGGATCCATGAACATACCGTCATACGGCAGCCAGGTGTAATCCATCATCCCTTGGTCCCACATCCAGCCGGGGTTGTAAGGTGAACCGGCGTAGTTTTCTGCGAGGCTCAGGTTTGCCTGGCCCAGGTAATCCGCGCGCAGCTTGCTCCAGCTATAGAGCGGGTCCTGGTTCGCAGCCAGTTGGTCGTTGAAGTCCGCAGGCTTCACTGCTTCACCCGTAATGGCGAGCGAATGATGGTCCTTTAGGGTAATCCACTTCTTCGCATTCTGTGCCGGTGAAACCGAGGCCAGACCGTCGAAGACTCGGACCTGGTTGGCGGTCGCGTCAAACTCATACAAGCCGTCCTTCAGCAGCACGGCTTGCGCCGGCCCCTGATCGATCAAAATGTCGTTTTGCTTGTAGAGTTGATCGACTTCGACTTCGGCGACGCCGCGGTCGAGTTGAACTTCGGTCTTGGTGAGGTCGGGCGCGACCATGGTCACAGCGCTGTTATCGCCGAGACGCAGGAAAACTCCGGGAGTGAGCAGAACCTCTGCCTTGCCGTTCAGGGTGGCAACTGTCTGACCCGTTGCAACCTCCGCAGTGCCGACCGACTGCGACGTGAGCGTTTGACCGTTGATGGTGACCTGACCTTCAACGTAATTGATTGTCCCTGGGCGGGCATTATTCGTGTTCTGTGCAAAGGCAGCGGGCACGAAGAGACTCGTCGCCAGGGAAAGCAGCGTGATTGCTCTCAACCGTGGCATTTTTCTCACCTCCGCAGTGTTAGATGTGCCAGCAGGCAAAAAGTAACAGGCGCGAGCGACAGATGCGGACCACTTAAACATCCGTGAACACTGGGAATTAAACCCGGCTGCACGGGATTAGTCGCGCTCCAGAATCGCCGCGAAGAATCCGTCGCAGGCGTGAACGCCCGGCAATGTGCGCAGCGCACCGTTGCTGACTGCGGAACCGATCAACTGATCGCCGGCCTCCCGCCGCAGAATGCCTGCGTCCGCCAGGCTGGCAATTAGCGGAGCCACCGAAACTCGCCGAACCCCAGCCGCGGACGCCGCGTCCTCGACCACGCGCTCGTTCTCCTCGGGCTCCAGCGAGCAGGTGGCATACACCAGTCGGCCGCCCGGCGCCAGCCGCCCCAGCGTTTGACTGAGGATCGCGCGCTGCCGGGTGGCCTGCCGCGGAAGGTCCTCCGCGCGCAACCGGTGACGTATCTCGGGATTTCGCGCCAGCGTCCCCGTACCGCTGCAGGGCACGTCGCACAGGATCAGGTCGAAGCAGCTCTCGCTCTCGTTCCCAGCCGCTGCCGCATCCGTCACCTCGCAGCGCACCCGCTGCGCATAGGGATAGCGCCGCAGCCGCGCCTCCATGGCTGCCAACCGCCTTGCGCTGGCGTCCGTCGCCAGTATCTCCGCGCCCGCAAGCCGCAAGGCCAACATCAGCGTCTTTCCGCCCGGAGCAGCGCAGCAGTCCCACACCCGCGGCGCCCGTTCGCCGATGAAGGGAAGCGCTGCTGCCGCAAGTTCCGCGACCAGGCGCGAGCCATCGTCCATCTGCGGCGCGTCCTCCGCCGGCTCGATACCGGAGAACATGATTCCGTGAACCGGTTCGCGTTGGTCGTACTCGCAAATCTTCAGCGCGGCCTCGCGTCCATAGGCAGACACCCAACGCTCGACCATCCAACCCGGATGCCCAAGCCGCTCCGCAAACGCCGCCGGCGACTCGAAGATTCGCTCGCCGGGCTTCTGCGCCGCCGCCAGCTTGCGCAGCACAGCGTTCACCATCCCGGTCGCGTGCGGCTGCTCCGCCGCGCGGCACATCTCCACGCTTTCATGCAACACCGCATGCGCCGGAATCCGGTCCATATGCAACAGTTGGAACGCGCCCATGCGCAGCGCCAACGCCACCGGTTCTGCCAGCCTCTGCTCCGGCCGCGCCAGCAGCTTGCCCACGCGCGCGTCCAGCGCGATCTGCCAGCGCAGCACGCCCATTACCAGAGCGGTTGCCAGGTTGCGGTCCTCCGGCGTCAGCGCGTCCATCCGCGCCGAATGCAGCAACTCGTCGCTGTGCCTGCTGCCGTCGCCCACCCGCGTCAGAATCTCAAAGGCCGCCGCTCGCGCCGGAGCGACCTTTGCCCTCGCCTCCGCAGCCGAAGCGGTAGGCCCCGCCGACGCAGGACGCGCCCGCACGCTGCGCGCCTTCGCGGGACCGCCCGGCGTACGCTTCAAAGCCCGAGCCTCTCTCCGCTGCGCATCTGGAAGCCGCGCAGAAACTCAGCCGCGCTCATTCGTCGTTTGCCTTCCATCTGCACTTCGTCGAACACCACCGCGCCGCCCCTGCAGCCCGCCGCCATCTCCAGGTCGCGTACTTGCAAGACGCCAGGCTCGATCCCGCCTTCCGCCAGCGCATGCATCCGATGCACAATCAGCTTCTTCCCCCGCAGCAACATATGCGCGCCGGGCCACGGCTGAAAGCCGCGCCAGCGATCGTAGATCTGCTGCGGCGTCCGCGCGAAATCGATTGCCCCGTCTTCGCGAGTCAGGATCGGAGCGACCGTCGCCTGGGTTTCATCCTGTTTTTCCGCAACTAATTCGCCGCACTCCAGCTTTGCCAGAGTCTTTAACATCAACTCCGCACCCGCGCCGGCGAGCGTTTCAAACACATCCACGGCGGTCTCTTCCTGGCCAATCGGGACCACGTGCGCCAGCAGCAGGTCGCCCGTATCCAGGCCCTCGTCGATGCGCATCGTGGTCACGCCGGTCACGCGCTCGCCGTTCGCAATGGCCCACTGAACTGGAGCTGCGCCGCGATACTTCGGCAACAGGGAGCCGTGCAGATTGATGTTGCCCAGCCGCGGCAGATCGAGCATCCAGCGCGGAATGATCCGCCCATACGCCACCACCACGATCGCGTCCGGCCGCAGCGCTTCCAGCGCCTCGCGAAACTGCGCGTTGTTCTTGATCTTCTCCGGCTGCACCACCGGTATCCGATGCGCCGCCGCCGCCCGCTTCACCGGCGGAACCTGCATCTCCATGCCGCGCCCGGCGGCGCGGTCAGGCTGCGTCACCGCCAGCGCGACCTCGTGCCCCGCCGCGATCACCGCTTCCAGCGTCGGCACCGCGAACTCAGGCGTGCCGCAGAATACAAGTTTCAAATGCTCACCTCAATATTCCCCGGAGAGCCACTCCACCCAATCCAGCGGAGCGAAGCCACCGCGAAGCGGTCGAGAACGGTGCGAAGCACCTACCATTCGCCGTTCTTCTGCATCTTGCGGATCTTGCGCAGCGCCAGCTCGCGCTTCAACCGGCTGATGCGGTCGATGAACAGCACGCCGTTCAGGTGGTCGATCTCGTGCAGTATCGCGCGCGCCAGCAACTCTTCGCCTTCCACTTCGAACCACTCGCCGCGCTGGTTCTGGGCCTTCACCTTTACCCACGCCGCCCGCTGCACTTTCTCGCGAATCTCGGGCAGGCTCAGGCATCCTTCTTCCTCAAACTGCTTGCCCCTGACCTCGACGATCTCCGGATTGATCAGCACCAGTTTGTCCTTCGGATCTTTTTTGAAGCTGGTATCGATCACGGTAAGTCGCATGGAAAGGCCGATCTGCGGAGCCGCCAACCCGATTCCCTGGGCCACGTACATGCTCTCGAACATCTCCGCCACCAGCGTCTTCAAGGCGTCGTCGAAGACGGCAATCGGCGCACCCGGCTGCTTCAGCACCGGGTCGGGAAACTTCACCACTTCGTGGATCTTCAAGCCTTCCTTGGTCGCCATGGTCGTCCCTTACGCCTTCACCGCCTAAGCATATCGCCTAATACGTCCGAATCTGCTCGCAATATCCACGGTAGTTTCGTTCCATCTCGCGCAGCGAATCGCCGCCAAACTTGTCGATCGCCAACCGCGCCACGGTGAGCGCGACCATTGCCTCCGCGGCTACTCCCGCTGCCGGCACCACGCACACATCGCTGCGCTCGTACGCAGCCTTCACCGGCTCCCGCGTAGCAAAGCTCACCGACGCCAGCGGTCGCCGCAGCGTCGAAATCGGCTTCAGATATCCCCTCACAACCACGTCCTCTCCGTTGGAGATGCCGCCTTCGATCCCTCCGGCGTTGTTCTGCTCGCGAGAGAATCTGGTAAAGTCGCCGTCTGTACCGTCGCCGGCCCCCTCATAACCAATGGCGTCATGCACCGCGCTTCCCAGCGACTCCGCCGCCGTCACTCCGCGGCCGATCTCCACCGCCTTCACCGCCTGCAGGCTCATCACTGCCTGTGCCAGCAACCCGTCCATGCGCTCGTCCCAGTTCGCGTGCGTGCCTACACCAGGTGGCAATCCATGCACCACCACCTCGAACACCCCGCCGACGGTATCGCCGGTCTTCAGCACCGCATCCACTTCGCCCTTCATGCGCTGCTCATCGCCGGCGTCGACGCAGTTCAGCAGCACCTCGTCCTTTGCCTGCAATGCCAGAATCTCCTGCCAGTCTGCCGGCCGCGAAAGCCCGGCCTGGCCCACGCGAATTACGTGGCTCGCCACCTCGACACCCAGGGCCCGCAGCAACATCTTCGCCATCGCGCCGCACGCCACCCGCGCCGCGCTCTCCCGCGCGCTCGCACGCTCCAGCACATAGCGTGCATCGGGGAAGTCGTACTTCAGGCTGCCTGCCAGGTCCGCGTGGCCCGGCCGCGGCGACGCCACCGCCTTGTGTTTCGCCGGATCGCCCGCCTCCACCGGCAGAATCTCTTCCCAGTTCTTCCAGTCGTTATTGGCAATGGTCATCGCCACCGGCGACCCGATGGTCTTGCCGTGGCGCACGCCGCTCAGGATGTGCGCCGTGTCCCGCTCGATGCGCATCCTGCCGCCGCGCCCGTAGCCACGCTGCCGCCGCCAGAGTTCGCGGTCAAGCAGCGCCTGGTCCACCGGCACTCCTGCCGGCAGCCCGCTCACCATGGCGACCAGGCTCTCCCCGTGACTCTCCCCCGCAGTTGCAAATCGCAGCATCTATCTCACTCATCCCAAAGAGAGATTGTAACAAGCCCTCCGCCATCAATGGTTTCTCCGTCGTCCGCCGGGGATTGGAGGGCTCCGCTGAAAGCCTTCCGGTCGCATGCACGCACGGCGGGTGAGCGGAAGCACATGCAAATCGTTCAGTGACTGATCTATACTTCATCTGTCTGTACGTCATCCTCAGCAAGCAGGGAACTGCGATGTCTCTTAAATTGAAGGTCAACAATGCCGTCTCCACCGTGGATGTGCCGCCGGACACGCCGTTGCTCTGGGTCCTGCGCGATGTCCTCGACCTGAAGGGCTCCAAGTATGGCTGTGGGATCGGGATGTGCGGCGCATGCACGGTCCTGCTCGACGGCCAGGCGGTGCGCTCCTGCCAGACGAATGTCGAGTCTGCCGTGGGCAAGTCCGTCACCACCATCGAAGGCCTTTCGCCGGACGGCCTGCACCCGGTTCAGGTGGCGTGGGAGCAGGTGGACGTGCCCCAGTGCGGCTACTGCCAGGCCGGCCAGATCATGACCGCGGTGGCGTTCCTGGCCAAGACGCCTCATCCGACCGACGCCCAGATCGACGATGCGATGGCCGCCAATCTTTGCCGTTGCGGAACCTATCCGCGCATTCGTCAGGCAATTCGCCAGGCCGTCAAGGCCGGCGCTGCCGTCCACACGTCATAAACGGAGGCCTACCCATGCGTCTCAATCGGCGATCCTTTCTGCAGATAACTGCCCTGACCGGCGGAGGTCTGGCACTCGGTTTCTTCGACCTTCCCTTCGCCTCCGCGCAATTCGATCCGCAGGCCGCCCTTTCTCCCACCGCGTTCATCCATATCGCGACCGACGGCACTATTACGCTCATGGCCAAGGCTCCGGAGATCGGCCAGGGCGTGAAAACCATGCTGCCCATGATGATTGCCGAGGAGCTCGACGTCGACTGGAACAAGGTAAGGGTCGAGCAGGCCGACCTGGACGACAAATACGGCGGCCAGTCCGCCGGCGGAAGCACCTCCACGCAATCGAACTATCTGCCTCTGCGCCGCGTCGGCGCTGCCTGCCGCCAGATGCTGATCTCCGCAGCGGCAACCCGGTGGGGCGTTCCCGCTGCCGAGTGCACCACTACGCCGGGTCGCGTCCTGCATGCAGCCTCGGAGCGCTCCTTCAGCTACGGCGAACTGGCCGGCGACGCCTGCGCGTTGACTCCGCCCAGCATGGATTCCATCAAGCTGAAGGACCCGAAAGACTTCCGGATCATCGGCAAGCCGCACGCCAACGTCGACAATCATTCCATCGTCACCGGCAAGCCGCTGTTCGGAATCGACGTCAAGGTGCCCGGCATGCTGCACGCCGTGTTTGCCAAGAGCCCCGTCTACGGCGGCAAGGTGAAGAGCGCCAACATCGACGAGATCAAGAAGTTGCCCGGCGTACGCCACGTTCTGGTTGTCACAGACACCCCGGCGAATTCCGCGGGTACCCCCGATTCGCAGATTGAGCCCGGTATCGTCATCGTGGCCACCGGCGTCGAGCCGGGCGTTGTCATCGTGGCCGACCTCTGGTGGCAGGCGCAGTCCGCGCGCAGCAAACTCAAAGTCGACTGGGACTTTGGCCCCGGCGCGACCCAAAGCAGCGAGAAGTTTGCCGCGCGTGCCGCCGAACAGCTCAAGGCGCCCCCCACTGACATTTTGCGCGCCTATGGCGATGTCGATGGAGCCCTCAAGACCGCCGCTAAGGTAGTGGAAGCCGATTACAGCTATCCGTTCCTCGCCCACGGCACCCTCGAGCCAATGAACACGACTGCCTCCTACAAGGACGGCAAGATGGAAATGTGGACGGCCAGCCAGTCGCCCGCCGCCGGCAAGAGTCAGATCGCCCGCGCGCTCAACATTCCTCCCGCCAATATCACGGTCCACCTCACCCGAGTCGGTGGCGGATTTGGCCGCCGCCTGAACACCGATTACA
Source organism: Granulicella sp. (assembly GCA_003162875.1). GTDB lineage: Bacteria > Acidobacteriota > Terriglobia > Terriglobales > Acidobacteriaceae > Edaphobacter. The sequence continues at coordinate 15,528 of PLUT01000257.1, forward strand.
TGTTGGAAGCCGCCTGGATCGCAAAGTCAGTCGGCGCACCAGTTAAGCTGCTCTGGTCGCGCGAGGACGATATCACTCACGATGACTACAGGCCTGCGGGGTATCACTCGCTCAAAGGTGGACTGGATGCTCAGGGCAAGCTCATCGCCTGGCGGCAGCACCTGGCCGCCTTCGGCGAGGGTGGACGAGTCGCCGGGGCGGTTGATGCCACCGAATTTCCTTCCGGACGCGTGCCCAACTTTGCCTCCTACACCTCCGCGCAGCCGCTGCTGCTGCGCACCGGGGCATTGCGCGCGCCCGGCCATAACGGCTATGCATTCGTCCTGAAAGGCTTCATCGACGAACTGGCGACCGCGGCCGGCCGCGACCCGATCGAGTTCAATCTCGAGTTGCTGAATGCGACCCCGATTCCCATGGCTCCAGCCGCAAACGGCAGGCGCGGCGGCAACGACACGCTCAACGCCGATCGGATGAAGGGCGTCATCAAACTGGTTGCCGAAAAGTCCGGCTGGGCAAATCGCAAGAAAGTTCCTGGAAGGGGCATGGGTTTCGCCTGCCACTACTGCCACGCCGGCTACTTCGCGGAAGTTGCCGAGGTATCTGTCGACGCCAAGAACCAGATCACGGTACACAAGATCTGGGCCGCCGGCGACGTCGGCAATCAGATCGTCAACCCATCCGGCGCCGAAGCTCAGGTGCAGGGCGCCATTCTGGAAGCCATGAGCCAGATGCAGCAGGAGATCACGCTGACCGGCGGCCAGGTTCAGCAGACCAACTATGACTCGCATCCGCTCATCCGCTTCGATCAACAGCCGGAGATCGAACTCTTCTGGAGCATGAGCGAGTTCGGCCCCACCGGCCTGGGCGAGCCTTCTCTGCCGCCGGCGCTGCCCGCGATCGCGAACGCAGTCTTCGATGCGACCGGCAAACGCATCCGCACGCTCCCGCTTGAGCGCAGCGGCTTCAGCTTCGCCTGACGCAAGGGCTTTCGCTAGCCCGATGGCGGTCTACTTCGCCTGGGCGCCGTCGTAGACCACAGCTTTTCCCGCAGCCGCGATCAGACCCTCGGTCGTGATCGATCCGGGTTTCTGCGACCCCGCCGAGACCAGCACTCCGCTGCCCACACCGGCAAACGTGCGGCTGTCGCGCACGATCGCCCCCTCCGACCGCTCCATCCGCAGCACCGGCTCGTCCTTCGCCAGGCGTCGCGATGCAATGTGGTCGAACTCAGCCTCCGGGCAGTCCTCCACCAGAAACGCCGGCCCCTTGTCGACATTCAATTGCACGTCGTGCAGCTCCAGCCCCGAGGCATGCACCAGGTGCGCGCCCAAGGTTCCCGTCCCAATCATGTCGGAGATGCGCAGCCCGTCGATCGGGCTCTCCGGCAGCCCGTCCACATCGATCAGAATCTTCGCGCCGTCGACCGTAACCCCGTCGATCGCGATGTTTTCGAACGCGGGAGTTGTCGCCGACTTTGGCATTGCCACGCGCGACTCCTTGGTCTCGCCCTCCATCATGTAGAAGTTGGTCACGTCGATCGCCGTGCCCACGTTCCGCATCGTCCAGTTTGAAAACCGCAGATTGCTGACCACGCCGCCCCGCCCGCGCCGGCTCTTGATGCGAATCCCGGCCTCGGTATCCACCGCCGTAATATTGCTCGCGACGATATTGCGCACGCCGCCCGAAATCTCCGACCCGATCGTCACCGCGCCGTGCGCGTGATGCACCGTGCACCCGGTGATGGTCACATCCTCGGTGGGCCGGTTCACTCGCAACCCATCCGCATCCTTGCCGCTCTTTATCACGATGCCGTCATCGCCCGTGTCGATATAGTCGTCGGTCAGATGCACAAACCGGCTCGAATCCACCACGATCCCATCCGTCTGCACGCCCGGGTAGGTTTCAATCACCACGTTTCGCACCACCACGTTCTCGCTGTACAGCAGGTGCACGGTCCACATGGGCGAGCCCTCAAAGTGGAGCCCATCCACCAGCACATCCCTGGCATTCATGAAGCGCAGGAACGATGGCCGCAGCTCTTCCGCCGCCGCCCTGTACTCCGCCTCCGGAATCGTCTTGTGGGCTTCCAGGTCGAGCAGCAGCTTCTCCCAGTTGTCTCCGTTCGCGCTGCCCAGATCGGTTGCCGTCGCCTGCTTGCGCCCATGCAGCTTAATCCAGTCCGCCTGGCTCGTAATCAGCGTTCCCGGGCCCACCACCTGCACGTCTTCCAGGTCGTGCCCGCCGATCAGCGGCACCGGCGTCAGCGTCTCCACTCCCTGCTGCCGCCCCCTGGTCAGCGGAAGCATCTGCGCCGGAAACGCAACCACGGCGCCCGCATCGAACTCCAGCCGCAGGTGACTCACCAGCTCAATCGGCCCGGATTGATAGTGTCCCGCGGGCACATACACGGTTCCACCGCCGGCCGCCTTGGCCGCGGCAATCGCCCGCGCGAACGCCTCGGTCGCCGGCGCGCTGCCATCGCGCTTCGCGCCGTACGCGGTCACATCGAAAACCGGACGCCCACCTGCCTGTTGCGCCACACCAACCTTCGCCGCGCCCGCGGCCAGCGCAGAGGCAAGCAGCATTCCCCGCCAATTCATTCGCATCATTTTTCCGGCTCCTCGTCCAGGTATGCCTTCGAGTTCAGCAGTGGACGCTCCATGCTGCGCACCCACTCCGTCATCTCCGCGCCGCTCTTGCCCGCCACCGTGTCCCTGCCAAACTCGTTGCGCATGGCCTGCATCTTGGCCTCGACGTCGTCCAGCGCGCTCAGCAGTACCGCCTCCGGAGTCATCGGCAGTTTGGGCGAGCCGAACTCATACTTGCCGTGGTGGCTCAGGATCATGTGCTCCACCAGCACCCGCAGCCTATCCGGAAACCCCGGCAACGCCGCAATCTTCTCGCGCAGCATTCCCTGCGCAATCGAGATGTGTCCGATCATCTGCCCTTCCAGCGTGTAGCTGAACGTCGTTCCCCAACTCAACTCACGCACCTTGCCGATGTCGTGCAGGATTGCTCCGGTCACCAGCAGGTCGCGGTTCACTTCGGGGTAGAACGGCGCGGCGGCCCGGCACACTCGCGCCAGCGTCACCACATGTTCCAGCAGTCCGCCGATCCACGCATGGTGCAGCACCTTCGCCGCTGGGGCTTCGCGATAGGCCGCGCCAATCGCGGGGTCGCCGAGGAACGCGAAGACCAATCGCCGCAGGTCCGCATTCTCAAACTCGTCCACATAGCCGCGCAGTTCCGTCCACATCTCATCGATGTTGAACTTTGATGTCGGCACAAAGTCCGCGGTGTCCACCTCCGAAGCCGCGGCCAGCCGCATCTTCGACAGCGTGATCTGATATTTGCCCTGGTACTTGGAAACCTGCCCGTGCACCTTGACGTAGCAGCCCTCCGCGCAGGTGGCCACAGCGGAAGCGAAGTTCTCCCACATGCGCGCATCCATGGTCCCGGTTTTGTCGCTGAGCGTCAGCGCCACATACTGGCCGCCGCCCGTCTTCTTCTCGCGGACTGACAGCGACGACACAGCAAAGAAGGTGGTCACCTCCGCGCCATCGAACTTTGCCGCATCTGCTACGAAGAAATCTTTCATGCTGCCAAGCATACGTCCCCGCTGCAATCCCAGCCACACATTCGAGAGGGAATTGAGCCGGGTGCGGCGCAACTCGCCATGCCAGCGGTGGCAGGCGGCTCAAGCTCCGGCGGACCGGCCTGCGCCCTGCAACTACTTTGAAGGCGCGGGACTTGCGGTGGCGCCGGAATCCGAGTCGGCAGGAGCGGCTACCGGCGGAAGATTCGACGGCGGCGGAGCTACCGCGGGCTCGCCATTGTCGCGCACGCTCTTCGGCGGAATCGGCGTCATGTCGGGCTTAGGCGCTGGCGGCGTCGGCGGCGCCTCCTGGATTCGCTCCTTCGGCGCGCCCTTCACCTTCTTTGGTTTCTTCTTGGTTGCGGTGTCTCCGTTCAATCCCAGCGGCGCGCTCTGCGCCTGCTCCACTGCCTTCTCTTCCGCGGTCGGTCCAGCGGGAGTCGCAATGACCTTCTCCTTCGCCTTCACCGCCTTCGCCTTGGCCTTGGTCTGGGCCTCGGTCGGCGCGCGGTCGCTATAGCGGGTCTTCTTGCGCTCGGGAACAGGCGGCTCCACCGGCTCGGCATTCGCAGCCAGGTTGGTCGACTGGTCGGCGGCGGGCGTCATCATTGCGCCAACCGGCGTCGCCGCTCCATTGTCCGGCGCTCCCGGGCCCTGGTCCGCGGCACTGCTCAGCGCCTCCTCGGGCGAGGCCGGAAGCGCGTTGCGCGGCATCTGTCCGTACCGGATCTTTTCCCGCTTGATCTTCTTCCGCTTCTTGCCCGTCACCATGGCCACCGTCTTTGCAGACGCGGCCGAATCTGTCTGCGGCGTCGCTGCGCTGGTCGCGCTGGGCGGTGCAGCCGCCTTCTCGGAACTGACCGCCGGAGCAGGCGCCGTCGTCGACGCGGCGCGCAGAGCATTCATCCGTTCCTTCTGCGTAACCTTCTTCGCCGGCGGAGGCGTGGCCCCGGAAAACACCGGCTTGGTCTGCTTGGCGCTCGCGCCCGTATCCACAAAACCCGGCGCAATCTCGATGTACGCCTTCTCCCGCAGATCGGTCAGATAGGTTCGCAGCGCCGGCTGGATGGCGGTTTCGTATATTGCCTGCTGCACCTGCTGGTCCACCGCGCTCATCGGCTGGATTCCCGCGGCCTGGTGCTCGACCACCTTCAGCACCACAAAACCTTGCCGCGTCCGGATCGGCGCGGTCGAATCGCCAGGCTGCAGCGAAAACGTCTGGTCCTCCAGGACCTTCGCCAGTTGTCCGCGCTTGAACTCTCCCAGGTCTCCGCCGGCGTCGGCGTTCGGACCGCCCGAATACTGCTTCGCCAGGTCCTCAAACTTGGCGCCCGCCTTCAGTTTGGCGACCACATCATTTGCCTTGGCCTGCGCCTGATCGATCTGCGCCTGGGTCGCGTTGTCCGGCGTGGGGACCAGAATCTCGCTCAAACGCACCTGTTCCGGCGACTGGAAGTCCTGCTTGTGCGCATCGTAGTAGGCCTGCTCTTCCTTGGCCGTCAACCGCAGATTCCGCGCCACCTCGTCACGCACTACTTCCTGCGTGATCACGTCCTCCTTGATCTTCTGCTTGAAATCCTCCACCGACATGCCGGAGTCGCGCACCGCCTTGTCCAGTGCGTCCATCGAGTCCAGGTTGTGTTCCTTGCGAATCTCATCCAGCCGTCGGATCACCTCCGCGTCGGCGTTGATCTCCAGTTCCTTGCCCCGCGACAGCAGCAGTTGCCGATCGATCATGTCGCGCAGCAGGTCGTTCTTGCGCTGCTCCAGGTCGGCCGCGCTCAGCTTGTCCTGCTGCGATTCCTGCAGCAACTCCTCGCGCGCGCGCTGGTAATCGCTGTTGTCGATGATCTGGTCGTTCACGCGTGCGATGGGATACTCCACTACCGTGGCGCCCGGGCTTACCGCCGCCGGTGCAGGCAGGGGCGTCAGTGGCTGGGGCATAGGCGCTTCGACCGGGCTCCGGTATCTCGGTACCTGCACCTGGCCAAGCGCCCAGCTGCCGGAAATCGCCGCGACCGCCAGCAACAGCGACGCGACTCCACTTCCGCTAACCACCCGCCGCCGCGCGGCATTCCTCCACCAGCTTCGCATCGTGTTCCCAGAGCTCAAGATCGTCAACCTCAAAGGGTCTCTCTCACTTCCATTGCCGAAACCGCCAATCTTCCTGGCGCCGAAACCTGCGTCCCGCCGCCGTGCCTTCACCTTGGACTCGCGCAACTCGCCGCTCGAAATCCAATCTTCCTATTCTAGCTGCCCCGCGCCGCGCACACCAATTCCGGAACCCACCGAGATTGAAGTGGCCCACTGCCAGTAAGCATCAATTCGCGGTCGGAGTCTGGTCAAAATGGTCGAGGACGAGGGAGGGCAGCACCAGCGGCTGCTTCACGAGCTTCAAGCCGAGTTCCTTGCGAAAGGCATCCTCCACGCTGAGGCCGGCGACCGGTGCCGGCATAGCATCGCCGGCCTGCTTCGCCTCTTCGGCAGAAGCAGCGATCTGTGCCCGAAGCGTGCGGCCGGCGGTGAAGAACACCGTGAAGTCATAGGAGCCGGCGAGGCCGGTCTTATCGGCAACGCGATTCTTGACCTCAGACCCTGCCATGGCCTGCACCCTGTCGGCGAACTGCGCCATGGTTACGTTCTGGCAGTGAAACTCAACATCGAAAGGAGAGTTCGCATAGCGGGCAGGCTTCTCTCCATCGGCCGGGCCGAATTTGCAGAAGCTCCGAGAGTTGGGATCGGCCTTCTTCATCTTTGGAGAGCCAGCGAGCAGAACGTATGCGTCCGGCTGCGTCCACTGGCCCCAGTGGTATTTCACCTGGAACCGGTCGACGAGAAGCTTCTGTAGCATGTTGGCAATCTCATCCTGGTCCTGGTTGACAGTCCTGCCATCGATATCCGGCGGCAGTTTGACGAGGATGGTGAATCGCGTACGCGGAAGCAGCGGAAGCGCATCGCCCAGCATTTGGCCGGTGGGCAACTGCCACGCCCGCGTAATGAGGTCCTGCAAAGAGAAGCTGGAGAAGGTAATTTGGGAGCCGGTAGCGCGAATCTGCATTTGCGGTTCATTGTCGGCGGAGGGCCGGATGCTGGCGACCTCAAACTCAAGGTCCGCCAGTGCGGGAAGGAGCTTTGCAATATCCGGTGAGTTCGCGGTCGGGGTGCGGTCCACCGCATCGACGACGAAGGCGGGCTGCGGTACGTCTCCGCGCACAACCGCGAGGCCAAGCTGCTTGATGAACGCATCGGTGTAGATGCGGGCGAGATCGTCTCGCGTATGCACCTCCGGCCCCAGCACGAGCTTCAGCGTGAAATCGTATGCCTTCGTAAGGCCCGTGCGGTCCATGATCGGATGAGGAAACGCCTGGTCAAGGGTAGACACAAACTGCCCCACGGTCTCGGAGGTACAGCTGAGGGTGTACTGCACCGGATTGGCCTTGTCCCGCTCACCGTGGCATTGGTTCGCAGCAGTTGGGTTCTTCGCCTCAGCCAGCTTGGGCCCCTCCTTCGCGACGGTAACGACGTAGCCGGGCAGCGGCCGGTCGCCCGTATGGTACTTCAGATGAAAGCGCTCCGCGAGAACCCGCCGCACCACTGGACGCATCTGGTCATTCGGATTTCCTGGGGGATTCGCAGGATCCGTAGGGCCGGCACGCCAGGCTGGAGGCTTCAGTGACGGAATCTTTGCGCTGATGTCGAAGCGGTCGAAGTCAATCCAGGTCGGACCGCCGACGATGGCCGCATTCTCGCGGTCGTCGTCCTGTTCTCCCAGTCCGTAGGCGAACTCGATCATGTCGAAGACCGTCGCGTTACGCATGTCGAACCGCTGATTGCTGATGTTGGTTTTGTACACGATCTTAGGGCTGTAAGGCGCGGAGTGCACATCGACGATGAGGGGCTCGGTCGGGGCCGGCTGCGCTGGGTCCCTTGCGGGAACCGGCCCCTGCGCGAGAAGAATGGAGGTGGAGGAAGCGAGAAGAAGAGCAACGGCGGTGCGGATCTTCATAAGGTTCAATCGAGAAAAGAAGCAGAGATGAAGTTGCCCGATTGCGACGCTCAGAGATGCGATTGGATCGGAGAACCATTATGATGCGCTCCACTGGGGTGCGTAAAGGAGCCGGTGTTGCAGTGGTGCGGAACAAGGGCCAAGGCCACCGGTGAAAACGATGCTCCCACCGGCGACGTGTAATCCCAGTTGAGCACTAACTGGCGGGCCAACTCCGACCTAGGAGCTGAGAGCCTCCCTATAGGTCGCATCTTCGGAAACTTCGGGGATTCACGTCAGACTGAGACACTCCCCGGCGTCCACGGCGCTTGACAGCCCTGATAAAATAGAAGCAAGGGCAGGGTTCACCTCGAACAACTCGCCCATACCCTGGGGCGGGTGTTTGGGTTTGAGATCACGGCGCATAGTTAGATCAACGGGTGTATACGCGCGTGTAAGCTGTTTGGTTAGAAGAGCTTATGGATTTTATAGGGGAGGGGGGTACCCCGCAAAGAGCAGGCCGGGAGTGAGCGCCGAGGTTCTCCTGGGCGCGCATCGCTCACCCCGGCAATGTTATACTCGTCCAACACTGGACGGGGCCTTCAATCAGGCAAACCGGCTTCCCAACGCGGCGCGCCGCATCCTTCCGCAGTCCTTTTTTTTGAGGTAATCCGACCAGATGGCTCCCCGCACACGTCGCGCACTCTTTTCCGTCACCCTGTTCCTCGCCACTTGCGCCATCGTCGGCTCATTGATCAGCGAGAAAGTTGCGGCGCAGTCCGCCTCCGACGAGTCCGCCCTGCGCGATTCGCTGCGCCAGTTCACCGACGTCTACTCCATTGTCGAGCAGAACTATGCCCAGCCGCTGGACCAGGACAAGATTGACAAGGCCATCTACGACGGCGCCATCCCCGGCATGTTGCATGTGCTGGACCCGCACTCCAATTTCTACGATCCCAAGGCCTTCGCCCAGATGCGCGAAGATCAGCACGGAAACTACTACGGCGTTGGCATGTCCATCCAGCCGCAGCCGGACAAGAACGGCATCGTCCACGTGGTGGTGCTCACGACCTTTGAAGGGACACCGGCCTTCAAGGCGGGCATACGCTCCGGCGACGTCATCATGTCGATTGACGGCAAGCCCGCGCCCGGCGACTCCGCCGAGGTAGCCTCGATGCTCAAAGGGCCCAAGGGGACGCACGTCTCCGTGGTGATGGTTCGCGAGGGCAAGGACCAGCCGCTGACCTTCGATCTGGTCCGCGACGAGATTCCCCACCCGTCCGTCGACTTCTCGTTCATGATCAAGCCGGGGATCGGCTATGTTCATATCCTCAACTTCTCGTCCGAGACCACCGGCCGCGAGTTCAGCGACGCGCTCGACAAGTTCCAGGCAGCCAACGGCGATATGCGTGGCCTGGTTATCGACCTCCGCGGCAATCCCGGCGGACTGCTGAATGAGGCGGTAGATGTGGCCGACAAGCTCCTGCAGAAGGGCCAGGTCGTGGTTTCTCAGCGTGGCCGCGCCTTCCCCGAGCAGGTCTACAAGGCCACCCACGGCGAAGACGGGACCTACAGGTATCCCATCGTCGTCGTTGTCAATCGCAATACCGCCTCAGCCGCCGAGATCGTCTCCGGCGCGCTGCAGGATCATGATCGCGCGCTGATCGTCGGCGAGACTACCTTCGGCAAGGGCCTGGTGCAGACGGTATTCCAGATCTCCGAGAACACCGGACTCGCGCTCACCACCTACCACTACTACACGCCGTCGGGACGGCTGATCCAGCGCCCCTACGATCACCTGTCGCTCTACGACTACTTTTACGTTCGCAACGACGCCAAGAAGCCGGATCAATCCAACCTTGAGGTCAAGCTGACCGATTCCGGCCGCACCGTCTACGGCGGCGGCGGCATCACTCCCGACGAAAAGATCGATGTTCCCGACCTGAACCGCTTTCAGGAGTCGCTCTACCAGCAGTACATCTTCGTCAGCGCGGGTGTGGGAAATTTCTCCAAGCATTACCTGGCGACCCATACGGTCGGTCGCGACTTGGTCGTCGACGACGAGGTTTTGCGTGAGTTCAAGGATTTCCTGAAGGCGAATCAGGTGGAATCAACGGACGCCGACATCGCCGCCAATCTGGATTGGATCAAGTCCAACATCAAGGCCGAGCTCTTTACCGCACAGTTCGGTCAGCTTGAGGGACTCAAGGTCCGCACCCAGACGGACCCGGAGATCAGCAAGGCCTTGACCTTTATGCCGGAGGCGCTGGCGCTGGAAGATCGCAGCAAAGGGACACAGAACACCGCCAGCGTGGCCCACTGATCCCATTCGGTCAAGTGTGACCGCGCCGTGCAGCCCCTGCGCGGAGTGCGTTGCGGCCTTCGCTCGCTGCGGGCTCGTTCTGCCGGCGAAGTTGTCTTAGTCGGGCAAGGCTCCGCTGGCGCAGAGCGGGCGAAACAAAGCAAGAAGCCTGGAGCGGGAGACCGGGATCGAACCGGCGACATTCAGCTTGGGAAGCTGACGTTCTACCACTGAACTACTCCCGCTCAATATGATCAATAATCTACGGATTCACTCTGTCCTCGCGCTCTATCTTGCTAAACTCGATCGACGCAGCGGAGCGCTGGTCGAGAAGCGGCTTGGATAGTAAGCATGCGACAAGACCGAACCTGAAGAAGTATATCGCGATCGATGGCAGATGGCGATTCGTCCCGGTTCTCAAGGTCAACCGCAAGCCCCGGCCAGACGCCGTCCTCATCGATGGCGAAGCCGGGAAGATGGATTGACGGCGGACGCTTCGGCATCGGGGATCGAGGTTGCTTTCAGTTGAAAAGATGCTCATTGTGGCTTGCCCCGAGGATTTAATCCAGCGAGAAGTTACTGTAAGAACATCTTCACGCAAGACACGAGAGTTGGGCCCATCACTGCGTAGGCGCATTGGTGACGTTACACACCTCTGACGAGGGCGTGGACGTCTCTGCCTTTGCCACCCAGTCCAGCGCATCCTTCACCGCCTGGTTCGTTGCATCCGACTGCTCCCCATGCGCCACCGAAGAGATATAAGCGAGCTGGCTCGCCGTCAACTTCCAACTCAGCGGCGCGGGCTTCGCCTTGTTCCTATCGTCGAACTGCTGTGGTATCCCGAACACCACGTGATGGATGATCAACTTTCCCTCATACGCCGTCTCCAGCACGCACAGTTCACGGCGATTGCGGCGCGTCACGCTTACGTGGCCGGCGTTCCATAGCCCCTCCAGCGGCCCGAGCAGTTGATCCAGCGTCCACCAGGCGGCGGGCGGGTTGCCGCCGCCGGACTGGTGCTGCAAGTCGTCCGGCTCAAAGTTTGGGTCCAGATCATCGCCGTCGCGGATCTCCACCAGTAGCACTTTAAGCGGCTTCGCAGCCGGTTGGGGTGAGCCCGTCACTCGCTGGTTCATCACGGAATATAGAAATTCAACCGCAGAGGCCGTCCCGTCATTGTCGAAGTAGCCGCCATCCAGAAAATGTGACGCAGCCCTCGCGTACTGCTGTGGAACGCGCGTCGCCGACGAAACAACCGGGAACGTCGCGCTCATCCGGGCTGCGGTGGAGAGCGGAAGGTCGGCGTAAAGCTTCTCGCCGTGTGGACCGTTGGCGCAGCAAGGGTCTTGCGCATACGCCTGCAGGAACGATTCGGCAGGCAGAAACTCTGTGTTGCGCGGAATCGTCTTCGTCGCGGAGGGCACCATATAATTCGACAACAGAAACCGTCCGCCGCTCTCGGCCACAGTGGTGTTGAGCGTAAACGCCGGCATCGTCCCGTTGTTGAGATTCGTGGCGGCCTGACCGAGCGTGATCTCCTCGCCGTCCAGCACCTTCGGCGTTTTCGGCGAGACCCCGCACTGTGGGTCTTTCAGGTTGCGGTTTAATGCCCGGCTCAACGCCCACGTGCGGTCCGGCGCGACCAATGTCGTTTTGTCCTCGGGCGACACCTGTGCCGATTGCAGAATGGGAAAGCGGAAGGTTAGCGCTAGCCGCTGCAGATCGTAGTACTCCAACCCCCATGCCACCGCCTCAAGGCTGGAACAACCGGGCCCAACGGTCAGCCTTTTCCGCAAGTCGTCATTCGCGGGGAACGCTGTCCCTTGCGGCGCCGTGTACTCCAGCAGAAACGGCATCAGCCCCACGCTGCCGCCGGAGACGCCGCTCGCCAGCAATAAGTGGTCATGCAGGAGATATCCGTTGAGTTGCTTGCGCTTGTCCTCGCGAAACTCCTTCTCCAGCAGCGCCATCACCTGCGCCGTCCACTCTGCGGCTTGGATGCCTCCGCCCGTGGCCGTAACTACTACCAGAGGCTGATCTTCAGCATTCAGAGATTCGGCGGCCTTCAGGCGTTGGAACGTTTTGTCCACCGCATCGGTCGGAGTAGGCAGCACAATCACCGGGGGAGTCTGCCGGGTTTCGAAGTAATGGTCCGCATCCCAGTCAAGGACATGCGTCTGCGCCCACTGTATCCAAGAGTCGCCGGAGGCCGCCGGGACATAACTGAGCGCCAGCTTCGGCAAGAACATCAAGATAATGGCAGACGTCAGCACCGGCACACGATAACGGTCGAACAGGAAGCTCGCCCCATTGATCGCCCACTGCATAAAAATCAGGATCACGGTCACCGATGCCAGCACCGGAAAGCTTCGTTCCAGTTTCACATTCTTATTCCCGATGTCGCTGACCAGCAAATATACAAAGAAACCCAGCAGCGCCAGGAACAGGGAAGAGAATAAGGCGCCCGCCTTCTCTATCTTCCAGCGGCTTCCTTTCCGCCTCGCTCCGAGCAGGACGGAGATGCAGATCGCCGTGGCGAAGACGATCTCCGCCGCCGGCTGCGTCGTCGTCACCACTGGGGCCACGATTGGATACAGAAACAGATAGAGCAGCACAAACGCGATCAGCGAAACCGTAGCCAGAAAGTGCAACTCCCATAGCGGCCCTTGGCTATCTGGCGCGTAGCCCACGTGCGTGAACTTGAGCGGCAAGCGCAGCGTGCACTCCAGCCATTCGGCCAGCTGCGGCTTGCTCGATCCCTGCATGGCTTCCTCCACACTCGGCAGAAGCGGAGGGAAGATCAGCGCGCGCGGGCCATCGCCCGGAGTCCATTCGTGCGTCCACAGGTAGAACAGCGTTACCAGGTACCAGAATGCGAACGCAGCCACCAGGCCTCCGGCGTACCAGCCCCAAAGGCCTAAGTGCCATCCCCCGTACGGCCACGTACCCGCATCGCGGTCCGGGAATCCCACCTGTTCGCTAATGGTGGTGGAGGCCACGTACCACAGCGTGATGAAGGCGGGTATCTGGGCTACCGCAAGCACGGTCCATAGAGTGCGCGGCTCGCACGAGGTCATCCACTTATAGAGCCGCACCGGCGGCTGGCTGGCAAATCGAAAGTTTCCGTTCATCACAATGTTGCGCGCGCACACCAGCGTGGTCGTCGCCAGGGTCACGATGAAGAACATCGCATGGAAGGCCTGCCAGCCAGTACTGAGCGTCATGATGCCGCGGCTGAGCGCGCTCACGCCGGTCCGGCTATCCAGCACACAGACCAACGGCAACAGCACCCAACCGAGCGCACAGAAGCGCAGAAAGTACAGGTACTGAAACCTGCGCGACCACATCTCCTTGCGGGTGGACGGCGAGTCGGGATGAAATTTCTGCTTGGGGCTTATGTACATTGATGGCCTCCACGGTAAGAGTATTCGTAGAACCTGCCGCCCTGCTTCATCCCGGACAATGTTGGTTCCACCCACAAGAAGAGCGCGTTGCTTACCTCGGAGTGGAACCCTGACGCGCTCCGCTCAGCATCGGCACATTTCCTGTTGCCATTCGAACTGCGCGAGCCTTGATGCTGCTTCCGGATGACTATTTCCGAAACAGACGATTG
>PLUT01000180.1 GCA_003162875.1 Granulicella sp.
TTCACGTCGCCCGCGGCCTCCACCGCGCGGCCGCTGACGGCGAGCACGTTGTGCTGCACCAGGCGGTCCATGCCGGCGATGCCGATGGCCGACAGCAGCCCGCCGATGGTGGTCGGAATCAGGCACACCAGCAGCGAGATCAGCACAAACGCCGTCTGCGGCGCGCCCGAATACACGGCAAACGGCTCCAGCGTGGCCACCGCCAGAAGAAAGATAATCGTCAGCCCGGCCAGCAGTATATTCAGCGCAATCTCATTGGGCGTCTTCTGCCGCGACGCGCCTTCCACCAGCGCGATCATGCGGTCCAGGAACGTCTCGCCGGGGTTGGCCGTGATGCGCACCACAATCACGTCGCTCAGCACGCGCGTGCCGCCGGTCACCGCCGAGCGGTCGCCGCCGGCTTCGCGGATCACCGGCGCGGACTCGCCCGTAATGGCCGACTCATCCACCGACGCGACGCCTTCAATCACCTCGCCGTCGCCGGGAATCATCTGCCCGGCCACCACGCGCACCTTGTCGCCCACGCGCAAATGCGAGCTCGCAATCTCTTCCACTTCGCCGTTCGCCTTCAGCTTGTACGCGGTGGTCTCGGACTTGGCGCGGCGCAGCGCGTCCGCCTGCGCCTTGCCGCGGCCCTCCGCCATGGCCGTGGCGAAGTTGGCGAACAGCACCGTGAACCACAGCCACAGCGTGATCTGCAGGTTGAAGCCGAAGTGTCCCTGGTGCGGCACAAACAGCAGCACCGTGGTGACCACCGAGCCCACCTCGACCACGAACATCACCGGGTTCTTCGCCATCTCCACCGGGCTCAGCTTCTTCAGCGAGTCGATGCTCGCGCGGCGCACAATTGCCCCGTCGAACAAGTTCTTCTTTTTCGCCGTCCCTGTCTGCGCTGCCGTCATCGTCGCTCCCTAATTCCTCAACAATCCGTCATCCTGAGCGACCCTGAGCTTGTCGAAGGGGAGTCGAAGAACCTGCATCCCGCTTCAGACCACCACAACCGCCCGCGCCGCTCTGCCACTTCTCCAACTCACAACTCACAACTCACAACTTGCAACCGGCCTACACAAAGCTGTGTCCCGCCCGCAGCAGCAAATGCTCCAGGATCGGCCCCAGGCTCAGCGCCGGGAAGAACGTCAATGCGCCCACGATCACGATCACGCTCACCAGCAGCACCGTGAACAGCGTGGACGTTACCGGGAACGTGCCTACGCTCGGCGGCGCGATCTTCTTGGTCGCCAGGTTGCCCGCTACCGCCAGCATGGGAATCATCATCAGGAACCGCCCCGCCAGCATGGTGATGCCCAGCGTCGAGTTGTACCAGTGCGTGTTCGCGTTCAATCCCGCGAACGCCGACCCGTTGTTTCCCGCCGCCGACGTGTACGCATACAGGATCTGCGAAAGCCCGTGCGGCCCATGGTTCGACAGGCTCGACAAACCGAACGGCGCCAGCACCGCAATCGCCGCAAATCCCAGAATCACCACCGGGAAGATCAGGAAGTACAGCATCGACATCTGCACGTCGTAGGCCTGGATTTTCTTGCCCAGGTATTCCGGCGTGCGCCCCACCATCAGCCCCGCGATAAATACCGTCAGGACCACGAAGATGAGCATTCCATACATGCCCGCGCCCACGCCGCCAAAGATGATCTCGCCCGCCATGATGTTCGCCATCGGCACCATACCGCCCAGCGGCATGAAGGAGTCGTGCATGCCGTTCACCGCGCCGCAGCTTGCGTCCGTGGTCACGGTCGCAAACAGCGCCGAGTTGGCAATCCCGAAGCGGACTTCCTTGCCTTCCATGTTGCCGCCGGAGCTTTGCGCCGCGCCCATTTGCACGCTGCGCTGGTCCACGCCGTGCAGCAGCGGGTTGGGCTGCGCCTCCGCCCAGTAGCAGGTCGCCACGCCCGCCAGCCACAGCACGCTCATGGCCGCAAACACCGCCCAGCCGTGCTTCGGCGATCCCGTCATCCTGCCCAGCGTCACGCACAGTCCCGCGGGAATGACGAAGATCGAAAACATCTCCAGCAGGTTCGACAGCGGCGTCGGGTTCTCGAACGGGTGCGCCGAGTTCGCATTCATAAACCCGCCGCCGTTGGTCCCCAGCATCTTGATGGCCTCCTGCGAGGCCAGCGGTCCCTGCGCGATGGTCTGGGTTGTAACCACGGTGGTTACAGGCTTTCCATCTGTGCCAGTGGTGGTTACACTTTGTTTTTCCAGCAGCGTCGCCGTGTCGTACGGCTTGAAGTTCTGGATTGCGCCCTGCGACACCAGCGCCAGCGAGTACACGATGCAGATGGGCGCCAGCACCCACAGCGTGCCGCGGGTCAGGTCCACCCAGAAGTTGCCCAGCGTTTTGCTCTCGCGCCGCGAGATGCCGCGAATGAACGCGATCGCCAGCGCCATGCCCGTCGCCGCCGACCAGAAGTTGTGCGTCGCCAACCCGAACATCTGGGTCAGGTAGCTCATGGTCTGCTCGGGCACGTATGCCTGCCAGTTGGTGTTGGTGGTGAACGAAGCCGCGGTGTTCCACGCGAGATAGGGTTCCACCGCCGGCCAGTGCTGCGGGTTCCACAGCGGGATCGCGTGCTGCAGCCGTTCCACCGCGTAGGTCAGCAGCAGGGTTGCCAGCGAGAACACCAGCATGGCTGCGCCGTATTCTGTCCAGCGCATCTCCGCCTTCGCGTCCACTCCGGTCAACTTATAGAGCAGCTTCTCCACCGGCACCAGCACCGGGTCCAGCCAGGTCTTCTTGTGCTCGTACACACGGGCCATGTACAGCCCGATGGGCTTGGCCAGCGCCAGCACCAGGGCAAAGAAGACTGCGATTTGCAACCAGCCATTGGGGGTCATCAGAATTTCTCCGGCCGCAACAGTGCGTACACCAGGTAGACCAGCAAGCCGGCCGTCAATAGAAGCAGAAGGATGTTTTCAAGCATTGCCGCCACCGCCTCTCAGCGATTCGCAGCCGTGGACGTATAGCACGGCGATTAAGAAAAACACTATCGAAGCCGCAAGAAACGCGATGTCGCTCATGCACTCTCCTGTGGCATTCTCGATTCTCGATGGCACGGCGGTTGTTGCCGGCTTGAGCCCCGAGTCTGCCGTTGAGTCCCCGCGCGCACTTGCCTCCTGCGCGGCCGGGTTGCCTATTCAGTGAAACAGCACCAGCATAGGAATGCCGTAGAAAGGACGTTAAGATTTTGTAAGCGGCGCGGTCCCCGGGCTTTCCGGGGCCGTATCCTGGCCGGCAGGCCCGGGGCTCAACCGGTAGCCGACCCACGGCTCGCTCACGATGTATTGCGGCTCGCCGCCCCGGCCCGCATCCGGCTCAATCTTCTTGCGCAACTGCGCCACCAGCACTCGCAGGTACTCCGGCTGGTCGATCCCCGCCGCACCCCACACCGCTTTCAGCAGCGTCTTGTGGGTCAGCACGCGGTCGGCATTGCGCACAAAATAGAGCAGCAGGTCGAACTCCTTCGGCGTCAGGTGCACCTCGGTCCCGCGCACCATCGCCTGGTGCCGCTCCAGGTCGATGCGGAAGTCGCCCAGCTCGATCAGGCTCTGCTCCGGCTCCTCCTGCAAGGCCAGCCGCCGCGCCTGCACGCGCACCCGTGCCAGCAACTCCTGGATGCTGAACGGCTTGGTGATGTAGTCGTCCGCGCCCTCGTCCAGCGCAGCCACCTTCTGCGCGTCCTGGTTGCGCACGCTCAGCACGATCACCGGCACCTGCGACCGCGCGCGGATCTCCCGGGTCAGCTCGATGCCGTCCATGCCGGGCATGGCCAGGTCGGTAATCACCAGCTCCGGCTCCGCTTTCAGGAACTGGTTCAGCGCAGCCGCGCCGTCCTGCGCCACCGTCACCTCGTGCCCGTTGCTCTGCAGCGAAGTGCGCAACACCCGCGTAATCTGAGGCTCGTCATCCACAACTAGGATTCGCATTGTTCATCTCTTTCCAACTCCGCTTCTATCTCCTTTTTTAGTTTGATAAGAATGTCCGTGTACTGTCCGGACTGACCGAGGCTGAGATAGCGCTTCATCTCCTCGAGCAATTCCACATACTTACCAGTCCCGCCCAGCGCCCGATAAAGCACCATCGAGGCCTTCGCAGACCTCGGCCGCTGCTCCACCGCCAGCCGAGCAGGCCCCACTGCTTCATTGAACCGGCCGTCGCGCAACAGGAACAAAGCAAGGCAAAACTGTACGGGCCACTCTGTCGGGACCATCACGGCCAGAGTCCTCATCTCCTCGATCGCCGCAGTCGTCTGCTTCTCTCGATTGAGATCAAAGGCCCGCTCAATCGCCTCAGCTATTCTTGGATCGATCGTCCCGGGCCCTTGGGTCATAGTGTTCTCGCCACCGCAAACCTGCCAACTAGCAACTCACAACTCACAACTGCTTCTCCTACTTCGGCTGCTGCGTCACGATGTGCACATCCACGTGCGGAGCTTCCGACATAAACTTCCCCAGCGCACGATAATACAGGTACTGCCTCCAGCCCTTGATCGCCGACCGGCCAAAGATGACCTGGGTGATGCGGTTCTTGGAGATGTACTCCGCGGTGGTCACCGGGACGCTCGAGCCTTTCAGGCGGACCACCCGCGCGCCCACGTTTTCCGCAAACTGGATATTGGCCTCGAGCGCTCGCCGGCGCGACTCCGTGCGGTCCCCGTCCAGCTCCACGTAGAGCACGAAGAACTCGCCGTTCATGGCCTCGGCCATGCGCGCTCCGCGGGCGATCAGGTCGCGCGACTCCGGGTTGGCGCTGATGCATACGGCCACCCGCTCGGCAATCTGCCAGTGGCCGCTCAGCCGCTTGCGCTCCACGTAGTCGTCCAGGGTTCGGTCCACCGCCCGAGTTACCCGCTGCAGCGCCATCTCGCGCAGCGCAATCAGGTTGCCGCGGCGGAAGAAGTTCGAGAGCGCCCGCTCCACCCGCTCCTGGGGATAGATGTCGCCGCGTTCCATGCGGTGCGCCAGCGCCTCCGGGGTCAGGTCGCTCAGCACGATCTCGTCCGCCCGGTCCAGCACCCAGTCGGGCACGGTCTCGCGCACGGTGATGCCGGTCAGGCTCTGCACCTTGGGCGTAATGCTCTCCACGTGCTGGATGTTCAGCGTGGAGAGCACATCGATCTCCGCCTCCAGAATCTGCAGCACGTCCTGGAAGCGCTTGGCGTGCGAAGTGCCCTCGATGTTGGTATGGGCCAGCTCGTCGATCAGCACCACTTCGGGCTTGCGCGCCAGGATCGCGTCCACGTCCATCTCTTCGAACAGCGTGCCTTTGTACTCCAGCAGCTTGCGCGGCACCTGTTCGAGTTGGTCCGCCAGCTCGGCTGTACGCGCGCGGCCATGCGTCTCCACAATGCCGATCACCACGTCTTCGCCGCGGCTTTTTCGCCGCACCGCCTCGCTCAGCATGCTGAAGGTCTTGCCCACGCCGGGCGCGTAGCCCAGAAACACCTTGAAGCGGCCGCGCTTCTGTCCGGCGACGGCAGCCAGCCATTCGTCGGGAGTCTTGGTTCGCGGCGGCTCTGAGCTCATCGGGCTTTCCCTCGGGGCCTCTCCTGCAACTGGGGGCATGGCGGCGCTTGCCCCCTCCTATTTAGATGGAGAGCATTAAACTGGCATAACCGGCAGCATTCGACAATCCGAAGACTGGATTGACAACGCATAGGTGCCGCTCCAGCTTGATTCCCATAGAGCCACTTTTCTCAGGTTCATCGTGTCCACGAATTTGCGTTCGTAATGGCCCGAAGTTCACGCGCTGCGAGAAAGCTGAGAAAGGTTGGTGGCTGGCCGAAGTAAGCTGCATCCGGCCAGCCGAGGTCAGGGCTCGTTGACTGCGTGAGAGCCATAAGGGGGCAGCAGGTTGGCGGCGATAGGCGTCACGACCGGTGCGGCCGCGCCGACGAACTCGACGATCGTGTTGTTGTTGGAGTTCGGTACCCAAACATCTCCGGAGCCGTCAATGGCGAGGTCGGACGGGGCATTCAGCAGCCCGCCGCCGGTGTAGCCACCGGAGCCGGAGATGGGCAAGCCGCTGGAGTTGAACTCGCTGATGCTCGCATTGTCACTGTTCGGAATCCATAGATTGCCGACGCCGTCGATGGCGAGGTAATAGGGGAAGTCCAATCCGCCGCCGGTGTAACCGGTTGAAGAGGGGGAATCCCATGTGGTGCTGGAAGGGTTGAATTTGCTGAGCGAACTGTTTCCGTAGTTTGCCAGCCATACGTTGGTGTTAGCGTCGATGGCGATGTCTTGGGGCTGGCTCAGCCCGCCGCCGGCCCAACCGGTTGAAGAGGGGGAATCCCAGGTGCCGCTGGAAGGGGTGAACTCGCTGATGCGGTTGTAATAATTTGACACCCAGACGTCGCCGGAGGCGTCGATGGCGAGAGCATTGGGCGCGTCCATCCCGCCGCCGGTGAAAGAACTCCAGGTGCCGCCGGTGCTTGGGGAGATCAACTCGCTAATAGAATTGCCTGAAATGATGGTCCAGATATTGCCGGAACTGTCGATGACAAAGGGGCTGCCCTGGTAACCGGAAGTGGTGGACTTCCAGGAGCCGAGGAGAGGATTGTACTGGCTGATCTTGTACGGACTGATGCTCCCAACCCAGACATAGCCGGAGCCGTCGATGGCGATGGAGCTGGGATCATTCAACCCGCTGGTGGTGAAGCCCCCGGAAGGGGAAAAAGGCACCCCGCGGTGATCGAACTCGCTGAGGCTGCCGCCGAAAGTGTCAGTGACCCAGACATCGCCGGAGGCGTCGATGGCGATACCGGCCGGATAATCCATCCCGCCGCCGGTGTAGGTGATGGCGATGGTAAAGTCATTGCGCGCGGTGCTAAGCGCGGGCTGGAAGTAGGCAAACGCCGCTTGCAGGTTGAAGAGGGCAGAAGTATTCGCGCCCGGATTGTGCGCGATGTTCAGCATCGCCGTGGCCGTGTCGGTGGGCATGGTGCTGCCGTTCATAGCGTTACTGAAAAGCGTGTAGCACGGTGTCGGGTTCGTTGGCCCTGTCACCGCTCCGTTCGAATTGACGCACGCACCCATGACGTTGCCCAGCGTGTCGATCTCGCTCTGCGGCACCGTTCCGTTTCCTCCTATCGTTGTCGTATTGGCCAGGCCCGTGGCCAGAGCCTCCATGTTGATCGCCGCTCCGATCGAATCATTTAGGCCTGTCACCGCCAGCGGTGTGCCGGAACTCGAAATGTGCGTTGGATCGGTGGCGAAGCCGGCCAGGGAGTATACCGTCGCCACCGTCGATAGCTCGTTGACGACGGCGTAGGTCGAGGTGAAGCCAACGGCCGTGCAATCTCCTAAAGTCGCTGCCAGGGTGATGGCCGAATTCGTGCCTAACCCTAGCCCCGGATTGCCGCCCACCGCCAGCAAGTAGACATACGGCGTCGCGCTGAGGCAGGAGTAATCGCCGGTGATGGAGAAGGAGCCGTCGGAGGCGGTGGTCACGTAGTAGTGGCCGTTGCTGTCCGGGGGATTGCCAGTAAAGTGGTTCAGGAGCGACACGGCAGCATTGCTGGTGGACGCGGCAATGCCGGGACCCGCGTACCCGGTGCCGTTCACCGCGTACAGATAGACGCTGGCGCCCACAAGGGGCTGCTGCCCGCCGTGCACTTTGCCCCGAATGGCTGGCCCGGGGGAAGAACTCGACGTGGTCGACGATGGGGTGATTCCCGGCATACCCGTGCAGCCGGAGAGAAGAAGCGCACACGACAAAATCGAAATTGCACTGAGGACGCGCAAGACGAACCTCCCCTTACCGAATCGTGAAATGCATTCTTGACGCGCGGACGCAAGTCCTTTTTCAGCACTGGTTCCGTGGAATTATATCGCTCCTGAGGCAGATTGCGAGGCCAAAAGAGCATTTGCCCCGAAAAAGCCAGCGTCTCTGGTTAAAAGGTCACAAGCTCCGCATCAACAAGGGAATTGCTCTATACAATTCCGTGTGTGTACTCCAAGCGCATTGTCGAGTCCGCACGCTGGCTGATCGTCGCGGCGGCGCTCGCGGGTATTGTACTGCTCTACCATCACTCCGTTCACGCCAACAACTCCACCGTCGCGCTTACCCTGTTGCTGCTGGTGCTGATTCTCGCAGGAAACTGGGGCCTGCGCTACGCCGTCGGCGCGTCCATTGCCGCCACCGTCGCATTCAACTACTTCTTCCTGCCGCCCATCGGCACCCTCACCATCGCCGACACCCAGAACTGGGTGGCGCTGTTTGCCTTCCTGGGCACCGCCATCTACGCCAGCCACCTGGCCTCGCGCATCCGCGAGGAGAGCCAGGAAGCCAACGCGCGCCGCCGCGAGTCGGAGATGCTCTACCGCCTGGGGCGCCAGTTGCTGCAGCCGGAAAACGTCGCCCAGCTGTTCAACTTCATCCCCTCCAGCGTCGCCAACGCCTTCAACAGCCCGGCGGTGACGCTGTATATCGCCGACCACGACCGCATCTATCTCTCCGACCCCAAGCGCATCTCCAGTCCCAAGGTGGCGTGGGAGCCGGACTCCGAGGCCGTCCCCAGCCCCACCGGTTCCGCCGAGCGCACCCGCGTCGAGATCGTCCGCGACCTGCGCGAAGCCATGCTGCAGCCCCTCCTTCGCCCGCCGGCCGACGGCTTTCCCACGGCCATTCCCCTGCGCATCGGCGTGCGTCCCAGCGGCGCGCTGCTGCTGGAGGCCACCACCCTGTCGCGCGAAACCATGGAGGCGCTCAGCGGGTTGATCGCCATGTCCATCGAGCGCGCCGAGGCCCTGGAAAACAGCGCCCGCTCCGAAGCCGCCAAGGAGACCGAGCGCCTGCGCACCGCGTTGCTCGACTCCGTCACCCACGAGCTGCGCACCCCGCTCACCTCCATCAAGGCGTCCATCACCTCGCTGCTCTCGCAGTCGGCGCTGGACGAGCCCGCGCGCGACGAGCTGCTCCACGTCATCGACGAGGAGTCCGACCGCCTGAACCGCCTCATCGAACAGGCCGTGGAGATGGCGCAGTTGGATGCGCACAAGGTGCAGCTCGAGATCAAGCCACTGGACGCCGGCAACCTGATCCGGACCGCGGTGGAGGAGATCCGCGCCGCCTGGCCCGCGCGTGAGTTCCGCGTCACCCTGGCCAGCACGCTGCCCTCCGTGCTCGCCGACGCCGACTGGGTCCAGAAGGTGCTCGGCAACCTGCTGGGCAACGCGGTCAAATACTCGGCAGCGGGCCAGCCCGTCTTCGTCTCCGCCGAACCCCAGGGCGACCTGCTCGCCATCAGCGTCGCCGACCGCGGCCAGGGCATCGACCCGCTGGAGCAGGGCATGATCTTCGACAAGTTCTACC
>PLUT01000300.1 GCA_003162875.1 Granulicella sp.
GTCTCGCGGAAGACGACGCCGTACCTGGTCAGCAACTGCTGCGCCAGCGCGTGCGAGTGCTTCGTGCTGCTCGCGTTCTCTCGCAGCAGCGCCGGGTTCAGGCTCCAACGCCCCTGGGCCGCGGGCGGCGTTGTCCGGCGCGACCGGAAGCCGGCCTGGAAGCCGGTCTGCTGATGCACACGCTTGGCGTGCTTTGCAGTGGCCGGCGGCGCGCAGTATGCCCGCAGCGCGTGCAAGGCATCGTTGGTCAGCACACCCTGCCATACCAGGCGCCAGAGAGCGTCGAGCGTTTCGCCGGGATAGCCGCCGCCCACGCCCTCGTGCACCTGCTGGAAGAACGAGGCGCCATGCGTCTTCAAAAATGCAACAACCGCTGCCTCCCGCTCACCGCTCTTGTCTCCAACGGACAACGGAGAACGGACAATGGCCAACGGAGTCACCGGCCACAGCGCCTCCAGTCTTTCCGCCAGGTAGAGGCCGATGCGGCCGTCGCGTTCGCCAATCGCCTCGAGCCCAAGCCAGGTCACCTCGCCCGCCGCAATCAAGGTGTCGAGATCGGCGGGGCGATAGCCGCTGATGCGCGCGGGAAGAATCTCCGTCTCCAGAATGGACGCGGGCAGCGGCGCGCCCTGCAGGTTCTCGATCGTGTCCAGCAAGGCATCCAGGCCGCGCCGGGGCTGGACGACGCCCTGCCAGCGCGTGATCAGCCGGGCGAGCACGGGCTGCTCGACTGGCTCAACCTCCTTCCTAAGCCTTGCGAGCGATTTCCTGCGAACAGTCCGCAACACCTCCGTATCGCACCACTCGCGATGCACGCCGCCCGGGCGAAAACCGCCCTCGACGATGCGCCCCAGGCTCACCAGGCGCTCCAGCGTCGCGTCCACGCCGGGCAGCGGCAGACCGAAGCGGGCAGCACATTCCTGCGCCGTGAATGGGCCGTGGGTGCGGGCATAGCGGCGCAGCAGGTCGAGCGTCGCCTCCGGCGCCGGTCCCAGGAACGCGGCGGGAAGCCTGGGCGGAAGCGGCACGCCGAGCGCATCGCGGTAGCGCGCGGCGTCCTCCACGGCGATCAGCCGTCGCTCGCCGGCCACTGTAATCTCCAGCACGCGTTGCGCGTGTATCAGCTTTGCGGCCAGCGCCTCCGGGTCCTCCGCGGCAACCCTGCGGCGCAACGCTTCGCGAGACAGGTCGCCGAGGCGGAGGAGCAGGTCGTGCATGGCATCCAGGTTGCGCGCCTTGTAGCCCTCGGCGAGCGACTGCAACTGCTCTTCCGTCACTTCGATCGCGTGCAGGTCGAGCAGCTCGCGCAAGTCGGCGTCGCCCATCAGTTCGCGAAGCTGGTCCTGGTCGATCGACAGCGCCTGCGCGCGGCGCTCGGCCAGCGGCGCATCGCCGTCGTAGATGTAATTGGCGACGTAGCCAAACAACAGCGCGGACGCGAATGGCGAAGGCGTTTGCGAGTCGACGGTGGCCACGCGCAGCGAGCCGCTGGCGATGTCACCCAGCACCTCCAGCAACGCCGGCATGTCGAAGACATCGCGCAGACACTCGCGATAGGCTTCGAGCAGGATGGGAAAGCCGGCGTAGCGGCTGGCCACGGCCAGCAGATCGTAGGCGCGCTTGCGCTGCAGCCACAGCGGCGTGCGGCCGTCTGCCCGCCGGCGCGGCAGCAACAGGGCGCGGGAGGCGCTCTCACGGAACTTTGCCGCAAACAGCGCGGTCGAGCCGAGCTGCCGCTGCACCAGCTCCGCCGCCTCGGCCGGCGCCAGCAGCAGCGCGCTCACGTCCGGCGCAGCGTCCGCCTCGGGAAAGCGCAGCACGAAGCCGTCCTCGCTGCTCATGGTTTCCACGTCCGGGCCTCCGTTGGCGCGGATCTTTGCCGCCGCCGCCATCGCCCAGGGCGTGTGGATCCTGCTGCCGAATGGAGTGAGGATGCAGACGCGCCAGTTGCCCAGTTCATCGCGGACGCGCTCGATGACGATGTTGCGGTCGTCGGGAACGACGGCGGTTGCGATCTCTTGGTCCGCCAGATACTGCATCAGGTTCTCCGCGGCTCCGGCCTCCAGGTCGTGGGTTTTGACCAGGGTGGTGACCCCGACCGGCCGCGGCATCTCGCGCAACTGACGCACCAGGGCCCCGATGCTCCGGCCAAACTCCATCGGGCGAGCGGCGCGGTCTCCGTGCCAGAACGGCATCTTGCCGGGATCGCCAGGGGCGGGCACGACCAGAACGCGGTCGTGGGTAATCTCTTCGATGCGCCAGGTCGAAGCGCCCAGGACGAAGGTCTCGCCGGGCTTGCTCTCGTAGACATACTCCTCGTCGAGTTCGCCGACCCGCACCGGCTTGGCGCGCTCGCCGGCAAGGAAGACGCCATAGAGTCCGCGATCGGGGATGGTGCCGCCGTTCAGAATTGCGATCCGCTTGGCGCCGCGGCGAGGCGTGAGCCAGTCGCGGGTGCGGTCCCAGGTGATGCGGGGACGAAGCTCGGCGAACTCGTCGGATGGATAGAGGCCGGCGAGCATGTCGAGCACGCCAGTGAAGACCTGGGCGCTCAATCCGGCGAACGGCGCGGCGCTGCGGACCAGCGAGAGCAGGGAAGCACGCGAGATGCCGGGGCCGGCATCGTCTTGTGAAGCCCTGGACCGGCGCTCCGCTGCGACGACATCCAGCGGTGGATGGGCAACGATGGCCACGATCTGCTGGGCGAGCACGTCCAGCGGGTTGCGCAGGAATCGTGTCGATTCCACATGGCCCTGGTGCATGGCGCGGGTTACGGCGGCGCAGGCGACCAGGTCGGCGCGATACTTGGGGAAGATGATGCCGTGCGAGGGTGCGCCGACCTGGTGGCCTGCGCGTCCGATGCGTTGCATGCCGGAGGCCACCGACGGCGGCGCCTCAATCTGAATGACGAGGTCGATGGCGCCCATGTCGATGCCGAGCTCGAGCGAGCTGGTGGCGACGAGTGCCTTGATCTGCCCGGCCTTCAGCAGTTCCTCGATCTCAACCCGCTGCGCCGCCGCGAGTGAGCCGTGGTGCGCGCGGGCGATCGGCTCGCCGGCAAGATCGTTGAGTGCGCCGGCCAGGCGCTCGGCTACCCTGCGCGCATTCACGAAGATCAGCGTGGAGGTACGGCCGCGAACGATCTCCAGCAACCGGGGATGAATGCTCTGCCAGATGGAGGTGCGCTTTGGCTCCTGCGCATCCGCTGCGGCAGGCTGGTTCACGGCCGCGCCCAGGCGGGCCATGTCCTCGACCGGGACCTCGACTTTCAACTCGAGAGGCTTGCGCGCGCCGGCATTCACGATGGTCACGGGCCGGTAGGAAATGCTCTCCGTTGTTCGCTCTCCGTTGTCCATTGTGAGGTTGCTGGGGTCGAGAGCGCGCTGCGATGCGAGGGTGACCGGCTTGCCGGATGGCTGACCAGCCTGCTCGCTCGCGACCGCACCGCCAAGAAAACGCGCCACTTCCTCCAGCGGGCGCTGGGTGGCGGAGAGTCCGATCCGCTGCAAGGCAGGGCCGCCGCTGGCACGCACCAGCGCCTCCAGGCGTTCCAGCGACAGCGCCAGATGCGCTCCGCGCTTGGTGGCGACGAGCGAGTGAATCTCGTCGACGATGACAGTCTCGACCGCGCGCAGGCCCTCGGCGGCTTCCGAGGTGAGCACCAGGTAGAGCGACTCCGGGGTGGTGATGAGGATGTCTCCGGGATGCCGGCGAAAACGCGCGCGCTGGCTGGGCGGCGTGTCTCCGGTGCGCATGCTGACGGCGGGAATGCGTACCGGCACATTCGCCTCCTGCGCCATGCCGGCGATGCCGGCCAGCGGAGCGCGCAGGTTGCGCTCGACGTCCGCGGCCAGCGCCTTGAGCGGCGAGATGTAGACGACGCGGCAGCCGCGTGCGGCCCTGTCTTCGCTCGAATCGAACATGAGCTTGTCCAGGCAGGAGAGGAACGCGGCCAGCGTTTTGCCGGTGCCCGTGGGCGCCAGGATCAGGGTCGATTCGCCGCGCGCGATCGCGGGCCAGCCCTGGCGCTGCGGCGCGGTGGGCGCGGGGAATGTCGCGCGAAACCAGGCTGCCGTAACGGGATGGAAGAGCGCGAGGGCAGCAGCGGAATCCGCGTCGCCGGCCAACTGCGACGGAGCGGCGATGTGGGTTGGCTGCGGCTGCGACGCTGCTGCGGGCTTGCGGGTGTCGGTTCGCTTCGGCCTGGATGAGGTGGGCGGCATCGCGGAAGGGGCTATCACAAGAGCATAGAGCAATCTCCGTGCAATCTCCGTGCATGGCGCCTGCGGTTTGGATGCAGGCGCCGGGCGCTGGAGGCTTGCCATCGTGCACACCAGCCGCTAGTCTCAAGCCCTATGCCAGTCAGTGCTCCAACGCCCGCCGAAATCGCCACGCTGCACCAGCGCGCCACCGAGGCTGCGCAGAACTCCTACTCGCCGTATAGCCGGTTCCGCGTGGGGGCGGCGATTCTGCTGCACCCGGACGATAGTCAGGAAGGCGCGATCGTTGCCGGCACCAACGTGGAGAACGCGTCGTACCGGCTAACCTGCTGCGCCGAGCAGGCAGCGATTGCCGCGGCGGTGACGCTCTACGGGCCGGCCATTCGCATTCGCGCCGTCGCCGTCGTCAATCTGAACGGCGCGGCCTCAATGCCTTGCGGAGCCTGCCGCCAGACTATTCTGGAGTTTGCCGATCCGGAGACGCCGGTGTTCTATCCCTCCGCGAACGGCGAGACTGTCGCCGCCACGCTGGCGGAACTGCTGCCCGCCGCGTTCCGGCTTACTCCGAAATAAGAGCCAATTCGGAACTGCGGGTTGCGGGGTTTCCGCCGCGCAGCCAGCTAAATGGTCGAGTTCATGCTGATTCCGCAGACCGAACCGGTAATGCTGCCGGTCTCGGCGCCGGTTGTGCTGTTGACCGTGGCGGAGATGGTGACATTCATCGAGCACGTATTGCCGCCCGCAGTGAAGCCGCCGGTCATGGTCACAACATCGGTATAGAGACTGCCCGATTCGGTAAAGATACCGAGAATGTCGACGTTCGGGTCGCCGTTCATCGTGATCCCGCCGTCCTTACAACTGTTGATGTTCTCGACGATATTCACGCTGGACGATGTGGCCGTCCCGGTATAGGACCCGGTGACGACGATGTTGCCTCCGGAGGGGCAGGCGTAAGTGAAAGGAGGAATGGTGGTGCTCGATGCCTCGGGAACGGCTTTTGCCAGAGGAGTCGCGATCGGAGAGTCGCTCAGATGAGCATTGCGGATTCCGGCGACCTCTGCGTTCAAGACTCCCGTCCGCGCATATCCCGACGAGACCGAGGAAGCCGCCAGCGCGGCAAAGATGTCCGAGGTAGCCGTTAAAGCCTGCGACTGGGTGAATGCGGTGGACGGTGCGCTGCCGCCGCAACCAATGTTGGAGAGTGAGACAACGAGCAGCGATCCTGCGACAACCATTGCTTTGGCGTTCATGGTTCCTCCGTGCGACGCTCAGGATGTTTGCGACCCTCCAAGGTAGCTCCGTCGGGCCATGGCGACAATGAAAATTAATGAGTTATTCGCGCATACAATCGGAACCGTGGCAATTCACCCGATTGATGTGATCCGGCGCAAGCGCGATGGACTGGTTTTGTCCGACGCGGAGATCCAGGGCTTCATCCGGGCGCTGGTCGCGCGCCAGTCGCCCGCCGACACACCCACGGACGCGCAGGCGGCGGCCTTTCTGATGGCGGTCTTTCTGCGCGGCCTGAACCCTGAGGAACTCTCGGCGCTCACGCAGGCGATGCGTTTTTCGGGCGAGGTGTTCGATCCCTCGCCGCTCCACTGCTTCGCGGTGGACAAACACTCCACCGGCGGCGTGGGCGATAAGACATCGCTGCTGATTGCGCCGATCATCGCTGCCGCCGGCTGTCCTGCTGTGCCGGGTGGAGAGCGCAGCTTGTGCGACCCGATGATCTCCGGCCGCAGCCTGGGTCACACCGGAGGAACGCTGGATAAGCTGGAGACGATTCCCGGATTCCGCACCCAGCTTGCGCTGCCCGAGTTGCTTGCGATCGTCCGGCAGTGCGGCTTCGCCATGGCCGGCCAGACGCCGACCCTGGTGCCGGCGGACCGGATCCTGTATGCGCTGCGCGACCACACCGGAACGGTCGAGTCGCCCTGCCTGATCACGGCCAGCATTATGAGCAAGAAGCTGGCGGCGGGGCTGAACGGGCTGGTGCTGGACGTGAAGACCGGGAGTGGCGCGTTTATGCAAAGGTACGCCGACGCCCAGCTGCTGGCGCGGCTGATGGTGGAGACGGGCGAACTGGCGGGCACGCGCACCGTTGCGCTGCTGACGTCGATGGACCAGCCGCTGGGACGATTTGCAGGCAATTGGGTGGAGGTCGAGGAGTGCCTTGAACTCTTCCAGCATTTTTCGCCCGACTGCGCGTTCACTTTGCCCGCGGACAAGCTGCGGCTTTCGTCCGACCTGCTACGGCTGACCCACGCCCTGGCCGGGCACATGCTCCACCTGGGCGGAAAGACCGCTACGCCGGAGGCGGGGGCGATCCTGTCGGCGCTGCTGCTGTCGGACGGGTCGGCGCACCGGCAGTTCCTGCGCATGGTGGAATTGCAGTCCGAAGACGTTGCGGCCGCGATGGCGGCTTTCGCGGACCCCGCGGCGTTTCACAAGCCAACCGCGACCCGCACCGTCTGCGCCGGGCAAGCGGGCTATGTGGCGGGGATGGACTGCACGCAGATCGGCTGGGCGGTCCAGCGCCTGGGGGCCGGACGCGCGCGGCCCGGCGACCCGGTGAGCGCGCACGCAGGATTGGAAATGCACGTGAAGCTTGGCGACCGCGTGGCAGCGGAACAGCCACTGGCTACGCTGTTCAGCGAAGACGCGGCACTGCTGGAGGAGCCGGAGGCGATGCTGCGTGAAACGCTGCGGATTGGGGCGGAGCCGCCGGAGCCGATCCCGCTGATTCGCGAGGTGATCGGCAAGGGGGATCAACCAAAATGAGCCCGAGAAGAGCGGTGATTATTGGAACATGCGTCGTAAATCTTCCGGTCCTCGCGATCATCGCGCTCGGCTTTCTCGCAAGCAGCAGACTTCTTCAAGGATGGTTCGTTCTGGCCGGTTGTCTCCTGTCGATTGCCACGGCCTGGTTCTTCTGGTCACTTGCGATCCCATACTGGAGGGAGTGGGCTCTGAAATCTGGTGCCGATCCCGATATGACCCAAATGCTAGCGGAGCGGGCCGGGCTGGTCTGGAAACGTGGCAAGGTGCTCGAAAAAACAGAAGTGCCCTTATCTGACAGGAGCGATCACCGCTAGAGGCAGGTGTGAGGAAAACCTTGGCCGCGCGACCTCGCGATTGGATACACTCATCCCACACTTCCATACGCTGCAACGATCGGAGCGCACGTGGCACGATTTACCGGTCTTCTCGGACTCTTCACCTTTCTTTGCGTTGCTTACGCTTTCTCGACCAACCGCAAAGCCATCCGCTGGCGCACGGTCGCCTGGGGGCTGGGGCTCCAGTTTGTCTTCGCGGTGCTGGTGATCAAATGGACGATGGGCCAGCGGATCCTGCGGGCCGCCAGCACGGCGGTGACGTCGGCGCTGGGGCATGCAGCCGATGGCTCCACGCTGGTCTTCGGCCCGCTGGGTGATCCGCACAGTCCGCTGAACGTCTTTGCGTTCGCGGTGCTGCCGACCATCATCTTCGTGTCGGCGTTCTTCGCGATCATGTACCACATCGGCGTGATGCAGAAGATCATCAAGGTGGTGGCGTGGGTAATGCAGCGGACGATGGGCACCAGCGGCGCGGAGAGCACCAACGTCGCGGCCAGCATCTTTATGGGCCAGACCGAGGCTCCGCTGACCATTCGTCCATTTCTCTCGGGGGCGACGAACTCCGAGTTGATGACCATCATGACCTCTGGCATGGCGCACGTTTCGGGCGGCATCATGGCCGCGTACATCAGCTTCGGCATCAACGCCAAGGACCTGCTGTCGGCGGTGATTATGACGGCGCCGGGAACCATCCTGGTGGCCAAGATGCTGGTGCCCGAGACGGAGGTTCCGGCCACCGCCGGAACGGTGCAGATGCCGCCGTCGGAAGAACATGCGAGCGAGAACTTCGTCGGCGCGATCGCGCGCGGCACCATCGACGGCGGCGCGCTGGCCTTCAACGTTGCCATCATGCTGATCAGCTTTCTCGCGTTGGTCGGCCTGCTGAACGCGACCATGACGGGCGTCTCAAACTTCGCCTGGGCGCACGGGCACATTCCGTTTCCGCACACGCTGAACGCGATCCTCGGCTTCTTCGGCGCGCCGGTGGCGTGGCTGATCGGCATTCCCTGGCACGAGGCCAAAGCCATCGGCAACCTGCTGGGCACGCGCGCCGTGCTGAATGAGTTCGTCGCGTATACGCAACTTGGTCTGATGAAGACCGGCCCAGGCGCGCTCTCGCCGCGAACCTTCTCCATTGCGACATTTGCGCTGTGCGGATTCGCCAACCTCGGCTCCATCGGCATGCAGATCGGCGGCATTGGAGCGCTGGTGCCCAATCGCCGCAACGACCTGGCGCGGCTCGGTTTCCGGGCGATGCTGGCGGGAACCATGGCGAACCTGATGTCGGCGAGCATTGTGTCGATGCTGATCAAGTAGAATGCCGCTGTGCATCTGCCTGAAGAAAGCGGAAGGTCCATGAAGAAGTTAATGTTGTGCGCGTTTGTGGCGACCCTGCTGCGCTGTCCAATCGCTCCAGCCCAGTCGACAGAGATCCCTCACCTGGAAAAGCGCGATAACCGCTTCGCACTGATCGTCGACGACAAGCCATTCTTGATTCTGGGCGGTCAGATCAATAACTCCAGCGCGTGGCCCGCGGAGTTGCCTGACGCGTGGAGCGCCGCCGAAGCGATCCACGCCAACACGGTGGAGGCGCCCGTCTACTGGGAGCAGATCGAGCCAGCGCACGGCAGCTTCGACTTCGGCAACGTCGATCTGCTGGTCAACCAGGCGCGCGAGCATCATCTCCACCTGGTGCTGCTCTGGTTCGGGACCTGGAAGAACGGTCAGAACCACTACGTTCCCGAGTGGATCAAGTCCGACCCGAAGACCTACCCGCGCGAGGAGAACGCTTACGGCAAGCTGCTCGATGTGATGTCCGCGAGCTCGCAGGCCAATCTGGACGCGGACAAAGCCGCGTTTGCGGCGCTGTTGCGTCACGTGAAGACCATCGACGGCGCGCAGCACACGGTGATTCTGGTGCAGGTGGAGAACGAGTCGGGCTCGGTCGGCTCGATACGGGATTACTCTCCCGCCGCGCAGAAAGCATTCGAGGCAGAGGTGCCGGCGGAGCTGGCGCGAGTGCTGAAGCTGCGTCCGGGCAACTGGACGCAGGGGTTTGGGCCGGACGCCGACGAGAGCTTCGCCGCGTACTCCACCGCGCACTACATTAACCAGGTGGTGGCGGCGGGGAAGGCTGAGTACCCGCTGCCGATGTACTGCAACGTGTGGTTTGCCTACCCGGTGCACGCGCTGGAGAATCGGGACCGGCCGAGCGCCGGGCAGGAGTATCCCTCCGGCGGACCGCAGCAGGCCAACATCGCCATCTGGAAGGCGGCCGGGCCGGCGATCGACATGCTTGCGCCGGACTTCTACTCAGACGACTTCACTCTGTTCCGCAGCATCGTGGCCACCTACGGGCGTGCGGACAATCCTCTGTTTTTCCCGGAGAGCCGCTTCGACGCGACCTTTGGACGGTACTTCTTCTATGCACTTGGACACGGCGCGATTGGCTTCTCTCCGTTTGGCATCGATCGTTCGACGCAGCCGGCGGTTCCGAATCCGCAGGGCATCATCGCCTCCGAGGCTGCTCAACGCGCGGTGAATCCGGCGGAGAACTTCGCTCTGTTCCACGGGCCGGAGCAGCAGATTGCGGAACTGAACCTGGAAGGCCGGCTGTATACCGCGGTCGAGGACAGGGGCGCGGCGCGGCAGGCCATCCACCTGCCCGGCGCCGATGCGGTGGTCTCCTTCGGCTTCCCGCAGCCCGACGGCGCGTACCCTCCAGGGACGTCCACACTGCAGGGACGCGCGCTGGTCGCGCAGTTGGGGCCACTGGACTTTCTGGTCACCGGGTTCGACGTCAGCGTCAGCTTTGCCGTGTCTGCCGCCGCACTGGACAAGCAGCCGAACCAGCAGATGGAGATTCTGCGTGCCGAAGAGGGGCAATACGTCGAGGGGACCTGGCAGGCAACGCGGATTCTGAACGGCGACCAGACGGACCGCGGCTTGAACTTCCGCGGCTCTAGTCCATCGCTGGTGCGGATTCACCTGCATACACTGCCGCTCTACGATGAAGCGGTGCATCGCGGCGCGCAGTAGGTGAAGCAGACCTATTTTCGATGCGCGTTCAACTGGTCGAGGACGAGCTTCAGCTGATCCAGCTTCTGCCCGGCTTCGCCCAGCTTGCCTTCCGCGGTCAGGCGCTGGTAGTCGGCGAAGTCCTTGCCGGCCTCAGCGATCAAAGCGTTCAGGTCGGCAGCAGGCTGGGGCACGCCCGGCGATGCGGGTGCGGCATGCGCTGGAGCCTGTGTCGCTTCGCTGCCGCTAACCGCCGAGGCCTCGCCGCCGAAGAGGGAAGCGAGCGCCGCCTCGAAGGTGGGCCCATACGCGAGGCGGTCCTGCAGCGCGAGCACGACCAGGCGCAGTTCCGGCATGGGGCTTTGCTGGGCCTGCAGGTAGATAGGCTCCGCATAGAGGAGTGCCTTGCCTGACGGGATGACCAGCAGGCTGCCGCGCAGCACATGCGAGCCCTGCTGGTTCCACAGCGTCAGTTGTCCGGAGAGCTGGGCGTTCTGGTCGATGCGCGACTCGATCTGCTGCGGGCCGTCCACCAGCTTGGTTTTGGGGAAGTCATAGACCACGGAGGTGCCGTAGTGCGCACCGTCGCTGCGGCCGGCGATCCAGCCGATCAGGTTGTTCCGATTGGCGGGGGTGAAGGGAAGAATCTCGACAAACTCCATACCGGATTCGTCCGGCAGTTTCATCAGGACGAAGTTGGGA
Organism: Granulicella sp.; assembly: GCA_003162875.1. Classification (GTDB taxonomy): domain Bacteria; phylum Acidobacteriota; class Terriglobia; order Terriglobales; family Acidobacteriaceae; genus Edaphobacter. Next base: position 11,060 of record PLUT01000300.1, read on the forward strand.
TCCATCTCCTGGGGGACCTGCTGGCCGTCACTGCCGGATCCGGTTTGGGTGGCGACGGTCCACAGGTCCTCGCGGTTGAAGAAGACCTGCGGATCGGTCATGTGGTAGAGGCCGTAGACCTCCGCCTGAAGCTTGAACAGCTTCTCGGGATAGCGCACGTGCTTGCGCAGGTCGGCGCGCATCAGCGCTGCGTCCTGGAACAGGCTGGGGAAGATGCGGCGGTAGGTGGCCAGGACGGGGTCTTCGGTGTCGAACACGTAGAACGTAGTGGTGCCGTTGTAGGCGTCGATCACCGCTTTGACGCTGTTGCGCATGTAGTTGATGGAGTTGTCGTCGAGGTTCGAGTGAGTCGCGTAGGGATAGCCGTCGGAGGTGGTGAAGGCGTCGATGATCCAGAACAGGCGGCCATCGTCGCCGATCACCATGTAGGGGTCCTGGTCGAAGGTGAGGAAGGGCGCCAGGGCGGCGACGCGCTCGCGCACGTTGCGCCGCATCAACAGCCGGCTTTGCGAGGTTACATCGTCGCTGAAGGGCAGTTTGCCCAGGTCGTCGCGGTCGAAGGCGATGACGATGCGGTTGAGAAGTCCGCCCAGCGTGATGCCGCCGGTGCCCTGGTACGACGTGAGACTGTTGGTGGCGCCCTGCGGATAGTCGAACTCCTGCTGCCGGGTCTTCACGTAGACGTCAGTGTCGGTGAGTTCGCCGAAATAGATCTCGGGGCGGGTGACGTTGAGGCCGGGCACGGTGCTCTGCACGGGCATATTGCTGAGCAGCAGGGTGGGCAGGCCTTCCGAGGTGAACCCGTTGACCGGATTCATGGTGATTCCGTAGCCGTGGGTGTAGACCAGCTTCTCGTTGATCCAGTTGCGGCTGCTTTCTGGGAGTTTGTCGACGTTCAGTTCCCGGGTGCCGATCATGACTTCGCGCAAGGCCCCGTCGATGGTGTAGCGGTCGATGTCGATGTCGGGAAAGTCGTAGTAGGTGCGGATTTCCTGGACCTGGCGCAGTGTGTCCTGCAACGCGTGCCAGTCCCACAGGCGGATGTTCTGCAGCGTCGGTTGGTTGTTGGCGGGGTCCGCGGCGTCGACGGTGGTCTCGGCGGGGAACTCGCGCTGGGTGAAGCGATCCAGGCCGTAAGCCTGCCGCGTGAGGGCAATGTTGTTGGCGATGTAGGGTGTTTCGCGATCCAGCTCATTCGGTTTGACAATGAAGTTGCTGACATACCAGCTGACTGCGCCGAGGGCCACGTAACAGATCGCGGCAGGAGCGACGGCGGCGATCAGCATTCGCGCGCCCGACCGGCGCGCCCCGTTGATGGCGGCGACCACCGCGCCGAAGACGAGCGCTGCCGAGACCACCAGCAGTCCGGTGAGCATCACGTGGGCGTCGGTGTAGGTGACGCCGTCGAAGATGGTGTGATGTTCCAACTCGCTCTGGAACCGGCTGAGGTAGACGTTGAGTGCGAGCAGCAGCAGTAGAGGGCTGGCGGCGAAGGAAAGTCCGCGCCAGGGCGACGGCCCGTAGTTGATACGCTGCTTGTCAAACGCGCGCGACCCGCCGGCGATGAGCGCAAACAGAAGGGCGGCGAAGCAGATTACGATGGACAGCGTAAGCAGCCAGCCAAGCACGAGTTGCGCCGCGGGGAGGGTGAACAGGAAGAAGTTGAGCGGCTTGCCGAAGATGGGATCGGAGATGCTGCCCGGGGCCGGCTGGGCATACCAGAACATCGCCAGCACCGGCCAGTCCGACGCCATGGTGACGCCGGCGCCGATGGCAAAGACGAAGGAGACGCCGAGGCTGAGAATGCGCAGCACAAGTTCGACGGGCAGACTCACCGGCTGGCCACCGAGGATGATCTTATGGTCGCTGGGCAGATAGCCCCGATACGCCCGCTTGAGCGCGGCGAATGCCGCTGCCATGATGAGGAACGTCACCACGGCAAAGACGAGGAAGGCCACCCACTCGAGGCGGAGCGTAGTCCAGAATACGTCTACATAGCCGAGCGAACGGAACCAGAGCAGGTCGACCCAGGACGACAGCGCCGCCTGGGCGGCGAACAGGAATCCAACGATGACAGCGAGCAGAATAAGCAGCTTGCGCCCGCGGCGCCGGCCTTTAGGCTCTTCCAGGGAATCAATAGTCTGCGGCAATCTCTACCTCTTTAAACAACACATTCGGAACCGGGAGAATTGTACAGGTTTCCGGGAAGCCGGAACGCATTGCGGAGAGAAAGGCGGCGGGCGCGATGGGCGAAAACCATCGGATTCCGGCCGCCACTGTGCTACCATTCTCGGTCAATCCACCCACCAAGAAAGGGCGACCCGCCCGGAGAGCAGAATGGCACCGCAGGATTGGATCAGCCCGAATTCCACGGATTACGCTTCGACTCCGGCAGCCGCTCCGCGCCCGGTTCCAGCCTATGATCTCCGGCCGCTCGCGGTCGGCGAGATTCTCGACCGCGTGCTGTCGATCTACCGGGCTCACTTCTGGCTGTTGGTGGGACTTTCGGCGGTTTCGGCGGGCGTTTCGGTAGGGGTCGCCGTTCTGCATCTGGTTTTCACATACTTTTCAGGGATTACCATTGCATCGCCTTCGTATGGCTTGGTGAACGCGGGTTTTCTCTTCGTCCAGTCCGGCCTGTATCTGATCGCCTACAGCCTGACGCTGGCCGCCACTACCGATGCGGTGAATTCAATCTACCTGGGCGAGCCGACCTCCATGGGCAGCGCGCTGCGCACCGCGCGCCGGCTGTGGCTGCGTTGCCTTGGGGTGGCGTTCTGGCAGGGATGGAGTGCGACCTGGGCCTTCGCGCTGCTGATGGTCCCACTGCTGTTGCTGGCGATCCCGGGCATGCGAGGGCCGTCATCGGCCATCCTGCTGGTCATCCTCGAGGTTCTGGGTTTCCTCGCCGTCATCGTCTATGGAGCGATTGCCTACCTGCGCAACTCGCTGGCCGTTCCGGCGGCGGTGATTGAGGATCTGGGCGTGCGCGCGGCGATGCGGCGCAGCAAGAACCTTGCCACCGGGCGGATTGGCCGGATCTTTCTGCTGCTGCTGCTGGTATACGCGCTTTCGCTGGTTGCTGCTGTCATCCAGTTGCCAATGGTCTTTGTGCTGTTGCGCAACCCAGCATCGCAGCACTACGTGGCGCAGGGGATCACGCTGGCGGTCAGCTTTGTCTCCACCTCCATGGTTGGTCCGGTCGCTGCGATCGGGTTCTGCCTGTTCTATTTCGACGAGCGGGTGCGCCGGGAGGGTTTCGACATTGAGATTCTGCTGCGCGGCGCGTCCGCAGCGTCGCCTCCTCCCGGTTCCGCGCCGGATGCGGCGGCTGATTCCGCCGACGCTCTCCAACCCGCTCCGGAGCAGATTTAAGCACATGAGACTTGCCCTGAGGCGGACGTTTCTGCTGCTGGCACTCGCGTGGCTGCATGCTGCGGCGCAGTCGGGCGGCCTGTTGCTACAGCCGCCAACGCGGGAATCGACTGCGAGTGAATATCGCGCGCACGTGGAGTCGCTGCGCGGGCTGGTGCGCGCCTGCCGCGACGATGCAAAAGCCTGCGATCCGGCTGCGGTCGGGGACGACGAGAAGGTCGCGTCGCCCGGCGAGACATTCCAGGTCCGCCGGCAGTGGCTGCGCAAGCTGCTGGACGATGCGCACAATCCTGAACTTGCGGACCGCAATGCGCTGCTCGACCAGGCATCCGCGCGGCTCGACCAGGAACTTCGCGACCAGGAACTGGCCGCGGGCGGCGGCGGTGGAGAGCCGCAACCGGCGTTTGCCCAGGCAAGACGCGACGCCAACGCGATCCTGGCGCGGCCGGAGTTCCGCATCGTCAGCGGCGAGTCGTGGCTCGATCGCAAGGTCGCGCAGTTTTGGGACTGGGTCAATCGCTTCTTCAGCGCGGCCGCCGGCTTCGGTCACCGGGCCCCGTGGCTGGGACCGGTGCTGGAATGGAGCTTCGTGGGCCTGGTCCTCCTGTTTCTGCTGATCTGGGCTGCGCGGACCCTGCAGCGCGAGCGTCTCGCCATCTCGCTGAGCTCCATGATCCCCGCGTCGCACTGGCAGAAGGAAGCCGACAACTGGGCGGAACTGGCGCGCCTTGAAGCGGAAAAGGGCAATTGGCGCGAGGCGATTCACTGCCTCTACTGGGCGAGCATCGTGGCGCTGGAAAGCCACCGGCTGTGGCGCCGCGACAACGCACGGACGCCGCGGGAATACGTGGAGCTGCTGGAACCGAACTCGCCGCGGCAGATTACGCTGCGGTCGATCACCCGCATCTTCGAGCGGATTTGGTACGGTCTGAGGGTTGCCGCGCACGAGGATTATGCGCAGGCGCTGGCGCTGTTTGAGGAGCTGAGACGCGCATGAAGCCGGCCAATCGCGATCGAAGACGGGTGCTGCTATTTGCGGGCGCGGTCCTGCTGGTGATCGTGGGGGCAAGCCTGCTGGCGCCCAACGACGACTCCGACAAGTCGCCGACCACATACAACAGCGGCACCGCCGGCATCAAGGCCGCGTATCTGTTGTTGCACGACCTGGGCTACTCTGCCGAGCGCTGGCAGCAGGATCCATCCGACCTGTCGAGCGTCGACGCGGCGGACACCACAGTCATCTTCGCCGAACCGAATGTTCCGCCGGAAAAGCTGAAGCAGGTGCGCGCCGAAGTCTCCGCCTTTCTGCACCGCGGTGGACGCGTGCTGGCTACCGGCGCGGAGGGGGCTAGCCTGCTTCCAGACGGAGCTGTCGGGCCGCCGATGCAACTCTTCGGGAAGCTTTGCCTCACCACGCCGGAGGGCCGCGGCCCACTGGCCCGCGCCGGACAGGTGTCGCTTGCCGATCACTTCCGCTGGACTGCGCTCACCCCGGTCGTACACGTGGAGCAATGGTGCGGAGGCGACGCGGTGGTGGTCTCCTATCGCGTCGGCGCGGGCACTGCTATCTGGTGGAGCTCCGCGCTGCCCCTGACCAACGGCGGCCTGAAGGACGACGCCAGCCTGAAGCTGCTGCTGGCGAGCGTTGGCAACCCCGGCGCCGCCGGTCCCGGTCAACCGGGCTCGCGCATTTTGTTTGATGAGTACTTCCACGGCATCGAGACCTCGCTGTGGAGCCTGGCCCGAGGTCTGCCGCTGCAACAGATCGCCTGGCAGGCCGGCGTGGTTGGCCTGCTGTTGATCCTTTCCTTCAGCCGCCGCAACGGTCCCATCCGGCCGCTGGCGCGCCTGCCGCGCACATCGCCGATCGAGTTCGCCGAGTCGATGGGACAGCTTTACCGCAAAGGCGGCGCTACCCAGGCGGCTACGGAGAGCGCTCGCCGGCGGCTGCTGCGCTTTCTCCGCGACCGCTGTGGACTGCCTCGCGAGATTGTCCAGGCCGACGCTGCCGGCATTGCGGCAGCCCTGAATTCCCGCTTTCCCGGCGACTGGAGCAAACTGGCCGAACACCTGAACCAGGCCGCCGACGCGCGCTACCAGTCGCTGGCGCCGCGCAGCGCGCTTGCCCTGGTAAAGGCGCTGGACCACGACCTGAAAACTTTGATTGAGCGCACAACTTAACCGCAACATCCACGATGTGAAGAGGAAACAGTCCCCATGAGCGAGCACGAACAGCCCGACATTCAAGTCCAATCGGCATTTCAACTGATGGAGCAGGGCCGCGCGCAGATCGGCCGGATCATCGCCGGCCAGCAGCAGTTGATCGACCAGGCGCTGCTGACGCTGTTGTGCGGCGGCCATGCCCTGATCGAAGGCGTGCCTGGCGTGGCCAAGACGCTGGCGGTCAAGTCGCTGGCGCGCTTCCTCGGGCTGGACTTCCGGCGCGTTCAGGGCACGCCGGACATGATGCCGGCGGACATCCTGGGCACCACCGTGTTCTCTCCCAAGACCAGCGAATTCTCGCTGCACCGGGGGCCGGTGTTTACCCAGTTCCTGCTGGCTGACGAGATCAATCGCATGCCGCCGCGAACGCAGGCTGCGCTGCTGGAATCCATGGAGGAGCGGCAGGTGACGATGGATGGCGAGGGCCATCCGCTCGACCCATACTTCACGGTCTTCGCCACCATGAACCCGCTGGAGTTCGAAGGGACGTATCCGCTGCCGGAGGCGCAGCTCGACCGCTTCCTGATCAAGATTCGCGTGCCGTATCCGGGTCTCGAGGACGAGCGTGTGATTCTGGAACGCCACCACGCAAGCGCCGAGCCCAAGGACCTGGAACTGACTCCGCTTGCTCCCGTCGACCAGGCGCTGCTGGCCCAGGCGCGGCGGGAGATCCGCGCAGTGCGCGTCGAGCCTGCGCTGTTCGACTACCTGCTGGCGATTGTGCGGCGCACGCGCGACTGGCCTGCGCTGGCGCTGGGCGCATCGCCGCGCGCCGCGGCCAACCTGATGCTGGTCGCGAAGGGCTACGCGGCCGGCGATGGGCGCGATTTTTTGATTCCCGACGACGTCAAACACGCCGCCATCCCGGTGCTTCGCCACCGGCTGGTGCTCCGTCCGGAGGCAGAGCTCGAGGGCTTCGACACGGACAAGGTGGTGGGCGACATCCTGACCGCTACCGCGCTGCCCAAGTAAAAAGGTTCCCTTTGCCATGCAGACCCTGATTCCACAACCCGTGACCGCGACTGCCCGACCCAATGGGCGCTGGGGCCGCGTGCTGGGGTTCGGGCTTACGGCGCGGGCGCTGCTGCTGCTGCTGGCGGGCGTCCTGCTCTCGATTCCGGCGTTCTTCCATGCGCACCGGATCTGGATGATGGTTGCGTGGGACGCGGCGGTGCTGGGGCTGATCGCCTTCGACGCGGCGCGACTGCCGGCGCCGGGAAAGATTGCCGTAACCCGGCGATTCGTTCATTCGCCGGCGTTGGGCATTTCCACCGAGATTGTCGACGAGGTGTTGCAGCAATCGAACGCGCGGCTGGAGGTGCGCGTGACCGACGGGCTGCACCCCGCGCTGATCGCCACGCCGCGCACGGTTACCGTCCTGGCCTATCCGCGCGAGCCGGTGCGGGCGACGGTGATCTGCACGCCGAACCGCCGCGGCGATTTTCGCATGGACAGGATCTTTCTGCGCTACCGCAGCGGGCTGCGGCTGGTGGAACGCTGGGCGGTCGCCGATGCGGAGCAGAGTGTTCGGGTGTTTCCCGCGACCGAGCAGAGCAGCGGCAACACCGCTTTCTACCTGATGCGGGCGCGCCAGATCGAGCTGCAAAAGCGCCGCCTGCGGCTGCGCGGGACCGGCCGCGAGTTCGACAGCCTGCGCGACTACCAGCCGGGCGACGAGGTTCGCGCCATCTCGTGGACGGCGACCGCGCGGCGCGCGCACCTGATCACACGCGAGTTCACCACCGAGCGCTCGCAGAAGGTGTGGATTGTGCTGGACGCGGGACGGCTGTCGCGCACCGCCTTTGAGATGCGCCGCAGCCGGCCGGAGGCGAGCGGAGAGGTGGAGCAGGACGCCGCCGAGCAGCATCTGCTGACCGTGACCCAACTGGACCAGGCTGCGACCGCCGCGGTGATGCTGGCGCAGGTGATCGCGGGCTCGGGCGACAAGTTCGCCCTGCTGACCTACGGACGCAGAATCCAGCAGCAGCTTTTGCCGGGCGCGGGCCCCAGCCATTTGCGCCTGTTGATCGATCAACTCTCCCAGGTCCACTCCGAGCCGTCGGAGGCCGACCACCTGCACGCGGTCGCACGGCTGAAGAATATGCAGCGCAGCCGCGGCCTGATCCTGTGGATTACCGAGATGGCCGAGTCCGCCGGGCGGCCCGAGGTCGTCGCTGCCGCCGCGGAACTGGTGCGCCGCCACCTGGTGGTGCTGGTGCTGCTGACCCATCCGGAACTGGACGCGCTGGCCGCGCGCGAACCCGGCAACGTCGACGAAATGTTCGCCTCGACCGCCGCGCAGGAGATGCTCGATCGCCGCCACGCCGCCGTGCTGCAACTGCGGCAGCAGGGCGTGCTGGTGGTGGAAACTTCGCCGGCTGAGGTCGGCGCGGCAGCCATCAGCCGCTACCTCGAAGTGAAAGCGCGCGGCCTGCTCTAAAACCGCTCTGATAGCAGTCATTGGTGCCGGCATAGCCCACCCCCCTGGGTATCGAGTCGTGCATAATCTTCCAAACAAACCACTTACCGGGGTGTGAATATACCACACTCAGCGAATCTGGTATGGTGTCCTTGTGCCGAGGCGTGCCCTGTGATCCTAGCACCCCGACCGCTGGAGCTGATGATGGTGCTTCCCCCTCGGCTGATTCTGACGGTGGCGAGGATGACTCTGAGGGGAATAGTACCAGTGAGGCCGACGATGATGCGCTTCCTGCGCGCCAGAGGCGCGTATGAGCGCGAGGGGTTACCTTACGGGTTAAAATTGATCTAGGCACTGCCGATGCCAAGGGTGGCGTATGTATAGTGGTGGAACCGGGAATTAGTCCCGGTGAAGAGACCCCGGCAGTGGAGGCAGGCTTGTCCGCACTCACAATTCCACCACGATACCGTCGTGGGGTGGCACAGATAGGCCACCTGTCTGACGCTTCGTTTGCCGACCTAGCCACAGCACTTAAGAAATTGCCTGAAGCAGCAAACGCACAGAAGCTGTCCTCTACGATAGCGTCTGATGTTCCGTCTGTGGGCAAGGCAAACTTGCGCATAATTGTTGAATCCCTAGCGGCGATGCAAAGCATTCAGAGCACGGCGCACGTTGATATTGAAAGATTCTCCTCCGATGTTTGGGGAGCGCTGAAAGAGGATTCTCCCGATCTTGCAAAGGGCCTCGACGAGGAGGCATTCACAAAACGAGTTGCCCAACTGCTGGCAACGCCTATTTATTTGGCAGAGGCGAAGATCGCCGAAATAAGGCGTGAGATTGAACGTCGCTTCTGTGGGGCGAGAATTCTTACCGATGTCAGGCCAGCGTTTGCAGAAGATGCAACAAAGCGTCCTGCCATAACGATCATGCATACCCTTGAGATCACCTTCCACGATGATTTAGGAAGGCATCGCGAGTTCTATGTCAGTTTAGATGATGAAGATTTGGCTACCCTTCAGCACGCTGTCGAGCGAGCTTCTGTGAAGAAAGAGACATTAACTAGACTTCTCAAGAAAGCAGAGTTTGATCTATACGAATAAGCAATGACACTTGCAACGGAAGAGACATTATCGCCCACCACTCCCCCTCCTCCCAGCTCCTATGGCGGGGAGTGGGGGAGACAGAACTTCGGAGAGGATCTCAGGAGAGTTGCGCCCGAGTGGTTTCGCGTAAAACGAGTGGCAAGGCGGTCGTCAGTAAATAGGGCCACTTGCTACGCTTTCTTACCACATCATTCGCATTCGCATCAGATCGTGGCCTACGCTTCTCCCGTAGTAGAGGTGGAACAGATAAAACCCGTTCAGCCCTCTCCTGAGGAGAAGGAGCTTTTCAGTAAGCTCGCCCACGAATGGAGACATGAGACTTCTGCCTCCTCTGTACTGATGCAAAAAGTTATGCATCGAGCGTATCAACAGATCATTGCAATTGGACCACCAGTGATTCCTCTAATTCTCGCTGAGATGCAGCGCATTCCAGGCCATTGGTTTTGGGCTCTGGACGCGCTTACGCACGGCCGCCATAATCCAGCGAAGGGAAGCAAGACGCTGACTGAGGCGACCACTGCGTGGATTAAGTGGGGCAAAGCAGAGGACCTCATTTGAACGAGGATGCCCAACTGGTTTCGATGAGCTACCAAGACTACTTGGAGCTTTACGATCCAACGATTGAACACCCCAAGATAATCGGGCACTGGGAACGGACCAGTAAACCCACCTTGGACTACAACTGTCTGGCTCACGCTCTTGGAATTGAGGACAAGTGGTTCGCCCCTGAAAAGGGTGAATTGGGTTATTGGTGGCCAGAGGGGATCGAACGGAAATGGGATTTGCCCACCATCCGTAAACTCCTCGCGTCTTATGGGTTCACGTTAAAGTCCAAAACCCGCGGCCTTACAGAGGGCTTCGTCAAGATCGCGATCTATACCGATAAAAAACGCTTTCCACTTCATTTTGCGCGACAGCTTGAGACTGGGGGGTGGACCAGTAAGCTGGGCGACAAGCTCGACCTTCGCCACGATAACCTAGAATGTATGGAGGGTGGCTCTTATGGTCGAGTACGCGAAATTGTGATGAAGAGGATCAAATAGAAGCGAAGCCCTCGAAGATCAACCCGCCGTTAGACGAATTGCGTAGTTCGCCTTGCTTAGCCGGGTGCCCCGCATCTCGCCTCTGAGATGTGGGCTTGCCGCGATCGAATACTCGCAGACAAGTGACCGGCGGGTGGCCCACCCTTGACCAACCTCAAAGCATCGGGTGCCCCATCCTTCGCGCCTTTGCGAAGGGTGGGATGTAAGCAGCCGGGCACCCCACATCTTGCCTCTGAGATGTGGGCTTGCCGTCACCGAATCCCCGCAGACAAGTGACCGCGAACACATCCGGAAATCAAGAGGC
>PLUT01000091.1 GCA_003162875.1 Granulicella sp.
ACCGTTACGGGATTCAATACAATCGCCGCCGGAGGCGCGCCGGTTCCGCTCAGCGCCGCCGTGGCCTGTCCTCCCGCAACATTGCCATATACCGTCAGCACGCCCGCGCGGGAGCCCGTCGCCGCGGGTAGAAACGTGATCTGGACCGCGCAGGACGCGCCCGCCGCCACACCCCCGACCGCTCCCGTGCAGTTGTCGGTCTCGTGGAAATCGCCCGTAGTTACAATTTGGCTCACCGCCAGCGTCGCATTGCCTATATTTGTAACCGTTATGGTCTGCGCGGGGCTGGCCGTCGCCACGGCCTGGGCTGCAAACGTCAGGCTGGGCAGACTCAGCGTCATTGCGGGCGCGGCCGGCGTCGCCGCCGTCAGCAGCGGAATCTCCCAGATGCCCCGCCCGTAGGTTGCCGCGCGCAGTTCCCCAAAACGCCCGTCACCCGTCGCCATTCCCGCCGCCGCCGCCAAACCGACCACCGGCGCGTTGGGCAGCCCTGTCCCATACACGCTCCAGCAGTTGGCGGACGCGCAACTCGCAACCTGTGTGGTGCCATAAACACCCGTATCCATCGCCACGTACAGCGTGTTCGCGTCGTTCGGATCGACCAGCACGCCGTTCGCGGGCGCATTCGGCAGGTTGCTGCTGATGTTCGTCCAGCTCCCGCCGCCATTGGTGGACCGGTACACGTGCGGCGCGTTGATCCCATTGCCCGCAAACCCCATTACCGTGGCATAGACGGTCTTCCCGGTCGCATCGTGCGGGTCCGCCGCCAGCGAAGAAATGTCGAACCCGCCCGGATTGAACACTCCCGCATCTGCCGCATCGTTGGTCACGGCCGATTTGGCCGCATCCGTCCACAGCGTGGTTGCGCCCGCGGTCCCCGCCGCGGCGTTCGCAAACACGGCACCGCCCAGGCTGCCTCCGCCGTCCAGCGCCCCGGCCAGCCCTGCGTACAGTACGGTCGAGCCTGCATTCTGCGCCGCCACCGCCCCGCTCGCCGGTCCGCCCGCCGCCAGCGATCGCACGCTCGGGTTCACAGCCCCGCTGCATGCCGAATTCTGCGGCCCCCCCAGCATCGCGCTGAGGTCATTCGAGCCCGGCCACGCCGAGCCGCTTGCGGCCGGTCCGCGCCACACCCTGCACGTGCCGATCACCACATCGCTCGCCATCTCCGGGTCCAGCAGCAGCGGCGGATCGATCAGCGAAGCATCGCCGTCCACCTGTGCGTGGCCAATCGTCGGCGAGCCGGCAAAGTCCGCCGCCGCGCAGGCATTCCCGTTTCCGCAATAGCGAAGGTTCACGCCCACCGCAATCGACACGTACCAGTTCCCGGGAGTCGACTGGTCAATAGCCACCGTCCCACCCTCGCCCGCGGAGATCTGCGGCCACGCCGCGCCCGCGCTTGCGGCTGAGGTCGAGGCCGTCCCGTTGCCGCCCACCCCCACAACCAGCGTCGCCGGGTCGGTTGGATGCTGGGCGAAGCTCACCACCTCCGCCAGCGATCCCAACCCCGCATTCAAATTCTCAAAATGGGTCGCGTCGTTGGGCGAGCACGGCGTCTGCTGCTGGTTCACCCCATCCGTCGACCGCCATAATCCGCCATCGTTGCCCACGTAGACCAGCGGCAGTGTACCGGGAGACCCTTCGCCCGCCAGCAGCGCAACCGCATGCTGGGCCGGCGACACCTTCGCCGGCGCCGCGCATCCATTCACCGCATTGGTCGTATTCCGTAGCACGCACCCGGCGGCCAGCGAGCAGCGGTACAAGTCCACCGTCCCGACAAATAGCAGCGTGTCCGCACTGGCGCCCGCCCCGGTCGCCACGGCCGCCAGCGCCTGGTTGTAATCCGCCTGCACGATCGCGCTGCTGCCGCTGCCCACCTCGAGTGCCGCCGACGGCAGCTGCTTGCCAAACGCGATCGGACTGGTCGCGCAGCTCCCGCCGGTCAGTCCGCACACATCCTGCCACAGCCCCTGGTCCAGGTTGTTCGCGTCCACGGTCAGCGCGAACGTATCGCCGGTCGCCGCCTGCACCGCCAAAGACCCGCGAAAGATGGGACAGTTCGGGCTCCCCGTTGCTCCCGGATTCGCCGGGCATGCCGTCGCGGTCAGCCCGGTTCCCGGCTGCTGCGCCGTCCGCGTCCAACTCATCCCGTCCGCGGATTCGTAGTACCCATGGAACCGCACCGCCGCATAGAACCTCTGCCGCAGCGCATTCCACACCACCGCGGTCGCCGCGTTCCCGGGAGCCTGCACCGTCGCCGCCGACTGCACCACCTGGCTGCCATCCGCGACCGTCGCCATCTGCCACGTTGCGCCCGCGTCGGTCGAGTAGTAGAGCCCCATCACGCTGTAGGTCGCGTCCGGCGCGTTCACCGTCACTGCTTCCGCCGACTGCGACAACGCCGCCACCACCAGCCCGGGCGTCGCGCTGCTCCATGCAAATCCCGCAACGCCCAGTCCCATAAACGAGTGGTGCCCGGCCACGCCGTCGTTTGACTCCTGCGACAGCGTCCAGGTCGCGCCCCCGTCCGTCGAGCGCAGAATCCCCTGGCCGTAGTAGGAGTCGGTCGCATCGTTCGCATCGCCCGTGCCCGCCAGCACCACACCATCGCCCACGCTTACCGCGCCAATGCTCAGCGACGGAATCGCCGTCCCGCCGGCGTTCGCGCTGAACACCGGAAGCGTGTCCGTCAGCGGCGTAAACGCAACGCTGCCCGCCGTGCCCGCGGCATTGGTCGACTTCCACACTCCGCCGCCCGTCGTGCCCAGGTAAACCGTGTTGCCGGTTGGGTCCGTCGCATCGATCGCCACCGACGTAACCCGTCCCGTCACATTGCCGTAGCTCTGGCTGGCAATCTGCATGGGCCCCACCGCCTGCCACGCCGCACTCAGCGGGTTGATCGGATTGCCCCGCGGCCTCGCGATCCCTGCCCCAGTTCGCGCCGTCTGCTCCTCCGCTTGGCCTGCACCGGTCGACGCGGCCTGCTCCATCGCCAGGTGCTGCCGCCGCGCTCGGTCCAGCGCCGCCGCCGAGCCGGCTCCGCCCGCCTGCACGCGTCCTGCAAGAAACCGCCGCGCCCGCAGCGCGGGAGACACTCCCGCGCCCGTTGTTGGCCCTGCGCCAGGTTGCTGAGCGAATCCACCCACCCATAGCGACAGGCCCAGCAGCGCACAACCCCACACCGCCCAGGGCATAGCCCCAGCCGTCCTCCGCCCTCCACTACCCCCAACCGGATTGTTCCTGCGCACGGCACGCTCCCGCCGCATCGTTCGAATGCGGAAGGACCCATGCAGAGCATGCTGCGCGAAATACTGAGCCGGCAGATAATCCGGCAGAAAAGGATGAGGGACTTCCAATGCGTGCTCTGCAGTTGCTTTTGGAAGCTCCCCGCACCTTCATCGGTGGCGAAAGCACTGCTGCATCATATAAAGCAGCGCTCCAGCCCGCAGCCAACCACCAACCAAACCGATTGCGCCGCGACCCCAATCTAACACCCGCAACACTAGGTCCTTAAGAGATTTCTAATTGTCGCGAAGGCTCCATTCCCTTAATGGAACTCGTCTCCACCACCCGCTGGACAAGTACCTGTTCGCCAAAGGCAACGCCATCAAGCCCAGCAAAGCCTGACCACCCTCAGCCGGGCGCACCCGTCTCCGCCCTCGCTTCCAGTGTGGTGCGGCGTAATTACCCATCGTTATTTCTTGGCCCCTCGACAAAAGCGAAGCACAGAGAACACGGAGGAACTGAGGGAACACAGAGAAGTCCACAAAGAAAATCGATCTCTGTATGCTCTCTTCTGCTCTGTGTTCTCTGTGATTCGCTTACGACTTCTGTCCCACCCCGAACAGCCGCAGCAGTTCTTCCGTCGCGTCGCCCGCGTCCCGCGATTCGAACTCCGCACCCAGCTCGAACACCCGCGCACCCGGCGACACCTGTTGCAGCGCCTTCGCCGCCGTTCCCTGCGTCAGTTCCACCGCGCCCGGCCCCACCAGGATGTACTCCGTCCCATCGACCTCCAGCCAGATCCGGGCATCGTAAAACAGGCAGGTCGAATGCACATCGAAGCCGTGTCCGCCCAGCACCGACCGCACAAAGATGCACAGGTCCGCGGACGGATCGAACACCAGCACTCGCGGGCCGCGCTTTCCCTGCCGCGCCTGTGCCGATCCCTGCCTCAGAAAAGACACAATCGCCTCTTCTTCCGTCGCATACTGCGGCAGGACTTCGGACAGCGTGGTCATCTCCAGCAACCTGGTTACGAATGCCGGCGGCACGGCCAGCCGGAGCCCGCCTCCGCGTCTGCCGAACCGGTCCGCGTACCGTACCAGCAGTCCCACGCCGATGCTATCCAGCCGGGTCAATCCCTCCAGGTTCAGCACGTATCGGGAAAACTCCGGCGCCCGTTCCTCCAGCAGATTCCCCAGGGCCTTCGCCTCTTCGCCCAGAACCAGCGAGCCCGCGCAGCGGATGACATAGACATTGCCGACAAAACGCGACTTCAGAGTGAGAGGCACTTGGTTCCTCGCTTCCCGGCAGACTTCTCCGCTTGGAGATCACATCATCGCACCGAAACCCGCAAAGAAGGAAGTCCGCGAACTATCCCGCCTGATGCGCAATCACCCCGAGATCGGCCAGTCCGTTGACGAAGTACTGCGCCGCCAGCGCCACCAGCAGCAGCCCCATCACGCGCACCAGGATGCGAATCCCGGTCTCGCCCAGCACGCGCACCACCAGGCTCGAATGACCCAGAACCAGATAGCAGATCAACGCCGTCAGCGCGATCGAGATCAGGATGGCCGCCATCTGCCAGTGCGACTGCACCTGCCCCACCAGCACCATCACCGACGTGATGGCGCCCGGTCCGGCCAGCATGGGGACGCCCAGCGGCACAATGCCTGCGTCTTCTTTTTGCGCGGCGGCCACCGTGTCGCCCGCAGCCTCCTGCGTAGCCGAGCGCTTGGCCTGCAGCATATCCAGGCCGATCAGCAGCAGGATGATGCCGCCCGCCAGCTCGAACGCCGGCAGCGTGATGCCGAACAGCCTGAAGATCGCCTCGCCGGTGAAGGCAAAGGTGCCCAGCACGATCAGCGCGGTCAGCGCACCTTTGCCGGCGACCCTCCGGCGGCGCACCGGGTCGGCGCCCTCGGTGATCGCCAGAAACGTCGGCAGCGCGGCGAATGGGTCAACCAGGAAAAAGATGGAGCTCAGCGCCAGCAGCGAGAAGCGCACGTACACCGAGTGCTGTAGGCCGTAAAAGCTTGCGAAAGAAGGATCGAAGACCACGGGTTTATTGTTTCACTTTTTTCTCGCAAACGGGCGCGCCCCGGCGCAAGGATTGGCGACAGCACTGCTCGCGCAGCCGGGCGGCTACTTCAGGTAGGCCCGCACCAGGTCGATCAGGTCTTCCGCCAGTTCCTGAGGCTGAGCCACGTCCCGTTCCGGCGAGAGCAGGTGCAGCCGGATGTGGTCTTCCAGCACCTCGGCCATCAGGCTGTTCACCCCGCCGCGCACGTTGGCAAGCAGCATCAGCACGTCGGCGCAGTCATCGCCCGAAGTGAGCGATCGCTCGATGGAATCCACCTGTCCGCGGATGCGCTTGATGCGGGCAACCAGCTTCTGCTTTTCTTTGTCCAGATGTGACATATTCTCCTTGACTATATCCTAGGGGGATATGATACAACAGATCGAGCGGGGCACTTACGCCCGCCGGAGAAGCACAACTCTATGAGCCAAAAACCCGCACAAGAACCTCCAAGTATTGGGAGCTCTTACCTGTGTTGCGAGGAGCGCTCAGAAAACCGCCTCTAGCCCGCTAAAGACGATTCTCTCACCGCTCATCCAGCATACGACCTGTGATTTGAGCGCGTGGGCCAGAAGCACCAAAGTCAGACTCACCCCTCCCTAACCGACGATCCGTGGACATTCCTGATCTGCGCCTGGTGCGCTGGATTCGGTTGCGCCCGCACGGACCGCAAAGGAGGAACCATGTCCAACAAAGTCCTCACCCTCAAGAATGCCGGCCGGCTCACCTGCGCCTGGTTGCCCACCGGCGATCCCCGTCACCCGCTCACCTGCGTCTGGACGGTCGATTCCCGCAGCGCCGCCAAGGCAGCATCCTCCACAAAAACCGATTCGGGGAGGATGCTGGCGTGCGCCTAGAGCACCGCAACCGGTATCACGTACTCCAGTCTCCCGGGGCGTTCACCAGGCGCACGGTCCAGGTTGCCCGAACGGTATAATCGAATTCCGGGGCTGCATCGACTGAATTCAGCATTGGCTGGAGCGAGGAGTTTGCCATGCCGTTAGAGACAACGAAAAATATCTGGCACAACGGACGCATGATTGCGTGGGAAGACGCGCAGATCCACGTGATGTCGCATGTCGTGCACTATGGGTCTTCGGTCTTCGAAGGGCTGCGCTGTTATGCGCGGCCGAATGGAGCCGGCATCTTCCGCCTGCCTGAACACATGCAGCGCTTGCTCGACTCGGCGAAGATCTACCGCATGCCGGTGGGCTATTCGCTGGAAGAGTTGTGTGCCGCCGCGGTGGAACTGGTCGAAGCCAATGGCGTGGCGCCGTGCTACATCCGGCCCATCGCGTTTCGCGGCTACGGCGAGATCGGCGTCAATCCGCTGAAGGCGCCGGTCGAGGTCTACATCGCCAACTTTCCCTGGGGCAAGTACATCCCCGGCAACGCGGGCGCGGACGTCTGCGTCTCCAGTTGGAATCGCCTGGCGCCGAACACCATGCCGTCGCTCGCCAAGGCCGGCGCAAATTACATGAACTCACAGCTCATCCGCATGGAGGCCGAGATCAACGGCTACGACGAAGGGATCGCGCTGGATGTAAACGGCTATCTCTCCGAAGGTTCGGGCGAAAACCTGTTCCTGGTGCGCGGCGGCATTCTCTACACCACGCCCATGGCCAACTCCGTGTTGAACGGCATCACGCGCACTTCGGTGCTCACCATCGCCAGGGACCTGGACATTCCCGTGGTCGAGCAGGCGCTGCCGCGCGAGATGCTCTACATCTGCGACGAAGCTTTCTTCAGCGGCACCGCCGCCGAAGTCACCCACCTGCACTCGGTCGATCGCGTGCTCGTGGCCGATGGCACCATGGGGCCAATCACGTCCGCCATCCGCGCCGAGTTCTTCGCGATCGTCAACGGAACCAAGCCCGATCGCTACGGCTGGCTCACCCCGGTCAAGGTCCCAGCCGCAGAGCCGGTCGGCGTCTAGAACCGGCCTAATAAACTCGCCTGGACGCTGGCCTGGCTTAGATGGAGAGGATGCTGAAAGAGCGCTCTTTCGTTAAGGGCACGGATTTATCCGTGCCCTTAACGCCGCATAATCATCGCGGCTTTACAGGCTGCGGCCGCAGACGGCTTTTCAGTCGCCTCTGGAACCCGCCACCGACGCGGGTTCCAGGTTACATGTGTACCGCAAATGCCAACGTTGCCGTCCTCCCTCGCCCCACCAAATCCCGTTGAACCTGGCGCCTGGGTAGTGTCTCAGTCTGACGTAAAGGGCCGAACTTGCCAAAAACCGACTTTGCAGGCAGTTCGCAAAGTCGCTCCTCGACGCTGAGTTTCTGAACGCGGAGAATCCACAACATGGAGGCGACATGGATCGTTTCAATCGCTGCTGTGCTTCTGGTTGGGCTGCCTCTGCATGCTCAGATTTCGCTTGCCG
The DNA here is from genome assembly GCA_003162875.1 of Granulicella sp. Taxonomy (GTDB): domain Bacteria; phylum Acidobacteriota; class Terriglobia; order Terriglobales; family Acidobacteriaceae; genus Edaphobacter. The sequence continues at coordinate 7,692 of PLUT01000091.1, forward strand.
CGAGCGTCTCAACGCGGCCTCTCTCGCAAGACCAATTGTCTATCGGGATTGAGGAGTTGACGTCGGGGCGGAATGATCTCGCGCTTCGCAATAGTTCCTCTACGTCACCGTCTGCGCCGAATTGGAGTTGCCCTTGTCGGGCCGGATACCGGGGTCGCCGATTGGGTCTAAGGGATCGTCCGATAGGTAGTCACGGGCATGTTGAAGCATGTTTGCCCGGATGGGCACGACGTGACGATGGTGCCGGTGCCTGACTCGACGAGGCTCAGATCAGCCGCCAACTGCTGCACTTGCACCGGCTCGAACTGGCTGAAGGTCAGGCTCGTCAGGCAGGCCAGATCTGCATCGTTCCAGCGAGAGTCCGGAGTTCCAATCAACGCCGCCGCCGGGCCGTTGTCGGCCAGAATCATGCCGTAATCGCGGAGCCCCTGAATGATGACAGCTGTCTGCGGGCTGGTTGCGGCGCAGGCAGGGTTGGGCACGCTGGCTTTCAGGCGATAGATCTCTCCCATCGGATTGGATGGATCCGTGCAGGAGGTGGGCGGGTCAAGTTGAGAAATCAGCGTATTCTGGTCTTCATACCCCCCAGAGCAAAAACCCCCGCCAGCCTGCGCAGTGGCGGGCCACACGTAGTAGCCAAGCGTGCTGTCCAGGGTAAAGCGGACAGGATGCTGGACCACGCCGTTTGGAGCCGACGGCGTTCCCGTGCCGATTACTTCATCCGCAGTCAGGATCAGCGGAGCGATGGGAAGGCCCGCCGCGTCGGAAGAGCCGCCGGCCTGCGGAAGCATCGCGTACGCTCCGGCGCCTGTGCTCCCAATGTTAGCCCAGTGAGCATTGCTGCCATCTGTCCACAAAGGCGAACTGCCGCCACTGTAGACCGAGAGCCACATCTCCCACAGACTGGCGGGGTTTCCGCCGCCCGGCTGCTGCAGGATCAGAACGTGCATGTCGCCATCCTGCAGCGGACCGGCGATCGCATATCCCTCGATCGGAGCGTACGCAGGAATCGGTGCGGTCGCCGGGCATGGACTGATGCAAGTCCGGTAGTCGGTCGCGCTGTCAATGGTGCCGAAGTAGGCCTGGTACAACGTGGTGGTCACGGGCAGGGTCGATTGATTGTAGGGAACGACCAGGAACGGGATGCCATTGGGCTGATAGGCATTTGGCAGCGCCCCAAAGAACGGTTGGATGATTGCGTTTGCGAACTCGGTGGTCTGCGCAACGATTGAGGTGTCTACGGGCAGGGAGGTAACTTTGATGTGAAACGCGGAATCGGTCGGGAAGAGCGGAAAACTAGTCGTATTGTTGCCCGCGAGACTGAACGGAACGTCTACCGTGGCGATTGCACCTAAGCTGTCCGTAGCAATGAAGTGGGTGATGTAGGCACCTTGCCCGTAGTTTGTCCCTGTGATTGCACCGGTCGAGGGATTCAGCGTGAGCCCTGGAGGAACTGGGGCGTAGCCAGGCGAAGGCGATGTGTCGAAGGAATACGTGTAGGGAGGTGTACCGCCCGCAGCAGCGATGGTGCACCCACCATAGGTCACATACTGCGTCCCGGTCAGCGTGCAAGGCGATGCGGAAACGGAAAACCCCGTCGCCGTAATGGTGAGATCCCAATTCGCGGGGAGAGTAAGAATTGTGGGCTCAAAGGGTCCATTGCCAGGAAGCAAGGCGAATATCGGGGCAACGTTGACCGTCGGCTGATGCAGGATGTTGACGATGGCTCCCACTGTATCGGTTGGGGCTGGACTGCCGGAGATTGTTGCCAGGGTGAAAAGTTGGCCGCAAGCACTGCCGTCTCCGGCCACGCCACCTGCTGAGTTGACGCATGCGGCAACGATGTCGCCAAGTGTCTGAAGAGTGAGGCTGGAAGCGGAGTACCCCGCGGGCAGCGCGGGACCGGGAACAGTTCCGTTGGCTGTATTGACATATTCGTTGACGACTGAGAATGCTGTTTGCAAGAGCGAAGAGTCGCTGGAGGCCGACCCCACGTTCGTGGACGACGTAATGAAGTTCGATAGGGCGGCAACCGTGCCGATGGTTGTCAACTCGTTCAGAACAACGAATGTCGACGAGGATAGGTTGCCGCACTCTCCCAGCGCGGTCATCAGCGTGAGGTTGGCATTCGTGCCGGAGCCCAGGCCGGGGTTTCCACCGGTGGCGACCAGGTAGACCTCGGAAGATCCTGAAGGGCAGGTGTAGTCGCCGGTGATCGTAAAGGAGCCAGTAGGCAGAGTGTTGTTGGCGTTCCCCGCATTGGCATTGCCATTCATAACCTCTGTGCCATCGCTGGTGGTCACGGTCGCGCCGATCAGGGGCGTCGCTGCGGACGCGTCTCCAGTCGATCCAACCGCATACAGTTGAATCAAACTGCCGCTCACTGGATTCTGTCCGCCGATGACTGAGCCGGTGCGACGCGCGCCCGCGACAGGATTGGAAGGACCGCTCGTCGCGCATCCAGCCAAGCCGACAAAAACCATAAGCAGAGGAAACGCGACCCAAGTCAGGTCAAGCGTGGAATAGACGCGGCGAATCATCTCAACGCAATCGTTGCCCTGTGCAGCGCGCATAGGTACCCTGCTCAAAACTGCCCTCGGTGTCGGCGGTTTCCATTGATCCCGTCAATTGTACAAGTGTCATAGTTCCCCTAAAACGGGGTTTCGGCAACTTCATTTGTCCCGGACCTCAAACTGAGACACCACCGGCGCCTGGCACCTCTCCCAAGCCCATCAAGTTCCTCCACGCCCCAGGCCGTCATTCTGCACGACGTGCAGAATCTCTGTAGTTGTCTTTCCGTGGGCGTCCCACTCCCCGAACCGCAGCCCTCGCGGCTTTTTTGCTTGACACGCCACGTATAATTAAAGGGGGATAATCCCGTTGACGCAAGGTGGTCAGCGGTGAGACCATTTTGCGTATGGGCTTACGCTTGGAGCGTATACGAGCGGCGTGCGGTTGGGTGCTGGCCAAACTATGGGACTGGCCAGTTGTCGCTGGCGGTGCGCTCTTGATCTATGGGGTTGGTGCCGGTGCTCTCTATGGCGATGACTACTTCATCGCTTCAGTCCTGTTTTTTATTGCCATTGTATGGATTACCGCAAGGGCTCTGGCGTGGGAAGAGACCAAACATCATGAAAATCGACGCACTATTAGCACGGTTTTGGTTTTCATCGGTGTAGTCGTTTTTGCTTTCTCGTTTTGGTGGGTCAGGTATAGGGCTGGTCAGAAAATACACACACCCACAGCCGAAGAGAATGCTGCCGCAACCGTGGCGGCATTGAAGCAGCAAGACGACTCAAGAACAGCCGTTGAACTGGAGTGCGAATGGGATCATCTTCCGATCCAGATTCCTGCAAACGAGTTCGCACACGTTTTACTCCTCAATAAAAAGATGAGGAAATCAGGCATGGGGTTCTATGATCTGCCGGGAGGATACTCGAAGAATTATTCATGGCCCACAAAGAATCAACTGAACCTCCCTCACCCCAAGAAAGCTCTAGGGAACATGGGAGAGACCATCTACCGCTGCAAAGTTTCAAACCAAGGGAACACCAAACTATTTGATGTTGCCTTAACATTTCGTTTGCAGTACATGGTGCCGACCCCCAGCAGTCCCGCCAATCCCGGCAATCAGCACGGTGATAACCAAGAATATCCATATGAGATTGTGGCAAATCCACTGCCTCCCGGAATCCCTTTTACTTTTTATGTGGTGAACGAGTGTCCCGCAAACGTGATTGTTTTTCAGCCTAGCCAATACACCACATTGATCTTAGGAGAGAGCCAGCGCCGCCAATTTCCACTCTTGATACCACATCGAAATCCACTCGAATTTTTTATGATGCTTTTCGGGTCTTCGGTTGACTGGACTGGCGAACCGTGCGACTAGGCAGCAATGAGGTTCTTATACTCCAATACGGGAGCCTCAATCAGTTTTTGCATGGTGTCGCGGAACAGATAAGGGTTGTTGCGGTTATTGAATCGGAACGTCATTTCATCAAGGTAGGCTTCGAGATGTTTTGCAGAGAGTTTGTGCCACGATCCAACGATCCCGCGCTTGAGAAGGCTAAAGGCGGATTCGATGCCGTTCGTGGTGATGTCTCCGTCCACGTAGACCTTCGCGCTATGGTTGACCGTCTTGTGCTTTGCTGGGCTGACTCCCGCTTTCCGCATAGCACCAGGGTCGGCTCCCCAGTCGTCCGTCATAATCACGTCCGCGTCGCCGCTGACGTTTTCCCGGATATACTTCGCCAGGGTCCCAGACTTCGCATCCTCCGCATGAAAGAACCGGAGTTCGCCGCCGC
>PLUT01000181.1 GCA_003162875.1 Granulicella sp.
GGAGAGCTCGTTGGGCTTGTGAGTCATGCGCGCGCCGAGGCCGACGGACTCGAGGACGGCGGTGGCGCGGGTGATGCGCTCGGCGGAGGGGGTGCCGTTGTATATGAGAGGCAGCTCGACGTTGTGCAGGGCGGTGGCGCGGGCGAGCAGGTTGAAGGTCTGGAAGACGAAGCCGATCTCCTTGTTGCGGATGCGGGCGAGCTCGTCATCGTTGAGCGCGGAGACGTCGTGGCCGTTGAGCCAGTAGCGGCCGCGGGTGGGCGAGTCGAGGCATCCGATGAGGTTCATCAGGGTGGATTTGCCGGAGCCGGAGGGGCCCATGATGGCGACGTACTCGTTGTGGCGGACGCGCAGGTTGACGCCGCAGAGCGCGTTGACCTGCTGGTCGCCCATCTCGTAGGTCTTCCAGAGATTGCTGGTGACGATGACCTCGCCGGGGAGGGGGCCCTCGGCGGGGGTAGCAGTGTCAACTTCAGTTGGTTCGGTTTCGAGGGCCATCCGGTTCTCCGGGGTGGTGCGTACGGATCGTTTCGAATCTAGAGCTATGAGCTAAAGAGCTATGAGCTTTCAGCTTAAAACAACTGGGACGATCAGCTACCAGCTTAAAACAATTAGGACGACGATGTGTCCGTGGTTACGGGGGTGTTGTCGCGTTTGACGACGGTGCCGCTCTTCAGGGCGCGCAGGACTTGGTAGCGGCCGGTAACAATCTCGTCGCCCTGCTTGAGTCCGGTGAGCACTTCGATGTCGGTGGCCCCGGTGACGCCGGTGGTGACGGGAACGAAGACGACGCGGAGTTTCCCGCTGGCCGTGCTGAGCGTGTAGACGCCCTGGTCCAACACGGGCTTGGCGGCAACGCCGGAGCTGGCCGCTTGCGCGGATGCCGACGTGCTAGGCAATTGTCCATGGTTCTGCGCGAGGACCTTTTCCAGGGCGGGATCGCGCTCCACCAGCGCCTGAATGGGGATGGTAAGAGCGTCGGGTTTTTGCGCGACCGTGATCTTTGCGGTGGTGGAGAGACCGGGACGGAGGTCATCGAGCTTCTCTGTGGGGAGCTGGTCGAGGGTGACGACAACCTTGAAGTCCTTGGCCTCTTCGGTGCCGGTGGTGGACTGCGAGGTGGCGATTCCGGTGGTGCGCAGCAGCGCCTGGTCGCCGACCTCGGTGACGTGGCCTTTGAAGGTGCGGCCGGGGAGCGCATCGACGGTGACGTCGGCGATCTGGCCCAGTTGCATGTTGACGATGTCGGTTTCGTCGACCTTGACTTCGGCGGTGATGACCGACATGTCGGCGAGCGTCATCAGGGTAGATCCCTCGGCATTCTGAATGCCGACGACGACAGTCTCGCCTTCGCGCACGGGGACGTTGGTGACCAGGCCGTCGAAGGGGGCGCGGCTGATGGTCTTGTCCAGGGCGTCGAAGTTGGCGCGCTGGCTGGCTACGGCCTGGTCAAGGTGGCTGCGCTGCGAATCGGTCTGGGCCTTTGCCTGGGCCAGCGCGGCGATGCGCTGGGCCAATGTGGCGGCGGAGACATCGTAGGCGGCCTTCTTGGCGTCGAAGTCCTGCTTGGCGATGAGTTGAGCGTCATAGAGGGCCTGGGCGCGGTCGAAATCGAACTTCTTCTGCTCGAGGTCGGCTTTGGCCTCGTCGATGTTGGCCTGAGCGGTGTTCTCGGCGGCGACGTAGGAGGCGATGTCGGTCCTGGAGGAGGCAATGGTGGCCTGCTGGGCGTCGACGGTAGCCTCGGGCTGGACGCTCTCCACGCGGGCGACGATGTCGCCTTTCTTAACGTGGTCCCCCTCTTTGACGTACAGGTGGGTGATGCGGCCGAAGGAGGTGGCGCCGATGTTGACGTAGGTCTTCGGCTTGATCTGTCCGGTGCCGCTGACGGTGGCGACCAGATCCTGGCGCACCACCTTGCCGGTGGCGACCTTGACGATGCCGGCCTCGCTATAGAGGATGGTGCCGGCGGTAACGCCCGTGAGGGCGAGGACAATGACGACGAGGATGACGATGTTCCTAGTACGCATACGGTCTTTCTTGGTGTCCTCCGAACGATTGCTGCAACGTCGCGGCGCGCCAGGCAAACTCGCCCGGTGAGAGCGTGGGTTGCTGAGACAAGATACGCGTGGAAGTCGGAGTGGGTTCCGTCCGGTGCTGGTTCAGGGTGAGGCTCCGTGCCGCTTGCCGCGGCGGTTTGCGACGCATTCGCTTGTAGATGATGATAGCAGGGGAGGGGAGCCGGCGGCGGCTTGTGGCGGCTTGTAACGGGGGCGCTAGCGCACTACAATAGACCATGGATTGCGCCCTGCATACGCCGGTGCGCGGCAGGGTGGCGACGCAGGCAGTATCTGAAGCAGGAGTACCACTAGGCAATGAGAATACCGGGTCGGCTGGTCACGTTTTTGATGTTGCTTCCTACGTTGGCGGGGTGGGGCCTGGCACGGGGGCAGGAGGCTGCGGCCCCGACCGGGGTGACCCAGACGCCGCCGACGGTGGAGAAGCCAAACCCGCTGAAGCGCAGGCTGGGCGACAAGGAAAAGATCCAGCAGCAGAAGGACCTGAAGCAGGAATTGCGCGGCGACTACAAGAAGTGGCTGGACGAGGACGTAAGGTGGATTATCACGCCCCCCGAGGAAGAAGCCTTCAAGCACCTGTCCAACGATGAAGAGCGGGACGCGTTCATTGAGAGCTTCTGGCAGCGGCGCAACCCCAGTCCCGACTCCCCCGAGAACGAATATCGCGACGAGATTTATGCGCGCATCGCTTATGCGAACGAGCACTTTGCGGCGGGCAAGCCGGGGTGGATGACCGATCGCGGCCACATCTACATTGCCTATGGGGCGCCGGACGACAAGGACCAGCACCCCAGCGGCGGCGAGTATGAGCGGCCGATGGATGAAGGCGGCGGCACCACGGCGGTCTATCCATTCGAGGTGTGGCACTACCGGTACATCGAGGGGATTGGCGACAACATCGACCTGGAATTCGTCGATACCTGCCAGTGCGGCGATTTCCACTACACCATTGACCGCTCCGAAAAGGATGCGCTGAAGAATGTCCCCAACGCCGGCCTGACCCAGTCCGAGGAGGACGGGCAGTCGGAAAAGAAGGACCGGTTCTCCAGCGCCGGGCTGGAGCAGTTGGGGCTTGGTCCGCGGTCCCAGCAGAACCAGAGCAAGCAGTTCGACCGGCTCGACCTGGCGGCCAAGATTATGGCGCCCCCGGTGATCAAGTACCAGGACCTGGAAGCGTTCATGACCAGTTCCAAGATCCTTACCGGGCCGCCGTTCCTGTTCGATGTGCGCACCGATTACATGAAGGTGACCAACGACACGGTGATGGTGCCGATCACGCTGCAGATCAAGAATTCGGACATCACCTTCGACACCAAGGACGGCGTGTCGGTGGGGAAGGTGGAGATTGAGGGCCGGGTGTCGAACATAACCCACAAGATCGTTCCCGGGGGCACGTTCGAGGCTCCGGTGGAGGTGTCTACGCCCAGCGAGCTGCTGCCGGCGACGCAGAAGGGGTCGTCGGTTTACTGGCAGGACGTTCCGCTGAAGCCGGGACTCTACAAGATCGACATCGCGATCAAGGACGTGAACAACCCCGATCACATCGGCAGATGGACCCGCAGCGTCAACGTGCCCAAGTTCGACGACGACACGCTGGGTCACTCGTCGCTGATCCTGGCGGATGTTATGCGCCGAGTGCCGTCGAAGGAGATCGGCGGCGGCAGCTTTGTGCTGGGCGACACGTTTGTCCGGCCGCGCGTGGGGGTTGTGCCTCCGGGCGGTGGCGTTGCTGCCCCGGCGGCGTTCAGCCGCGCCCAGACGCTGAACTTCTGGATGCAGGTGTACAACCTGGGGATCGACGACAAGAGCAAGCAGAACGACGCGACGGTGACCTATCAGATTGTGAATCTGGCGACCAGCAAGCCGGTGCTGGACACGCAGGAGTCGACCAAGAAGCTCAGTCCGAACGCGGACCAGTTGACGCTGGAGAAGAGCCTCTCGCTGGCCGGCTTCCAGCCGGGAACGTATCAGTTGAGCATCAAGATTGACGATGCGGTATCCAAGCAGCAGACGGAAGAGTCAGCGAAGTTTACCGTCAATTGATTGGTATGATTGACGACAGGTCGAAGCGCGGAGTTCAAAAGAGCGCTCGGTTGCGGGGAATTGAGGACGAACGCGCAGAGTTGGCAGCTGGACGATTACGCGGATGGGTTGGCGATAATCGAAGGCTGGCGCGGAGCGTCCTGACGGGCCTTCTTTTTCGGCGCGTCGTTTAGGAGAAGGTCATCGACGCACAGGTGATGCTGACTGTGCAACGTAACTGGATGAAACTCGGCAAAGAGCTCTCCCTGGGCGCGTTGATGCTGTGGCTGGCGCCGGGGATGTGCAGCGCGGCTACGAATGCAGCCGTTTCCGGCGTGGTGCGCGATGCGCAGGGTGTGGCGCAGATGGGCGCGATGGTGGAGGTGCTGGCGGCCGGCTCAGTGAGCGTGGCGACCGCTTTTACGGACATATATGGCCGCTACCGGATCGCCAACCTGGTGCCGGGAAAATACCAGGTGCGCGCGACGGCGGCGTTGTTTGTGCCTGCCTCTCGGAATAATCTGCGGCTTTCGATGGGGATGCGGGCGACGGTAAATCTTACCCTGAGCATGCTGGCGGACCCGGCGGCCTGGCTGCCGGTGGTGCGGCGCAAGGCGGATGAGCCCAGTGACGACTGGACCTGGACCCTGCGCGCGTCAGCCAACCGTCCTATTCTGCGGATGCTGGACGATGGCGAGGTGACATTGGTGTCGGCGGGCGCGAAGGAGGGGTCGCGCGGTACGCCCATTAAGGCCCGCGTCTCCATTGCGAGCGGCGACGGAGGATTTGGCGAGGGCGGCGTGCACAGCGTGCTGCTGCTGGACCGGAAGAACAGCAACGGCTCCGATGCGATGCTGCGGACGAGCGTGGGCATGCCTGGAGGCGGGACCAGCGCGGGGGCGCCCACCGAGGTCGATGCGGGATACGAGCGCGCAGCGGCGCTGGGCAGTTCGTCGCGAATGGTGGTGAGTTACGCTACCCATCCCGAGATGATGAGCGGCGGCGCCACGGGCATGCAGGTGCTGCGCATGGCCAGCGCCGACAAGATGCAGCTGGGCGATACCGCGGACGTGGAAGCCGGAGGCACGGTGTATGCGATTCATATGGCTGAAACCGCGGTGGCGACACAGCCATTCCTGCGCGTGACGGTGCATCCGGGCGAGGTTTGGGCGGTGCAGTACCAACTGGCAACGGGGCGCGATCTGGAAGGCGCCGACGGACTGGATTCGATTGAGGCGGACCTGCCGGTGGCTGCCCTGAGCGGCGGACGGATGTGCACTGAGAGCGGCACGCACCAGGAGATCGCGGTGAGCCGCAAGGCCGGCGGCGGACAGATAAAGGCTGCGGTGTACCACGACGCGATCGACCACCCGGCGATTGGCGGAGCTGGAGTGTTGAATTCGGCGGACATGCTTTCGGGAGATGGGTCGAGCGGCATCGTGGTGGATTCGGCGACCGGCAGCTTCCGTTTTCTGGGCACGGGATATACGACCAGCGGCGTGAGCCTGATGGTGTCGGAGCCGCTGACTGCCAGCCTGTGGGCGGCGCTGGAATACGCAAGCGGCGCGGCGATATCGACCCCGGACGCCAAGGCCGAGGGACTGGCGGAGGTGTCGGCGGGTCTGCACGGCCAGGAGGCGCAATCGGTGACCGCTGCACTGGACGGGCGTGTGCAGCACACCGGGACGAAGGTGCATGCGGCGTACCGCTGGCAGCCGCGACGCACGGTGACCGCGGTCGATCCGTACGCGGCGCTTAGCGACCGGGCGTATCTCAGCTTCTATGTCCGCCAAGCGGTGCGCTGGGGAGATCGGTTGCCTCCGGGGCTGGAGGCCACCATCGATGTGACCAACCTGCTCGCGCAGGGGTATCAGCCGTTCCTCTCGGCGGATGGGCGAACGCTCTACCTGGCGCAAAGTCCGCGAACGCTGCAGGCCGGCTTGTCGTTTACGTTCTAGACTGCGCGCGGACCAAATAACAAGCTCCTCCGATTAGAGAGTCTGGTCGATCTGCAAAGACTCGATCTTGTTGGCGAGGTCGTCCTTGGCAGCCTGCAGCTTGGCCTGCGCGACCGCGAGGTCCTTCTGCGCGCTCGCGATCTGGTCCTCGGTCGCGTTCAGATCATGCACAAATCGCTCGCGGGAGGGTTTGTCCGCGCTGGCCAGGGCGGTTACGTTGGCTCGCTGCCGCTCCTCATCCGAGCGCAACTCTTCCAGCCGGGCGTTTGCTTTGTCGACGGCCGTCTGCATGTCGGCCACGTGGCTGCGCGCATTCAGGATGGGCTGCAACGCCTGCTTGATCGCCGCGCTGTTGTTGGTCTGGTTCAGGATGAGCGTGAGTTGGTTGTCGTTGAAGTTGGTGAGTTGGTAGATGGTCTGGCCTTCGTGACGCTCGCCGACGTGGAGGCGGACGGTCTCGCCGGGTGTGGTGATAACGCGGAGGCGGTAGGCGGAGGGGGTGGTCTCTTCGGGCTTGGGGTCTGAGTCCAGCGTGTAGCCCAAGCGGACGGGATGCTCGACGATGACGGTGCGCGTGTCGGCGGCGGCGTTGTGGACGACGTAGGTGACCTCAGAGATGTTGGTGGAGTGGAGGCGGAGCACGCCCTTGGCGGCGGTGACGGAGGTGGCGTGGGTGGAGTTGAGGCGGCCCTCGGTGGTCACGCGAACGGCCTGGTCGACGGCGTAGGAGAGCAGACGCTTCTCGGCGGGATGAATGGGATCGAGCAGACCCTCGCCGCCGAAGTTTCCGTCCTCGACGATGGAGAAGGAACCGCGGTCGAGCGTGAGGTTGGAGGTGTTGGTGATCCACAGCGCGCGCAGCGGGGTGGGCTGGCGTGTCGACCAGAGCGTGACGCGCTCGGCATCGATCTTGGTCTGGAGGATGGGGACGAGGGCTGATTCGTTCTTGCGAATTGTGATGGGATCGCTGAGGTTGTAGGCGAAGTAGTCGTCGAAGGCGGCGGTGGTGGTGTTGGGCGTGACGGAGCTCGTGGCGAGGTTCTGGTAGAGCTCGTTCTCGATGGTGCCGCCGAGGGTGGCGCTGTAAGTGTCGAGCGCTGGTGCTGCGTTGACGGAGACGGTCTGGTTGGCGCGGAAGTTCTGGTTGAGGTTGGTCTGGCCGGTGCCGCCATAGATGCCGCTGTTGCCGTTATTTACACCCATCCCAGACCCGTTGCCCGAGCCGATGCCGCCGGCGACGCCCGCGGAGAAGCCGGCCAAACCGTTGATTTGCCCCTGTTGGCCAGATGCGGCAACCTTGTCCTCGCCGCTCTCGTGTGTTTGCGGGGTTAGCTGGGCCTCCTGGGGCAGGCCGATCTCCGGCCGGCGCGAGTAGTACGGCACGGAGAGCGGTTGGATGAAGCTCTGCGGCGCGCCCGCGATCAGTGAGAGCTGCACGTTGATCCAGTCGGCGCCGGTGGTGTTGTCGACGACCGACCAGCCCTGTAGCGTCGCCGTCTGCTTTGTTGAGGCATCCGCCGTCTTGGGCTCAGTGAACAGAATGCGGTAGGTGGATTTCCAGATGGGCACTTCGCTGATGTAGCTGACGTGCAGCTCGCGCGCGCCGGTCCCGTTGTCCTGCAGGGTCAAGTGGCGCAGTCCCTGGTTGCGTGTACTTGCCAGCAACTCGAGGTAGCGCGTCACATCGGTGTGCAGGTCGGTGTCGAGCAGGCGCACCTCGGTGGCCGGCGTGAGTTCTATGGTGCGGACTTCGCCGGCTTCGCCGATGACGGTGATGAGACGCTTCTCGCCGGTGGGTTGACCATCCTTTTCAGGGTTTTCGATGTTTTCGATGTTCAGCAGCCTGCCGGTTACGGCGGCACCGGGGCCGTGCACCTCGACGCGCGCGCCGCGGATGGCGTTGTAGAAGTCAACGGCAGTCGGATCTTCGCCCAACGCCAGCGGCAGCGCCTTCAACTGCTGCTCCGGCGGGGTCGTCGAGTTGTAGCCAGCGCCGGCGATGCGTCCGCCGTTCAGGTCGATTGCCGTCAGCGACTGCAGCACATCGTTGAGCTGCGCGGTGGTGAAGTCGATGGTCACGCTCTGATCGCCGGTCACGCGGCCGGAGTGTTCGAAGAAGCCGACGCCGTTCTTGTAGAGCGAGACGCGGGTGACGGGAAGCTGCGATGGGGTGGCGGCGTCGGCGCTCCCAGCGGCGGGCTTCGAGACGGCTCGCACGACCGGCTTCACGGCGGTTTGCGCGTTGGCAATGAGAGTGATTGCAAGAAAGAGGGAGGGGATGCCGATTGCCTTGCTCATACTGCACGTTCCTTCCGGCCCGGCGGGGTCTTGCTGCGTAGATTTAGCTGCCGAACATGGAACGGCAGCCGCGAGGAACCTTGCAGGAAATTTTTCCCGCAAAGAGTTCGGCTGCAAGGATAGACTGCGATCCTTCGGAATTTGTTCCAGAGTTGCAAAAATAAAGTCCGCGCCGCGTGGACCTTCAGGGAACGATGACGGCGGAGCCGTTCTCGGTTTCATCGCGAACGGCGATCAGCGCCTGGTTCGCATTCTCCAGGGAAAACACGTTGGCTTGCGGCTGGATATTCAGCTCGGCGGCGATGCGCAGGAAGTCGCGCGCGTCCTGGCGCGTCATATTAGCGACGGAGCGGATCTGGCGCTCGCCCCAGAGCAGCGAATCGTAGTCGAAGGCGGGCATCTGGTCCAGGTGGATGGCGTTGATGGCGACGATGCCGCCTTTGCGCAGGCAGGAAAGCGCGTGGACCACAACCGAGCCCGCGGGCGCGAAGGTGATGGCGCGGTCGAGCGGAATGGGCGGGTGGGCGTCCTCGTCGCCAACCCAGGTGGCTCCGGCGGCACGGGCGGCGGCGCGGTGGCCTTCGCCGCGGGTGACGACGTAGACCTGGCAGCCCCAGTGCTGAAGGACCTTGATGGCGAGCGAGGCGGAGCTGCCGAAGCCGAACAGGCCAACGCGGTCGCCGCGCTGGACCTCTGCCACGCGCAGCGAGCGGAAGCCGATGATGCCGGCGCACAGCAGCGGAGCGACGTGGACTGGGTCGGCCGCGGCGGGCAGCGGGTGGACGAAGTCGGCGCGGGCCAGGGCAAATTGGGCGTAGCCTCCGTTGACGGTGTAGCCGGTGAAGATGGGGTGGTCGCAGAGGTTTTCCGCGCCGGAGGTGCAGAAGCGGCAGGTGCCGTCGGTGCCGCCCATCCAGGAGACGCCGACGCGAGCGCCGATGGGAAGTTCCGCAGTGGCGCCGTCGATGATCTCGCCGACGATCTGGTGGCCGGGAATGATGGTGGGAGCGAGCGGCGGGAGATCGCGCTCGACGATGTGGAGATCGGTG
>PLUT01000284.1 GCA_003162875.1 Granulicella sp.
CGCCGTTGTCCTGCGAGATAGTGTTGGTGAGGCGGCGCTCGGGCATGGCTGACGCGAGGGGATTATTGAGAAAGGCGGAGAGTGACACGTCTACTTCGGTGTGGGAGGTGTTCTCGATGGTAAAGGTAAGGTGGAAGCCGGGAGTGGCGGAGTCGCGCTCATTTCCGGGGATGAATGGAGAGAAGGCGAGGACGGATACGCGAACAGGGATGGTTGCGTCATTGTATTGGAGGTGGGTGACGGGAAAGGAGGCTTGGTAGTCAATAGACTCGATGTCCTGCACATAGGGCAGTGTGTAATTGTCGCCTTCATCGGAGCGGAGGTAGAGACGGCGGATTTGTGGGACGGTGTCCGGTTTGCTGTGGGTACGGAGGAGGAAGCGGAGATACTGTGGGCCGGTGCCGGGAGGAGCGGTGGTGGAGCGAGCGTTCTGCGCCCAGGGGCCAGAGTTGAATATCTGCCATTCGTGGAAACATCCATCGGCGCGGAGTTCGATGAATCCGGTGCCAAGGCCGCCGAGCGGGGCGCCGGAGCCCATTGGCATGGTGGAGGGAATAACTGTGTTCACGCCAGAAGGAAAGAGGCGGTAGTGCTGCTGCGCCGGGTGCTGCGATGCGGCGGGCGTGGGTGTGGCGGCCTTGCCGGAGTGAGGGGTCTGGGCGGAACTGGTTGCGTGGGCTGTGGCGAGTGCCGCTGCAGCAGTGCTGAGGAATTCGCGGCGTGACGTTGTCATAAGATTCTCCGAGTTTGGTGGAGCAGCATTTGCGTGTAATTTCCGACCTGCGAAGGCAGTCGCATCCTGGCCGCCGGGACGGATGTAGATCCGCTCTTGCTTTCGCCCGTCCATAGAAACAACTCCAATGAATCTGGGTGACCGTCATCCAGATTCCGGTCACAGAGCGGCGTAAGCCTGGCCTACCATGGTCAGCTTTCCGTCGGCGTCGAAGAAAGAAGAAACCGACAACGGGCCTCCAGCGCCAGGCTTGCCCCAGGGATACCATGCGTAGCCGCGGACCCAGGAGGTCTCTTCCATGAACTTGCACACTGCCTGCATGAAATCGATCATCTGCTGCTCGGTGTAGCGATTGCTCGGGCCACCTTCCTTCGCCTGCCAGTCGGCGGCCGCGAACTCGGTTACCCAGATGGGGCGCCGGTACATGTCGTGGACCTTGTCGAGCAATCCGATGAAATCCTCGGGTTCTGGCGACCCGTAGTGATGGAAGCCGATGGAGTCGACTTGGAGCTTGCTCTTTTCGGCGGAGGCGATGAATGTTTGCATCCACTCGCTTTGAGGCTGTGCGCAAGAGGGACTGACCAGTTCGGTGGCGATGCCCTGGAGATTAGGCCATGCTTCCAACGCCGCCTCCACAGTCAGGTTCGATTGATCGGTATGATCGGGTTCATTGAATCCGAAGAGCAAGGAGGGCTTTTGCGAACGAAGCTTCTCGATCAACGAAAGGCTTCTCGGATTCCAGCCCCAACACATCGGCACGAAGCGGATCGACGCATCATGCAAGGGAACGCCCTTGGTCGAAGTATTCACGCCCCAGTCGTAATACCAGCTGGTTCGCAATCCCGAAACCTCGGGTGCGGCTCCAGCGAGCCCCTTCTTGAGCGTGATATGGCTGGTCTGATTGTTCCCGGCAGTCTGCGCGCCTGCCAATCCACTTCCGCCAAGCAGGAGGCTTGCCGAAGTCATGGCGAGAAAATCACGTCGAGAGTACATCTGTTTATTCCTCTCTTATTACCATTGCCGAATTCAGCGGGAAGCTGCTGTGACGTCGAAGGCGCTCAGGTCCCAGGCGTCCCTCCAAGTTATGGTGAATGTATCGCCCGAGACTGTGATTGGAAGCCAGACATAGCGGCCGTCGATGGCATTCCTCGGTCTCCACTGGTCGGCGATAAAGATGAAGGCACCGGGCTTTCCTGCCACGGGAAGTACATAGGTGTTCTGCGCACCGAAGGTCAGCTCCGAGACCGGCCCGCGGCACGGATTGCCCAACTCCTTCCATGGTCCGGTGATCGAGTCGGCAACCGCCGCGAACGCCGGATTCNNATCCGGTGGTGTGCGAACCGATATAAAAGTAGTGCCCGTTCGCCTTGAAGATTGCTTCGCCCTCGAGTGCCTTGTGGGCGAGGATGCGTGTGTAATGGCCGGTGGTATCGAGATAATCGTCCGTCAACTGCGAGACATGTTGGGTCTGATTGTTTTCCGAGGTGGTGATGAGGTAGGCTTTGCCGTCGTCATCTTGATAAAGCGTCATGTCGCGCGACATCTCGCCGTCAGGCCGGAAATCGCGCAAGAAAGCAAAAGGCCCAGTCGGCGATTTGCTGGTTGCGACGCCTGCCCGTGCGGCGTTGTACCCTTTGCCCTTCAGCTCAAGATGAAACCACATTACGTAAAGCCCCGTCTTGGCGTTGTAGAGCACCTTGGGCCGTTCCAGCACACATCCCTTCGTGACGTCGCTGGCGGGATCGTCGCTAACTTTGAACGCGACGCCCTGGTTCTTCCAGTGGTAGAGGTCTTGAGAGGTGTAGACGGAGACACCTACGTTCGCCGAGTTGCCGCCGGGACCCGCGGTCTTGAACTCCCCAAACCAGTAATATGTCCCGTTGTGGAACAGAAAGCCCCCGCCGTGCGCGTTGATCGGCGTGCCACTGGTATCCGGCCACAACTCGCCTGGCCGGAAAGGAGGGGGCGACTGCAGAGGCGAAGTTGCCGTTGTCTGTGCGCTTGCCACGGAGAACGGAATAAGGAAGCTCAACATTGCGGCGAAAACTAACGGACGACTTTGCATAAATGTCTCCTGCTTCAGTCGCGTGCCGATGTGGTCGCGCCGAAGATTGGTTCCGTAGAGGTTTTGATTCGATCGCTCGAATCGCCGGTCAGGTCGAAGAAGGTTATGGTATTGCTACCCTGTTTGAGCCATGGGCCTGGTGTATAGAGCGCGAACTGCGGGCCGACTGACCAGAAACGTCCGAGCGGCTGCTGTTCGAGCCATACCATCCCCTTGTGCAGACCACGCGTGTCAAGATATGTGTCGGCGGGTTTGCTTACGTCCATCTGGGTGCGAAAGAAACACGGACCGCTGCAGGGTTCGGGCAAGAAGCGAAGGCCGGAGAGATCGCTCATGGGCAGAGAGTAGATTTCCCAATTCTTTGGCTGTTTGCCGTCGAGTGTGACGCTGCCGGTGAGGCCTTTGCGCTCAGTTCTGATCACCGCGGTGAAGTTCACGCGACCGGAATTCTCCACGAGGATGTCCAGTGTCGAAGCGTGCGTTTGCCTGGGGATGTCCAAAGAGTCAGTTCCGAGACGGCGGTCGAGCGTACCCACCAGCTGCTGATCGACGTATATCTGGGCATAGTCATGCAATCCATCGAGCACCAGCTTTCCGCCATCTGCCTCGTCCAATCCAGTGCGATAGAGCACATAGCCGTACGATTGATCCAGGTCCTCAAACGTTAAGGGCGTCTTGGAGTTGGTGGGCGTCGGCAGATTGCGCCATAGCGAAGCCGTCAACACCTTTGCCGACATGGGAAACGCTACCGGCGCGGCCTGTTTCGGGACCGCTGGAGGCTTGGCACCAGTGACCTCCGTGATGGCTTTCCGGAAATCGTCGAATTTCGCGCGTGGCTCGCCCTTCTCGTCGAGCGGCGCGTCGTAGTCATAGCTTGTCGTGTCGGGCTGGTAGGTGGTGCCGTTTGAGTTCGCGCCGTTCATCCAGCCGAAGCTTGTGCCTCCTTCGAACAGATAGATACTGACGGAATAGCCCTGTTGCAGCATCCAGTGGAGCTCGGCTGCTTCCTTCGCAGCATCTGTTTCATGGTGTTTGCCGCCCCAGTTGTCGAACCAGCCAGCCCAGTACTCTCCACTCATGCGCGGGCCGTCCGGCCGCAACTGTTCTAGCTTTGCGAAGCTCTTTGCCGCGTCCCCGGTGCCAAAGTTGATGACGGTTGGCAGATCCGGGAGCGAACCGTTTACGAGGTCGTTCGGAGGGTTGGCCGTATAGAGGACTGTGTCGCCCATCCCTGCATCAATGAGCTCTTTCTTGACTCCTTCAAGATANNGAGCCATACTCGTTCTCGACCTGGACTGCGATGATAGGGCCGCCGTTCTTCAGGAGCAGCGGCTTGATCTCCTGGCCGAGACGTGCGAACCAAGCGTTTACGTCAGCGGTGTACTTGGGTTCACGCGAACGCAGCACCAGGCTGCGGTCCTTGAGCAGCCATGACGGATACCCGCCCAACTCCCACTCCGCACAGATGTATGGACCCGGCCGGAGGATGACGTTCAGGCCTTCGGCCTGCGCCTCGCGAATGTACTCGGCTATGTCATTCTGGCCGCTGAAGTCGAAGACTCCAGGTTGAGGTTCATGCACGTTCCAGAATACGTATGTTGTGATCGTGTTCAGACCCATCGCCTTCGCCTTACGAAACCGGTCCCGCCAATACGCCCTCGGCACCCGTGTGTAGTGCATCTCCCCGGAAATGATCTGGTAAGGCTTGCCATCCATGAGGAACTGTTTGCCCTCGACCGTAAATGTGTGTGCAGGATACGCTACCTTTGGAGCTTGTGCGAGAGCGGAAGAACCGGCTGACAGCAGCGGGGTCAACAACAGGAGAATCGGACAAATAAATCGTTGGAGATGGAGCCGCATAGAAGGCACTTTCCTTGACGTAGAATTCGGGGCGTTCCGGTCAGCGCAATTGTATACGGTTTCAGACGGCATTTGCGAGAATCGCCAGCGCCGGCTTCAGAACGAGAAGGCAAACCTTTGAATCGCTCTACCGCCAGATCCAGTTCAAGAGCAGGCACACAAACAGTAGGGCCGCTGAAAGTACCCAGGGAAGTGTTCCGCCGCCATCATCTAGAGCCGTCCGCCACTGGAATACCAAGCCTGTTGTAGTCTGAGCGTGCCGATCAGGAAGAAGTCCGCTGGCAAGCCAGCCCACGATGCAGGTAGTGCCAAAAGCGTAGATCGCCAAGTGGAAGTTCGCGTTCATGACGCTCCCATACCGAACTAGCCCCAATGAGGTGGCAGCAAGGTGTAGAAACGCCACAGCCGTGCCACTAAGAAAACCGGCTATTGCCCCTCTTCCGGTGGTCCGCCGGGTGCTCATCCCAAGCAGGAAGATCGCCCAGAATGGAGCGCCAAATACGGAGAAGATCAGTTGCACATGTTCCATGAGAGTGCTGAAAAAGAAATCGATATAGGAAGTCAGAAGACTCACAGCGATCACCACGATTGTCGCAAGACGACCAATGAATAGATAGTGGCTGTCTGACCTACCTTTCGCGATGCGAGTTCGATAAATGTCGCCTGTCCAGACTGCCGCAAAGCCGGAGACATTTGCCGCAAGTCCGGACATAAGGCTGGCCAACAGCGCGGTGAGTCCAAGGCCAAGCATCGCTGGCCCGTAGTAGGCGGCCATCAAGGAGGGTAGGGTCTGATCGAAGCGCCGTGAGTGTCCCAACTCTGGTAACAGACGATAAGCAGCGAGTCCCGGCACAACAACAATCAAAGAAAAGAGCAATTTGCCGAATCCAGCCCAGAGCGGGACCTGTCGAGCCTCCGCGTCTGTCCGGGCGGTAAAGGCGCGTTGCATCAGAACGAAATCAGTGCACCAATAGCCGAAGCTAAGAACAAAGCCGAGACCGAAAACTACGCCGAAAACATCGAGTGGGGCAGTACGCGAGGAAATCGGCATGTGAGTCCATAAGTGCCAGCGCGACAACTGTGCTGCGTCGGTAGGTATGGTCAACGAGCGAGAGCAATGTATTGCCAACGGAACGAGGCCCGCGAGCATTACGAGCAGTTGAAAGACTTCATTGTAGATGGTTGCCTTTACACCGCCGAGAAGAACGTAGACAAGCACAACGCTCGCCGAGACGAGGATGCTTTCGCCAAAGCTTAGCCCAACAATCACCTGCAATACCTGGGCCATGGCATAGAGACTGATTCCCGCCAGCAGGATCAAGACAGTAGCGACGACGCACGCGTTGAGAAGTCGCACCTCAAGCCCATAGCGGAGTTCGAGGTATTCCGGGACACTGCGCACCCCACTGCGTCTGTATACCGGCATCATCCAGAGGGCGAGAAAGATCATGGCTGGGAT
>PLUT01000153.1 GCA_003162875.1 Granulicella sp.
CTGTAGTCGTGATCGTGGGATCTCCCTTGGTTGGGATGTTGGCTGGGCATCTGAGGGCGCGGTTCGATCGCCAAAACCTTACCGCACCTCGCGCGAATACGACCCTAACGTAGTCTTTTTATCGTTGATCCTGAAACAGGACGCATAAAATATCACCGTCAAAAGTGGCACTGGTATATAGTTGCTGTAGAAAATAAGGAGCACTTTCATATGAAACGCAATCTCAATTCCACAAGGCCTTTGACGATCCCGGACTCGTTGAATGGTTCTTCGAATCGGGGCCGGTCTATGACCAAACCCGATGCAGCCCGGCATCAACGTATCCTGTGCTGGCTTGCGCTGATGTTTATGATCGGCGCGGTCACGCTCGGCCCGGTCATGGCAATTGCACAGACCACCGGCAGCTCGCCCACATTCAACGCAACAGTTCAGGGGCAATCCGCAAGCACTGTGGAAGGCACCTTCGGCAACGTCGTCAACTATATCGGGAACGTAATCTGCCCGGTTGGAGCGGCATTGATGGTTGCGGCGACACTTGTGCAGGTCAAGAGCGGCAAGGGTTGGGCCGGTTCAGCAATTACAGCCGGCGGCTTGCTTGCGGTCAGCGGCATCACGCGACTCATTGAGTCGATGGTTACCAACGGTCAGTCGGCCCTGAAGTAGAACCTACTCCCTACGGGACGTTGCGGCGCAGGCCTCAACGTCCCCTTTCTTTGCAGTTATTGGAATGTAAAGCATGACGACACCCACGCTATTCAACGCGCTCTATTCCCTCCTCCTGACATGCGCGACGCCAGTGGCACTGTTCTGCTTTGTGATGGCGGGCTTTCAACTGAGGGAGGAAGGGGGCACTAATTTCTCCGCAAACGGTGGGTTCTTCCGGTGGATACTGTGGGGTTCGGTATTTCTGACTCTGACTGGCATATTTGCATGGTTGAGTGCAGAAGGATTTGGCGGAGCGTTTGGAGCCAGCGGAGCCACGGCAGCGTATACCGCACCTATTCAAACCGCAGTCCAAGACTTTATATACAACGTTCTGCGCGATCGTATTGTGCCGGTGATTGCGGGGGCATTGGTTCTCAAGTCTCTTTTGGATACAGGCGAAGGGCGAAGCCCATTCCCGTCCATTATTGCTGCCCTCTTTCTGCTCGGCGTTGGCGGCTTCTTTACGCAGGCGCAAGGCTGGAACGATGGGTCTGAGTATGCAACATCGAACCTACTCAAGAGCATGTTGAATTGGGCAATGACCTCTGTTGCCCCTGTTCTTGGAGCCATGTCAATTTATGGCGCAATCGTGCAGTTTGTCCGCAAGCAAAACTGGTCAATCTATGTCCTCGTCGGCGGCGGCCTTTTGATGGTGCCCGTGCTGTGGTCGCTTATTCAGAAATGGGCAGGAGTAACCCTACTATGACTTTCAACACTTCGGCCGCTGCAATTCGTGCTCGCGTGTTTTCGTGGGCTTGCGCCGTGACTGTATTAATCATCGCATTTGGGTTAGCGCGTCTCATGTTTCATCGCTTCCCACTCATCGCACTGCTTGCCCTGACCGGATTCAAGTATTGCTCGATGTTCTACGTCGCTGGGCGCTTGATTGAACAGGTGTGGTGCTACGTGAGTAAAGTGACGGCCCGTAGCCCCCTGGGGATCGGCGAGAGGCCTGAAGCGTCTAGTGGCCGCAGCCTGAAGGGACAAGGGACAGCGGTTCAACTGCGCAAACCGTCGCGACGCAGCCAAATGAGCCAACTGAGGCAGGCACATGCTTTCGGCCGCAGGGACAGTGAGGCCTCGCATGGTTAGCGGAAACTTCTTGAACGGGCTGCAGGGGCTCACAGAATGGTTGGGATATCTAATCCTCCCAACACTCGCCGGCTTCTGCATTGTGATGGCGATCTACAACTACAGGGAGGGTCAGAATGGCGAGCGGAGCATGGTGGCCGCGATTCTCTGCCTTATGGGCCCCGCCTGCGCTCTATTGGTCAGCGCCTGGGTCACGAAGGGAGCACCATCAACAGCCTCCGGCGCAGACGGCTATGCCGGAGCGCTTATGAACGCTCTCAACTGGGTAGGTAACGTACTACTGCCGCTCCTGGCAGCCTACAACGTGGCGCGCGGTGTTGTGCAGACCCAGATGAAGCACTTCAACAGTCTGCAAGATCGCTTTCATTACTTTATCGTCGCTTTTGCGTGCCTCTCTGTCTCTGGGATACTGCGTCTGCTTGAGCATTTTGTCACAACTGCGAAAGCCGTCTCGTACCTCCAGTTCTATATCCACATCTCCGGAGGTATCCACTCATGTCTCTACGTGTGAGCCCAGTTTCTCGCAACCTCAACGCNNGGCGTGGCGGCGATGCTGATCGGACAGTTTCTCTTCTCAGATCGGTACTTATTCTTTTTGCCGATGAACTGGGCACTTCTGTTGATTGTGGTTTTTTCCAGTGTTCCTGCGCTCATGCTGCTGAAGTACGGCAAACCGCGCGGCTACACTGCGGCCCTCTTCAATTGGTACACAAAGCCACGCGCCTACTCGGGTCTTGAGCCAGACACGGAACTGACTAGCCCGTTCATCGAAGATTCCGAAGGAGACGA
>PLUT01000079.1:0-13072 GCA_003162875.1 Granulicella sp.
GACCAGGCGAGCGTATCGGCGATCGAGAACCGCTCGGACCTGCTGTTGAGCACGCTAGCAAAGTATGTCCGTGCCCTGGGCGGCGACGTCGAGATCCGCGCCGTCTTCCCGGAAGCAACATTCAATCTCGAACCGCTCTTGACTGGGGAGATTGCGGCGCCGGCGTCCGCATCCAGCTCGTCCAGACATCCAAGTGGAAGCCAGAAGTCGCTGGGCGGACGCCGCAGGGCCGCGGCTGTGGCTAGGTGAGGTGATCTTCAACATTCGGGGGAACCGCTACAGGCTTGTCACGGTAATTCACTGCGAAGACAACGAAGCAAAACAAACGAAAGGGCACGTTTACGTCCGCTCTTTCTTGACGCACAAAGAGTACGACAACCTCAACAGAATGGGTAACCAGCGCATCGCAATCTCCACTGTTTGGCGCGCGCATACCACTCTAACAAGAAGCGTAGGGATGGCTGGTGATGTTGGTCGCTTTAGCCTCTACCCCTATCGCTGCCTGTCCAGCCTCGGCGCACCCTTCTAACGCACTGATGTCACAAGTATGGTCGAATCAAGGTAGGTTTCTCTCCTTTTGCGTGATGTTCCAACGCGTGACCGATCCGCAACCAAGACTGCCCCCAAGAGGGTCAGTGCGGGTGCAACCATTGCGCACTCAGAAGTGAAGTTCAACCCCAGTGCTGATTCGGAAATGATTCTGCACATTGGTGCCGCCATTTGGCAGTTGAGTCCGAAGCCAGTCTACCTGCAGCAGCCGCAAAGAAACGTGGCGTTTGAGCCCCAAGTCCATGCCACCGCCGGCCTGCAGCGCCAGGCTCGAAGCACTACTGCTCACTCCGCTGGATGAGGGGAAGATGCTGTCGAAGCCGTGCGCCTCCCCGAGCAACGCCTGCCCGAAGAGAGACATGTCATGCCTTTCCGGGCGCCAGGGCGAGCGCCAGGTAAAGCGCGGGCCGAAGGTGAAGGCTACGAGGCTTAGCGGGACTGCCGTGGAACTGATGCTGCCCGCATGGAGGCCAGTCACGTCGGCGACCACACCGAATCCATGAGGGAGATTTCCTGAGAGTTCCGCGCAGCCTCCCTGCATCCAGAAAGAGCTTCCGGTGGTGAGGTTAGTCCGGTCAGCACTATAGGTAACGGCAAGGCTGACGTGGCTCGACCATGGGGCCGACTGCTGGGTCTGCGCGCTTGCTGTTGTGGCAACTACGGCCAGAAAGAGCAAGCTGTAGATCGAGATGCGCATACGTGTCTCACTTCTTCCTGTCGCTACTGGACGTTGAGGGTGACGGTAGTTGAATGCTGCACGGTTCCGCTGGTTGCGGTAAGAGTGACTGTGTAGGAGGCCGGCGCCTCTCCAAAGAAGCCATTGCCGGAGCCGCAGCCGGTAAGACCGATCGCGACGGCTGTGGCGGCGGCGAACAGCAGAGCGTGACAAGCGATCCTCGCCAAGTTTCTGCCCGAGCGTCGTAGGCGGCGTGCTCCGGCGAATGGAAGCAGCAGTAGACCAAGCGCAACGGAACCAAGCCCGCGGAGGGGAGAGAGCGGAGCCGGCGAAGATGTTGAACCTATCGCGGAGGCCGTCAGGATGCTAACGGTAACGGTCTGGGCTCCGCCGCTGGCAGGGATCGTGGCCGGCGAGAAGGTGGCCGTTGCGCCGGCAGGAAGGCCGGTCGCTGCAAAGGAGACGCTGGCAGGATAGCCTCCGTTCCCAGGCGTGATCTGGAAGCTGTAGCTAGCGGTGCTGCCCGGGAAGATATTGTTGCTGAGGGTGATCGGTGTGATGGAGAAGTCCAATACACCGCTGACCGTCACGGTTTTCGCCGCCCCGCTGTTCGAGCCGGTGAAATTCGCATCGCCGAGATAGACCGCTGTCAATGCGTGCGAAGTACCGGCTGCGAACGTGGTTGTGGAGTAGCTTGCTGTTCCACTGCTCAGCGTCGCGGTGTTCAGCAGTGTCGTGCCATCGAAGAACTGCACGCTGCCGGTGGGTATTCCGCTGGTTGCGGAAGCTATTTGCGCCGTGAGGGTGACGCTCTGGCCGGGAGATATTGAGGTGCTGCTTACGCTGAGCGTGGCAGTAGATCCGGCTTGCGTAATGGTGAGCGATCCGTTTGTTACTGTCTGCGTGTACGAGGCTAGATTGTTGCCAGCGCCGCTCGGCACGATCGAGTATGCCCCGACGTTAGAGAGCGTCGTAGCCGAAGTTGTGAAGCTCTCGGTGAGGGTATCTCCGTTCTCGGTGCCAGTTATGGTTCCGGTGAAGACGGGGTTCGCCAAGCCATAAAGCCGCGTCGCATTGTTTGCGGAAAGAGAGAGGGGAGCAGGGTTGATAGTGATGCCGACGGTCTTTGTGGCGGTGCTGTAGTCGGTCGTGTCGGTGGGTGTGAAAGTTGTAGTCAGGGTGAAGGTGCCTGCCGTCAGGATTGTGCCGACCGCCGGGGTATAGCTGAAGCTGCCTGTAACTGAGGCGGTCGCGTTCAACTGGGTCGAACTTAGTGCCGTTCCGTACGTGAGGGCTGCGGGGGGTGGCCACGTCAGGACAGGCGTCGTCTGTCCTACGGTGAGCGAGACGGTCTTGGTTGCTGTGGTGTAGTCGGTCGTATCCGTGGGCGTGAAGGTGACGCTGAGGGTGTCCGAACCCATCGCGGGCACCGTCCCCGCTGCGGGAGTGTAGACGAACGTTCCGGGAACCGAGGCGGTTGCGTTCAATTGCGTGGCGTTGAGAGCAGTTCCATAGGAGATGGAAGCCGGCGTGGCCCAGGTAATGACCGGCGTAGCCTGGCTCACGACGAGCGAGACGATTTTGGTTGCTGTGGTGTAGTCGGCTGTGTCATTGGGGGTGAAGGTCACGCTCAGCGTGTCAGTCCCGGCCGTCGGAGTTGTGCCGGCCGCCGGGGTATAGACGAATGTGCCTGGAACCGATGCCGTCGCATTCAGTTGAGTCGTGCTCAGCGCCGTTCCGTAGGTGATGGCTGACGGGGCTAACCAAGTCAGGACAGGAGTTGTCTGTCCTACTGTGAGCGAGACGGTCTTTATTGCCGTGGTGTAGTCGGTTGTATCGGTGGGCGTGAAGGTGACGCTGAGGGTGTCGGTACCGGCGGCCGGAATTGCACCCAAAGCAGGGGTGTAAACGAAGGTGCCGGCGACTGAGGCAGTCGCGTTAATTTGGGTTGCGCTCAGGGCAGTTCCGTACGAGATGGCTGAGGGTGTCGCCCAGGTGATGATTGGCGTGGTCTGACCAACTGCGAGTGAGACAGACTTGGTAGCTGTGGTGTAGTCAGTCGTGTCTGTCGGCGTGAAGGTGACGCTTAGCGTATCGGTTCCAGCAGCCGGAATCGTGCCTGCCGCGGGGTTATAGACGAAAGTTCCGGGTACGGAGGCGGTCGCGTTTAGTTGAGTGGTACTCAAGGCGGTTCCTGCGGAGATGGCTGCTGGCGTCGCCCATGTGATGGCTGGCGTGGCCTGGCTAACAACCAGCGAGACCGTCTTGGTTGTCGAGGTGTAGTCGGTTGCGTCAGTCGGGGTGAAGGTCACGCTCAGTGAATCGGTACCGGTTGTCGGAGTTGCCCCCGCGGCGGGATTGTACGAGAACGTGCCGGGAACAGAAGAGGTCGCGTTCAACTGCGTGGTACTCAGCGATGTTCCATAGGTGATGGAAGCCGGAGCGGTCCAGGTAATGACCGGCGTGGCCTGACCTACTACCAGGGAGACGGTCTTCGTCGCGGTCGTATAGTCGGTGGTATCGGTAGGGGTAAATGTCACGCTTAGCGTGTCGGTCCCGGTGGCCGGAGTAGTACCCGCCACCGGGGTATAGACGAATGTGCCACCTACCGGAGCGGTCGCGTTCAATTGCGTTGCGCCCAGCGTTGTTCCGTAAGTGATGGCCGTGGGTGTGGTCCAACTGATCGTCGGTGTAGCCTGGTTCACCACGAGCGACACTGTCTTGGTTGCCGTGGTGTAGTCGGTTGTATCGGCGGGAGTGAAGGTCACGCTCAGCGTGTCAGTCCCGGCTGTCGGAGTTGTGCCGGCCGCCGGGGTATAGACGAATGTGCCGGCTACCGACGCGGTTGCGTTCAATTGAGTCGCGCTCAAAGCCGTCCCATACGAGATGGCCGAGGGCGCCACCCAGGTAATGACAGGCGTTGTCTGCCCTACTGCGAGCGAGACGGTCTGGGTCGAGGTGGTGTAGTCGGTCGTATCCGTAGGAGTGAAGGTGACGCTGAGGGTGTCCGTCCCGGTAGCCGGAATCGTGCCCGCTACAGGACTATAGACGAACGTGCCGGCGACGGTCGCGGTCGCATTCAGTTGGGTCGCGCTCAGGGCGGTTCCAGCGGAGATAGCTGCCGGGGTAACCCACGTAATTACTGGTATGGCCTTGGCGATGGTGAGAGTGCCGGTTGCTGACCCGGTATATCCGGAGCTGGTGACGGTTCCGACTACGGCGTACGTCCCGGCAGCCGTAGGCGGCGTGCCGCTGCCGTTGTAGGTGAAGGCGACGGTGAGTCCGGCGGGGCTGGTGGCCGCGGTGGCTGACAATGGCGACCCGGTGTACGTCTGACTAAGGCTGCCAAGAGTCACGGTTGCAGTGATGGTGGTCGAGTTTCCGGTGCCGCTCAGCACAATGTTCTGGATGCTGCCAGCAACGTTGAGCGCATTGTCGGTGAGCGCAATGGAGCCGCTAAGTACTCCTGAGGCCGTCGGCAGAAATTCGGCGGAATAGACGCAGGAGGCGCCGCTAGTGAGCGTCGATGCGGCAGTCGATTGAGGGCACGTGGTGGAGTGAGTGAGCAGGAAGTTGGTCGAGATGCTGGCGTTCGTCCCGGTAGCTGGTCTGGGAAAGCTGAGGGTGGCATTGCCGATGTTCTCGACGGTGACAGCTTGCGGGCTATCTGAACTGACCGAACCGACGTTGGTGCTCGCGAACGACAGACTGGGAATTGTACTGCGATTGACTTCAATGACTCCAGCGGCGCTGGTGGCATGCGCAATAAAGAGGTCGCCGGCGGAATCGACCGCCAGGCCGAACGGAAAACTGAGGCCACTGACAAACGTGGTCTTGACTCCAGTAGTTGAAACCTTCGCCACAGTCTGGTTGGTTGCGCCTGCAACAAAGACATTTCCAGCGGCATCGACGGCGACGCCGGCGGGACTCAGCAAGCCCGTGGTGACGATGCTCTGAGTCCCGCCCGGAGCGACTTTGAACACGATGCCGGCTCCGCCCTGGTTGTCGGAGACATAGACGTTGCCCGCGCCGTCTACTGCGATTCCTTCCGGATACGTAAATCCGGTCGCGATTGTGCTCTGCACTCCTGCGGCCGTAACTTCGACAGCCTGGCCGTTCTTTGTATCCGCGACGTACACATTACCTGCTCCATCAACAGCAACGCCGTAGGGGAAGTTATAGCCAGTGCCCACATTGCGGATGGTGCCCGTCACAGTGAACTCCGCGATACGGTTGTTGCCGGTGTCCGCAACATACAGGTTGCCGGCTCCGTCTACGGCGATTCCACCCTCCGAGGAGAATCCGGTGCCCACGGTAGTCTGCGCTCCACCTGGTGCGACCTTCACGACAGAGCTTCCAGTGTTGATGTAGACATTTCCTGCTGTGTCCGTCGTTACGCCTTCGGAGACGACTCCGCTGGCAAACGCGCTTTGAACGCCCGGATCGTAGGCAATCTGCGGACCCGCTCCGATCCCATAGAGATAGGCGGTAGCGAGTGCGTTGCCGGAAGTGTCCACGAGGACGACTGCCCCGGAGCGAGCACCTGCTGTAGCGGGCGTAAGGTTGACCGTGACCGTGCAACTGGCACCTATCGCGTAGGCTCCCGCAGCACATGTGCCGGCGCCCGTGTTGTGGAAGTCAAGCCCTACCGTCCCCTGCGTAAACACCTGATCCGGAGCGGTGGAGTTCAGGGTTACCGCGTTCAGAATTTGAAAGGTTACGGTCTCAGTGGAACTGGTGGTCCCAATGTTTATCGTTCCAAAATTAATGGGAGTGATGGCCTGTATGTTGCCTTG
The DNA here is from genome assembly GCA_003162875.1 of Granulicella sp. Taxonomy (GTDB): domain Bacteria; phylum Acidobacteriota; class Terriglobia; order Terriglobales; family Acidobacteriaceae; genus Edaphobacter. The sequence goes on from PLUT01000079.1 coordinate 6,022, forward strand.
AACGACCAGCGTGACGGTCGCGCTTGCGGACGTGAAGTCGGTCGTATCGGTTGGCGTAAAACTCGCCGTGATTGGATATGACCCGGCGGCTAGGACTGTCCCAGCCGCAATGCTGTAGGTGAATGTTCCCGGAGTTGAGGCGATTGCATTCAACTGCGAAGCACTCAGCGCTGTTCCAACGGTAATGGGTGGCGGCGTTGCCCAGGTGATGGTGGGTGTCGTTTGCGGTGGGCCGTTGATGATGAGATAGCCGGCGCCGGAGCCGCTGTAGCCAGGAGTCGTCACCGTGGCCGTTACGCTATAGAAGCCAGGCGCCGAGGGATCCACGGTACTGTTCGGAGTGCCCCCAAACGGACCATACAGAATGGTGACAGCCAACCCCGCGGGCACTGTCGTAGCGGTTACAGGAATCGGTGAACCTGTGGCAGTTGCAACCACGGTATTTACCGTCACGGTTGCTGCGATGAGCGCGGGAACACCTTTATTGTTCAGGGCGACGCTCTGCGTTGCATTGGTCACATTCAGTGCGTTGTCGGTTGTGACGAGTGCTCCGCTGATGGTGCCTGCTGTGGTTGGAGTGAAGTCGATCGCATACAGACATGTGGCCCCGCTCGCCAGTGTTCCCGCGGTGCTCGACGATGTGGTCAACTTTGGGCAGGTCGTTGTAGTGCCGAGCGAGAAGTCGGTCGAAATGCTCGGGTTTGTTCCCGAACCCGGCACAGGGAAGCTAAGGCTGGCATTGCCGATATTGTCGATGGTGACGGACTGCGGGCTGTCCGTGCTGAGAGATCCGACCGGGTCGGTGGCGAGAAATTCAACTGTCGGCGCTGTACTGCGGTTCAACTCAACTGCAATGTTGCCCTGAGCCACATAGACATTGCCCACACTGTCCACCGCGACGCCGACAGGGAAGGACAGCGTCGCCAATAGGTTGACAGCCTGCGGTGCTGGAGTGATCTGGTAGACCTCTCCGTTCGCCAGAGCAACATATAGATTGTCGGCCGCGTCAACGGCAATGCTCTCAGGAAAGTCGAAGGGAGGACCAACGATTTCTGTTTGCGCGCCGCCCGGGGCGATCTTTATGACTCGGCCATTACTCGTGTCCGCGACGAAGACGTTGCCGGCGGCGTCCACCGCAACCCCTGCCGGCGTATTTAGCCCGGTTCCAAGTGTGGTCTGAGTGCCCGATGGCGTCACTTCGACTATGTTGTTCGCACCGACATTGGCGATAAAGATATCGCCAAGACCATCCGCTGCCATGCCCGCCGGGAAGGAAAGCCCACTTCCGATTGTGCTCTGCGCGCCGCTCGGGGTTATCTTCGTGATTGTCGTCGAGGATGTACTCGCAAGATAGACGTTGCCTGCTCCGTCCAATGTGATCCCGTCCAACCCTGTTATCCCACTTGTGAACGTGGTTTGAATTCCACCCGGGGTGACTTTGTACACGGAACTAGTCCCATTATCCGCGATGTAGACGTTGCCTGTGCCGTCCACTGCTACGCCCTGGGGATCGGTCGCGCTGATGCCAACATTACTTGCAACACCCGGGTTGTAGGCGATCTGCGGCCCCTGGCCGAGGCCATGGATATAGGCGGTCGTCAGCACGTTTCCAGAGGCACCTTCGATTACAACCGCCCCCAGGCGCAACCCCGGAGCCGTTGGCGAGAACGTCACAATCACGGTGCATGAGCTATAGGTGCTGCCTCCGCAGGTTCCAGTCCCTGCGTTCTTGAAGTCTAGGCCTGCGGCTCCCATGGTCAACACTTGCACTGGCGTAGTGACGTTAAGCGCAGTGGGACTAGAGAAGCTGAAGGTCAGAGTCTGGGGCCCACTGGCAGCGCCCACATTGACAGCGCCGAAGTCAACGGTGCCTGTATACGTTGCCTGCGACTGCGCGGCGGGAACCAGAACTGCGAGAAACAGCCATGCCGGCAGGGGATACAAGCAGAGAGGTAAAGGCCGCTTGAGAACATCAGGACGCGAGGCGAGAGTCATCGTTGTTCCTTATCGGAGCTGCCAGGGCAACTCCCCGTGATTGGCCGTCACCGGGGGTGACATTGCAGCGGGCATGTGAACGGAAAGCGCAGTCAATGAGTTCGCCTGAACATTTCCGGCGACATTTGGGCTGGAAAGAGAATCAGGACAGAAGCGATGCAGGGTGCAGTTTTGCTCTCATGGCGAGTCTCCTCCTGTACAGTTCGCGCTGTCTGCGGCAAAACTGCGTCAACCTATCTGATTTATTTTTCGGGGAGCTGTCTTCAGCACAGGCTTCCTATTGGCTGGCCAGCCTGGACTTGATATCAAGTAGCAACTGATGCGCCTCTACGCCCAATTTGTTGGGGCCAGGATTTGCATCAACCTGGAGTAGCTTGTCGGCAATCTCGGCGTGCGGCAATGCGTCCTCATAGCGGTTCTGTCCGGCCAGCGCCCGCGCCCAAAACAGATGCGCAATGCCGAAACGACGATCGGTAGGGGCGACTTTGCCAGTCTGCAAGTCCACCAACACCTTCGCTGTCTTCTCCGCATCCTGGTAGCGTCCAGTCGCGAGATAACCCTGTACCAGAAAATAGAACGGATCTCCGAGATCAGGGCTTGAGCCTGCAACCCTTCTCCACGCGGGCAGTGATGCTTCCAGAATCGGTATAGCCTCTTTCGCCCGACCGAGCTTGATTAACGCTCCAGCGAGATAGTCTTGCTCGATAAGTGCACCTCGACTCTCAGCGCCAGAACAGGTCTTGTATCCGTCGTAAGCACGTTGATACAACTGGAGGCTTTCAGGAAGCTGGCCACGCTTGTCTTTGATAAAGGCCAGGTCGCCATAGATCTCGGATTGATCGCACAATGCCGATGGATCCTGGCCGTAGACTTCAAGCGCCTGGGTATAAGCTGCTTCAGCCTCGGCCGTTCGTCCGTGCATGTCGTAGCCGGCACCGAGGTTGTCAAGCGCCTCAGCAGTTTCGTGCGGGGGCAGGTGATAATCGCGAGATTCCTTTACAGCGAACTCCAGCAGGCGCAGGTTCTCGTCGCTATGAAATCCATTGTTCTCGCGGTTCCAGGCATAGTAAATTGCGCTCCAGGCACGAACTGCCGGTGAAACGCCGGGTTTCTTCGACAACTCCAACGCGTGGGCCGTGAGCTTCTCGCCCAGATCCATCGGCCCTTGCTGGTAGGCGATGTTCCCGGAGAATGCTTCGGCCTCAGCCTCTGCTCCAACATCTCCTGCAGTTTTTGCACTTGCGATAACATCTGAAAACACTTTCTGGGCATTCTTCATATCCCCGTTCTCAAACATGGACTCGGCGAGACTCAATTGCGCCTCGCGCAGATCTGCAGTATCCTTGATATAGTCCGGCAGAATCTTCACTCCGAGTTCAAGAAACTCCGGAACAGTCACCGCAGGCTTCCCCGTGTAATTCGAGTTCGCCAGCTTGAAGAGCCGATACATGAAAGTCTGCATTCGAAGCGCGCGTTGTCCTTCGCGGATTGCTTGTTGCTGTCTCCACGCCGCATAACCGAGGGTTGCCACGATCGCCACATTCACCAATACGCCCACTATGACCGCTTTCCGATTGCGGCGTACGAACTTGCCAATTCTGTAGAACCTTGTCTGGGGACGCACCAACACCGGCCTGCCATCCATAAAGCGCTGTATGTCCCCGGCGAGCGCATCCAGCGACGGATACCGATCTCCCGGACGCGGACTCAGGCACTTCGCCACGATGGTTGCAAGGTCACCACCAAGGACTGTGCGCAGCCGGCTTGCTGTCAATCCCCGATTGGCTGCCGCCTCTTCCGTAACCGCGAGTTGCAGGCTCTCGGGTTCCTGCTCTTTCATAGCGCGTTCGATCATGATGGCGATCGACGCCTTGTCATTGGGGCGGCGCCCAGAGAGCAGTTCAAACAGAACTGCTCCGAGCGAATAGATGTCGCATGCCGTCGTCACAGGGTCGTTACGCAATTGTTCAGGGCTGGCGTAGGCGGGCGTTGCCGTAATCGTCGTCGTCAAGAGGCTGTCTGGCTGGATCAACTTTGATGTGCCAAAATCCAGCAGCTTCACCATCCCGTCGGCTGTCACCAGTATGTTGGAAGGCTTTAGGTCGAGATGAACCACCAGGTTGCGGTGGGCGTATGCAACGGCATCACAGACTTGGGAAAATATCTCCAGCCGTTCCGGAATTCCGAGAACTCTATCATCGCAATATGTATCCAGGTGGATGCCATCAACGAATTCCATCACCAGATAGGGCTGGCCATCGTCGCCGAGTCCTGCATCCCGCATGCGCGTAATGTTGGGATGTTCGAGCGAGGCCAGAATATGCTGCTCCCGGTGGAATCGCTCGATGAAGGCCGGTCCTGCCGCGTGCGGCGCCAGGACCTTCAGAGCTGACCGCTGCACAACACCGCCCACCATTCGTTCCACCAGATAAACGGATCCCAGGCCCCCCGTCCCAAGATGCCGAATGATTGTGTACGGGCCGATCCTATTGCTCAAAATCGATCCGCTCCAGGGTTGGGTCTGTTCCACCTCCACCTCAACGTGGGCCGCGCGAAAGATGGTCATGACTCGGCGAAGAAGCTCGGGGTCGGAACAGTTTTCTGCCAGCACCCGTTCACGGTCCAGCTCAGGTGTAGCCTCAGCCAGGTGGAACAGAGTTTGCAACTCGTCCCATATATCTGCATCTCGTCTCATTCTTCGTCCGCCCACCTTGTTGGCGCGAAATAGCAGAAAAGTGCGTCACGCCGTATGAAGGCGGTCATAAAGCCAGCCCCGCACAAATCTGAGATCGCGGTCGACGCTAGCTTTGGAAATACTCAGCAGTTCTGCGGTTTCTTCTACCGTAAACCCCATGAAGAAGCGAAGTTCGACCATCCGACACTTGCGCTGATCCAACTCCTCAAGTTCCGCCAGTACTCGGTCCAGGTCGATCATCTCTGCCTGTTTCGCATCGACCCAAGCCAAGCCTTCGTCCAGGGGAATAGATACTCCGCCATCACGCTTTTGTCTTCGTTCCGAGCGTGCATGATCGACCAGAACCCGCCGCATGATGCGGGCGGAAAGACTGTAAAAGTGCTCGCGATCTTCGAAACGAAGATTGCGTTGCCGAACGAGTTTGAGAAACAACTCATTCACAACGCTAGTGGGCTGCAGGAGATTTTCAGGACGTTCCCCACGAAACAGGGCACCTGCAATGCTTCGCAATTGTGGATAGACGAGCTCAAAAAGATGGTCGGTGGCGCCAGGTTTCCCGTCGCCCCACTCGCGGAGAAGCACCGTAATTTCACCAGGCCCGGCCACGCGGATAATGTCCTCTTGGAGAGATCATCAGTCTATCTCTAAAGCGACGTACCGCAAGGATTTGTTTGTATGTCACAGATTTGTAATGAGTTCTGTGCGAGAGAGCAGTAGGCCACTAACGCTTTTCTGCAAGTGGCGTGTTTCTTAACCCACACCTTATTGGAACAGCGCGGTTGGACTCTCTCAACGTCCTGTTTTCATCGGATACAACCCATGCTTTGGCGAGCCTTCCGGGATGGAGGGCGCGGTTTCTAATGCACTTGTGGTGTTTCAAACGGGTCAATCAAGCCTATACGGACGCCTTGTTTCGCCTGACGGCTCTGCCAGAACCAACGCCATCGGAAGAGGAAGCCATTGAGTTGCTTACATTGCTGGTGGAGCGTTACGAACAGAAGTACTACCCGATTGCTGCCGCCGATCCAGTTTCGGTGTGCGATTTCTGATCGAACAACAGGGCCTTACGCAACGCGATCTGATTCCACAATTCGGGTCGGAGAGCGCAGTTTCGATGTTTCTGGCCGGAAAGCGCAAACTCACCCTGGACCAACTGAGACGATTGAGTGCCCGATTTAAACTATCTGCGGATGTCTTCCTCGCTCGGGAACGAAGGGAGCGCGCAATTCCGAGGCCGGCGGTTCGGTCCGTGAAAGCGTTTGCGAAGGGAGCAGCCGGATAATCTCTATGGGTCACCTGTGGACAGTCTCATCTCATCACTGGCTAATCAATATTTGTGATGATAGGTCCAGCAATATCTGAAGACCCTACGCGACTCGCCCTGCGTTCGGGACCGGAGGCCGTGGGTCGGGACTAATCCATTCCGTACGATCCGGTGAACACTTCGACTTATCGTGACGTGGTAGCCGACGATTCCCTTGAATTGTGCCATCGATGTCCTCCGCATAGCCGTTGCGCCGAAGGCTCCGCTCGTGCAGTACGGCCGCGAGCGGAACCATGACTAAAAGGATGAAGCAGCCTGAGAGGCCATAGACATTCATGCCGCTTGCGGCACCATCGTCACTTGATAGTGACCCTTTCGCTTCGATTTCTTCAGCCGGCCCTCAACGAAAGCCGCGAACACCGTTCGTTTCTGCCCTTCGAGGGCTTCCCGATGCAACTCAAACAGCTCATGGCAGAAGTTCCAGAGCATCTCCGGGCTCGACGTCGTCGCGAGGTGGTGCCACGTTTCCTCGCTGGTTCTGAAGTCAAACTGGAGTCCGACCATGCCGCCACCAGAAGATTGGAGGATGACGATTACGGGGCCGCTGTAGGGCTTGTGGCTGGTGTAGACGCCATACCTATACGCGTTTCCCGTCCACTTTGCAGAGCCTCCGAGACATGGCCGACCCGTGCCGAACAGTCCGGCGCCAATGAAATTCAGGTCTTCCACCCGGACAATCGCTATACCACCTTGGGGCGTCTGACAGGTGACGACCTTCGGGGACTGAGGCCCCGACTCGTTGAGCCAAATATCAGCAGGATCTGCGGACTGCCATAGGCAGCCAGCCCGTTCTTGGATTGGGGTCATGCTTGGAACTCCTCGTAACGCAAAAATGCCCGGATATGGCCTCCGGGCTGGCTTGACGATAATGAGAGCTACGCTGGGCGTTTTTGGAAGTAGCCGTAGACGCAGCGCGTGCCGTCTCGACTCGAATCGTGGGTGTCGTGGATCGTTCCGTCAATCACCGCCACTACGTGACGCGAAACCGACACGATCAAGCGGCCTGATGGTAGTTCCCCGGCGCGCAGGTGGACGGT
>PLUT01000079.1:13161-13306 GCA_003162875.1 Granulicella sp.
TGCTCGGCCGTGGCCTGTTTGCTTGCGGCGTCGATGGCGAGTCCACATTCCTTCAATTCCCGGTGGAGATCAGAGACACGTTTTTCTGCGGTTGCCAGACGCTTTACGAGCCTCTCGGAACGACGATAGGCTTCGTCCCTGACCG
>PLUT01000225.1 GCA_003162875.1 Granulicella sp.
GTGATCAATCGGGGTCCCCGGCGATCTCTGATCGCTGGGGTGATCGCCATTCGTCAGCGACTCCACCGTCACCAGGACGCCGCACGAGTCCGGACAGTCGTGCGAACACACCGCATGCACCACCCGCGTCTCCACCGCCTCCGCCATAACCCGATTCTAGGCCGTATCCTCCAGCCCGTCATCGTTCCTCAGCCCGTGATTGTTCTCCGGCCCGTCATTCTGGACGAAGTCCAGAATCCCCGTCGTTGGCTTTTAACCACTCCCCCAAGCTCTGTCATCCTGAGCGAAGGTCGCAAGGCGACCGCAGTCGAAGGACCTGCGTCTTCCTCAACCCGCCCCAATCCTCCGGCTCTTTCCGCCGGGCGCCCCATGCCGTCGCGCCACTCCCGTTGTGTCCTCAATGTGCAACGTAGAACGGGCAACGTAGAACGTACGACCGCCCCTTAAAAGAGAAAGAGTGCTCGGCGCCCTTTTCAAGACGCCCAGCACTCAGGCCATATACCGCTCTGCGTAGCCTTCCAGCTAAGGCTCGCAGGATGTGGCGTGGAAGTGTTGGCAATTCCCGGCGAATTGCCCATAAGCAACGGCGCGCGCTCCACCCGGCGCGACGACCCGCCCCGGCCGCGTCGGCCGGCCCATGGGCAACACGCGAAAATCCTGTATTCATCAGGCCTCCGGCACAGGTGTTCCCCGCACCCGCCCGCCCAGGCTCCCCGCATCGGCTTCCGCAGACCGGCCCAACCGCGCCCTCCGGCTTGTTGCTTATAAGCAATTTCGCCAGCCACCCGAACCGCCATCTCCGCCCCCGTCGCTTTTTCGCGCTGCGCACATTCGCGTGGCAGTTGCCGCTCGGTCGCCGCTCCGCGGTTTCTTAAAAGTTTCTTATACGCAACAAATCTATTTCTATTCAAACAGTTACGGCATCGTCGGCTAGTCTCCTACCCAGCGCATAGCGCTCCCAAGGAGACACACAATGACAACCCATCTGCTTCGCAAATCGGCTCTCGCCCTCACCCTCGGCTTGCTCATGGCCGGCTCTGCCGTCGCCCAGATCACCATCCCCCATCCCACACCGGACGGCAGCGCCGGCGGTAGCGGCAGCGGTCCCAACCCTGGTTGCACGGACGGCAGTTGCCTGGTCGCGGTACACTCGCGCTAGCTTCGTGGCGGAGAATTTCGGCCGAGGGTGGCCGTCCGGCGGAGGCGAGAGATGCATCCTACCGCTTTTGTTCGCATCGTCTGGACGGCCGCCTCAGCCAACAATCTGCTTCTGCTGATGGTGTTGTTTGTGCGCCGTCGCGCAGGCAGCTTCCCCGCCTTCACCACCTATGTGGCTTTCTCGGTCTTCGCTAACATCGCCGAGTTTCTGGCCTTCTACCACCTCGCCTTTGCCACTTACCGGAGCATCTATTATTCTCTCGAAATCCTGGACGTAGGTCTTCAGGTCCTGGTCTTTTACGAGCTGGCGGTGCACGTCTTCTGCCCCACGGGTGCATGGGCGCGCGATGTGCGCCGGGCTTTCCTTAGCCTGGTCGCCGCCAGCGCGGGCGTAGCTTTCCTGCTCTCCTGGATCGCCCAGCCTCCCGCACCTCTCCGCGTGCAGACCTTCATCCTCCGCGCCGACTTCTTTTCTTCCCTCCTGATGTGCGAGCTCTTCGTGGGAAGCGTGGTGCTGACGGCAACGGTAGGGCTGCCCTGGAAGACGCATGTCGCCCGCATTGCGCAGGGGCTCGGGGCCTATTCCCTCCTCAGTCTCGCAATCGGCATCGGCGTCGCCCCGGTTGGCATCAGCGCACACAACGCCATCTTCGCTGGGCTCATCCGCGCGCGGAAGCTGGTCTGGCTCGCGTGCCAGGTCTATTGGATTGTCACGCTGTGGCAGGAGGCGCCGGCGCCGCGCGAGCTGCCCGAAGTAATGCGTGCACAGATTTTGCTCTTGCAGAATCGGGTAAGAGATGATCTCATTCGGATTCGGGGTCGGAGGAACCGTTGAGAAACCTCTACTTTGTCGTCCTCGCCGCATTTCTTCTGGTGGCGCTTTCCGGCACGCTGGTGCACTACTACCTGCGCGCCCGCCGCTCCGCCGGCGACACCTGGGAAGACCTGCTCCGCCGCCTCACCTGGATCGACCGCGAGGCCATTGCCACCGTCGCGCTCGACGCCGTCGGCCCCCTCGACGAGCGAGGCAATCCCCGCCAGCAGAATGAAAGCTTTGCCCTCGACGACGACACCATCTGGAAGCTGCTGGGCGGTCTGGAGGGCCTCCAAGTCGTCGAGCGCAACTGCCGGGTTCTGGTCGATCTCGCCACCTACCTCCAGCGCTACTATCCTGAAGCGCTGGTGGTGGCCGAGCAGCTTCGCCTGAATGCGCGCGAGATCGAGTGGCACGTCGGCCGCCTGAAGGGCGCCGCCCAGACCGGCAACCTGCGCTCCTCGTTTACCGACTACGCGCAGCGCGCCGTCGTCACCTACTACCGCATGACCCGGCTGCTGCTGGACCTCTGCGACCAGGCCGGCGCTCCCGGCCTCGTCCAGCTACAGCAGGCAATCTAGCACTATCGCCACTCCCGCGCCGTCATTCTGGATCCCTGCCGCGCCGTCATTCTGGATTCAGTTTCATCGGGTCCAGAACCTCCGTATTGTCTTTATCCGGCCATACCGCCACGCACCCTCGCCCACCTCGAACCTCGAACCTCCAAAAACCTGTCAAGCCCCCAAAACCGTGGAAAACCCAACAACCCCCTCAAACCACGCACGATATCTTTTCTCCCGGCATGGCAGATGAGTTATCGTCCTTTCGCTATACTTAACGTAGTGGAATTGAATAAGAAAAGGCTCGGCCATCATGCCGGGTCTTTCGCCGTTAAAGGGCCACTTGTTAACCGAAAAGTGACTCCCCTCCACTAACTACTTTGTTTTCATCAAGCATTGTTAACCACGAAGGGACTCCATTCCGCTAACCACTTGTGTTTGCAACAAATGTCGGGATCACGAGAGGAAGAATTTTGAGCACGCAGTGGAACAAGCAGGAAAGATCCGACCCCAACGCCGGGCCAACAACCAGAACGCGACTCCCGTCCGCGAACCCGTTCGTTTCGTCAAGTCCTGTTAACTCAAAAGGGACTCCCCCATCGCTAACCATCTTTTCTTGCATCAAAACCACGGATTAATCTGGGGAAATCTTTGAATGCCTGCGGCTAATTCAGCCGCCGCGTCAGCACACCCGCCACCGTGCCGATCACCTCGATCTCCTTGCGGAAACGCCAGCGCTTGCTCGATTCGTAGGAGAGCGGGTGCGGCACTAGCGTCAGCCAATCCGCGTCGCGGTCCAGTTCGCAGAACCCCGACGCGTACCCGTTCCGCGTGATCAGGAAGTAGATGGGCCGGTCAAACTCGTGCGTCCACTCCCGCCGGCTGGCGATGGTGCGCTTCTGCGTGTCGATCAGCACAATCGACCCGGGCCGGATCATCGGCTCCAGCATATGGTCGCGTTGTCCGATCACGCCTCGCCGGTAGTGGCTGGGCAGCATGCCCGGCTCGGAGTGCAGCAGCGTCGTCGTCTCCGGCGGCGTCTCCGCCATAAAGCTGTCCGGCAGCCACTGCCGCGCGTGCTCCTCCAGCGGGCCCTGCACCAGCAGCAGCGTGGAGTTTGGCGCCGAGACCTGGTCCAGCTTGTTGTCCGTGTCGGTGCTGGGAATCAGCCCCAGCATCTGTTCTGCGCTCAGCCCGTACAGCACCGCCAGCACAATCAGTTTGGTCGCGGAGAGCTCGCGGTTCTCGCGCTCCACGCGGTCCAGCCAGCTCGCCGAGATCCGGTACGCAGGATTCTGCCACTTCTGCGCCAGTTGCGAGCTGCGCTCCTCCACCTCGCGCAGGGTAAGCTGCCACTTCAACCTGGTCTCGCGTAGCGTCTTGCCGATCCCCGCCATCTCCATCGAGCCCCCGTGCGGCCGCAACCAACCCAACCAACGCCTGCCCGGGGGACGCGCGGGGCGCCGTGCGGTTTTCGCCCCTCCCTATGTTGTATCAAAATGCGCCGACCGCGCCAGTGCAGGAACGTGCAGGCAAGAAAGCCGCTTTCGCCGCTCATGTGTGACCCACATCACAAAGATCGAGCGCAATCGACGTCGCGGAATGGCCGTCAGACTCAGGGAGTGCGGCGCGCCGCATCGTCAGGCGCCCCGCACTCGTTGAGTCCATCACTTCGTCGCCTGACGCGCCATGGGTGGGCACGTCGCCCGCCTGCCCGCAAGCAGTTGGAACGCGGAATGATCCTGCCGCAAACCCGGTGGGAGCAGGACCGAACCGCCAGGGCCGGCTGTGCCAAGGAGGGCTGCAACAACCGGAGCGACGATCTGGATGGAGGCTTCCCATCCGTTTGCAAGCAGTATCCCGCACCCGGCCCGGCGTGACTGTGACATATATCGTATTGTCCTCGCCCTGCCGTCACACCCAGCTCCCGGCTCTAGTCCGCCTCCGGCTTCTCAACCTGGTCCACCACGATCACGTCCACCGGTCCCTTGCTCGCCTCCAGCTTCAGACCCAACTGCTCCTGCACCGCGGTAAAGATTGAGGGCGCGGACTCGTCGCCCGCCGGCAACGCCACGCCGCCCGCCTCCACATTCCCCGGCTGGTCCGGCGTCCACGTCAGCGTGAAGTCGTAGGCGCCGGTCAATCCGGTCCGGTCGACCACCTTCCGTTGCACCGCGTTCTCCAGCACCGTCGCCACGTAGGGCATGGTTGTGCCTTCCGCCTCCAGCTTGCCGCGGCCGGTCAACGTCAGACTGCCCGGACCGTTCTTCGCCACCGCCGGCGGATTCGGAAACGGTTTCGCGACCGTCATCTTCACGCCGCCCTTGGCCACCACCAGCGCAAACACCGGCAGTTCGCGCGTCTCGTTGTGCGTCTTCAGCCCGAACCGCTCGGTCACGATCTGCTGGAACATCGCTGCCCGCTGGTCGAAGCTCAGTTTCTGCAGGGCGGCTACGTCGTCGCCCCCAACCTTCGCATCGATGTCCCAAAGCTCTGTCTTCACCCACGCCGGCTCGTTCACTACCTGGTCGTCGAAGACGTGAAACGCCGCCGTCAGCATGTCGTGCACGGACATGTTCACCACGGTCAGTCCGTCCGCATGAAAGCGGGCCATTCCGCCGCCACGGCCGCTCTTGTCCGGCTTTACTGAGATCACCTCGAACTGCGGCACCTTCGCCGCCGCATCAGGCGACCCCGGCAGCGCTGTAGTTTGCCCCGCGCACGGGAGTGCCACGGCCATCCATCCCACGACCGCAAGCAGCAGTCGCCGCCTCCGGGTGTGTCCGGAGTCCTTGCATCCAACTATCCCTGCCACTTCGACCGCCTTTTCGATCCTGCTCTGTGTGAATCCGTGGTCGTTCCCTGCTTCGGGCCGTACTGCGGTCAAACGAGCTTGCCGGCCTGCTCCCTACGCTCCCACTGTCGCTGGCAGTATATCCTCCACGTCCACCCACGCGGTCGGATAAACGCCGGTGTAGCACGCTGTGCAATAGCTTGCCGGAGACATACCGTGCGCCGGCTCGCCCTGCGTGCACGAGTGGGTCAGCCCCACCAGCGACAGATACGCCAGCGAGTCCGCCTCAATAAACTTGCAGATCTCCGCAACCGACTTGTTCGCCGCAATCAAATCTTTCTTCGACGGCGTATCCACGCCATAAAAACATGGGCTGATGGTCGGCGGGCACGAGATGCGCATGTGCACCTCCTTCGCCCCGGCCGCGCGCACCATGCGCACAATCTTTCTGGATGTGGTCCCGCGGATGATCGAATCGTCCACCAGGATCACCCGCTTGCCCTCCAGCAGATTCCGCACCGGGTTCAGCTTCATGCGCACGCCGAAGTCGCGCGTCCGCTGCTCCGGCTGGATGAACGTGCGGCCCACGTAGTGGTTGCGGATCAGCCCAAAGTTGAACGGTATTCCGCTCTCCGCGGCATAGCCCAGCGCCGCGGTCACGCCCGAGTCCGGCACCGGGACCACCAGGTCCGCCGCCACGCCGCTCTCGCGCGCCAGTTGCCGCCCCATCTCCTCGCGCGACTGCTGCACCCAGCGCCCGAAGATGCGCGAGTCCGGCCGCGCAAAGTAGACATGCTCGAAGATGCAGCTGGCCGGCGGCACATGCTCCCGCGCAAACCGCCGGCTGGTCACGCCGTCCTCGCTCACCATCACCAGCTCGCCCGGCTCCACGTCGCGCTCGTACTTCGCATGCAGCAGGTCGAACGCGCAGGTCTCGCTGGCGAACACAAACGTATCCGGCGCGCCGTTCACTCCTGCAATCCGCCCCATCGATAGCGGCCGGAAGCCGTGCGGATCGCGCGCCGCAAAGATGCGGTTGCGCGTCATCATCACAATCGAGAACGCACCATCGACGTGGGCGAGCGAGTCGGCAATGCAGTCCACCAGCGTGTTGCAGCGCGAGTGCGCGATCAGCTGCACGATAATCTCCGTGTCCGACGTGGTCTGGAACACGGCGCCGTCGCGCTCCAGCCGCGTGCGCGAGTTGCCCAGGTTGACCAGGTTCCCGTTGTGCGCAATCGCAATCAGTCCCTTGGTCGACTCCACCGAGATCGGCTGCGCGTTCAGCAGCGCCGAGTCCCCGGTCGTCGAGTAGCGCGTGTGCCCGATCGCCATGTGCCCCGGCAGCTTCGCCAGCACCTCGTCGGTAAAAATCTCGCTCACCAGGCCCATGCCCTTGATGTCGGTCACATCGCTGCCATCGGCGGCCGCAATCCCCGCCGACTCCTGCCCGCGATGCTGCAGCGCGTACAAGCCCCAGTACGTCATCCGCGCCGCCTCCGGATGCCCGTACACCGCCATCACCCCGCACTCCTCGCGCAGCTTGTCGAAGGGCGTGGAGTCCTGCTCCTCTCCTTCCACAGAACTGTCATCCTGAGCGAAGGTCGCATCGCGACCGCAGTCGAAGGACCTGCGGTTGTCTCCACCAGCCACCACCGCCTTGACCATTTCGCTCATGCGGTCACCACCTCCGCCGCAAGCTGCGATTCAAGGGTGGAAGAGAAGGCGGCGCGAAGCTCACCCAGCGACAGAGAGATCGCGGGCTGCCGCTCCCAATCGAGCCGAAAGCCCTCAGTAACTGTCCTGCCGATTGGCAACGCCACGTAGTGGTTCGATTGCCGTTCGATTCGCCGAATCACCGAATCAGCGTTTGCAGGCTTGCAAGTCATCAGAATTGAGCCGGCTCGCTCCTGGAACAAAGCTTCCGCGGCAGTTTCCTCACCGCCATCACTCCAGAAACCTACGTCAACGCCGATGTCTCCGGCGATCGAAGCCTTGGCAAGCGCAACCGCTAAACCTCCGCTGCCGACATCCGACATAGACGCCACCAGGCCGCTCTGCGCGAGGTCCTGCAACATCTGGTTGCAGTAAGCGGTTGAATCAATATCAATGCTCGGCGGCTTGCCGTAGGGCTCACACCCGAGAGTGCGAATGAACTCGGAGCTCCCTAGTTCCCGCCGCCAATCACTCTCCTGCAGGTTCCATTGCGCGATGATGACGAAGTCGCCGACGTTCTGAAATCCACTCGGCACAGCCTTCGAGACGTCGTCGAGTAGCCCCACGATCCCGATGACCGGCGTCGGATAAATCCCCTCACCC
>PLUT01000197.1 GCA_003162875.1 Granulicella sp.
CAAGGCTAATGGCAGCCGTCGCAAACAGCGTGCAACTCGCCAAGAATATCCTCGACACGGTCCGCAAGCGATTCCCGGGCGAAGAGTAGACCTCCTCACCCTTCAGTTGCGTCTTTGGTGACTTCGCTCTCTACGGGAGCGGTGGCCGGTTCTTCAACAGGAAGACTCGATTGAAGGCCCGGTCAAAGGACTCTCTCAAGGCGTCCCCATCCGGGGCGTTCGCTAACGCATCGAGAGTGGCTTCGCACGCCCGCTCGAAGTCCTGCACAAAGTCCCTCGGAATGACACCCAGGCCATGTTGGCCGGCCGGTCCCTGTGTCGTGGCGAAGAGGTATCCTGCAACGGGCTCGCCGATTTCTTCGCGATGCTGTAACCCGCCCCACTCGATGCAGAACGTATGAGCCAGGCCGCTACGAAAATACTTATAAAACTGCGCTGCGGCGACCCGCGTCCGGAGCGGGGCGTTGAAGCGAGAACATCCAACGCCGTTTCTTCGTTGATTGGAGCACCTAAGGAATCCCAGTCCGGTTCAAGAACTGGATACTGTACCCGCGGACGATTTTGCCGCTGCACAGCAAAATCGGCCTCATCTCCTTCATGAAGGATGAAGAGGCAGCGCTGCCTCATTGGGGTTGGGTCAAACAGTTCACCGAGCGAGTCTCGCACTACGGTGTGCGCATTGAAGTACGTGAAGCCAACAAAGTCTTCAATGAGCCAGCCCCGGACTACCTGGCAGCCCGCATGACGCGCCACGTGTGCTTCGGCGCTTTCGTGGCACTGGTTGTACTCCGCGCCTTCGGCCGTTTTGAGTGGCACGAAGAAAGCTTGCTCTCTCCGGGCGTGTAAGTTTGCGCCCAAATCTGCATCGGACAGACGAAGCGCCATGCGCTTATACTGCCGTCTGCGTGCTCGACGCGTCACGATTCATGAGGGTACGGAAGAAACTGTTCGAGCCCGCGTAACGCAGCTCTTCCCGGCGATCTGTGTCCGCCGTCAGCGTTTCAAAAATGGAGACGACCTCTTTCGGTAAAGCGCACGGAGCGATCACATTGGGGTTCTCAACGAACTCTACGTTGTACTCCACATCGACTCCGAACGAGACCGTATTCAGGAACAGAACACCTCCCAGCCGCTCATAGGTGTATCGGTCCTCGGGATCGTTCGGATCGTGAGCAGGCTGAAGGAACTCGCTCTGCACATAGTGCGCGAGCGATGGCAGGCCCACCGGCGTGACGTTGCACTCATCGACGACGATGACTAGGTTAGGTTGACCTGCGGAGAACTTGTGCAGGGCGTTGCGCCGTACCACGCTCATCGAAAAATGGTGCGAGCCGACGGCTCCGCCCTCGCAGACATTCGAAAGAAAGCGGGGCTGCTTCATCCGTGCCAACCTCGCAGCTCGGTCTTCCGGCGAAAGCCGCCGCTGGTCCGCGATCATCAGAGGAAGACGTTCACCCTGCCAGCTCGGCTGCTTCACCTCGACGAAGATCGCTGGAGACTTGCCCAACTGCACTACTGCTTCGCCCCGCGCAGTGCCTTCTCCTAGCGGTTCCCACTCTAGAACCTTGAAGCCGTGGCGATGCAGGTAGAAGCCACCGCGTGCCTCGGCGAGCATCGCGTCCCGGTGCTGTGCGGTGCGCGTCTTGTGGATCAGATCGCGGAAATGGTCGAAGCGATTGTTGTTGGCAAGAAACTCCATGACCGACTCGACATCATCGGCCCAGTTCTGCCATGCCGGAAAGGCATCGTGCCCCTGCCACTTCGCACCCGCAATCAGCGAGCGCGTCAGTGGGCCAACGTTGACATCGGAGGGTGGACCGAGCGGTGAAGGGACGCGAGATGACTGCTGCAGAGGCATTAGGGCCTCCTTTTGGACCAAGCCACCGTCTGGCTTGGATCAGCTCGTCTTTGGAGCCCGAGAGCTGACCATCTAAGGGCGAGTTACGCCCTTATCTTACCATCAGAAAAATACGATCTTGTCGCCGTCGAGCCATTCGGGAGCTTCGTAGGCCTTGGCGCGCGGGTGTGAAGTCAAAGCCCAGCGGATCAAGGTTAATCCCTGCTTTGCTTCACCCAGGATTCGGTCCTGTAGCCCCGGTAATGTGGGATCGTAGACGTTTCCTTGCACCGCGTGGGCAGCCGGTTGTCTTGCTTTCCGTACGGCACGCAAACTGGACACGATCGTCTTGGCTACATCTTCACCATCGGAAGTGCGGTAGCGTTCGCTAAACCATCGTTCCAGCAGCGT
This sequence comes from Granulicella sp., assembly GCA_003162875.1. Lineage (GTDB taxonomy): Bacteria > Acidobacteriota > Terriglobia > Terriglobales > Acidobacteriaceae > Edaphobacter. The sequence continues at coordinate 2,249 of PLUT01000197.1, forward strand.
GATCGTGTTGAGAGCACGTACTTCGATTCTTCCATCCTTCCGCTGTACCTCTTCTTCCAGCAGGATATCGTCGCGGAAGAACTCGCGATTGATGTTGTCAGACAGCATTTTGTCGAGAAGGTGAACGAACTCCTGATAATCGCGACCAGTCGCACGGAGCATTGGGCTAAAGCCCAAGGGGCGCTCATGATCTTCGAAGGTTTGTCTGAAGAGGGCTGGTTTGCCGATCAGCGCGCAGAGTCGGTTAATTTCGACCTGTTCCTGAATGAAAGCGTTGTAGACCGACTCGTATTCTCCCCAGAGTCCCCATATCATCGCCCGTTCAAAGTCGCTGTTCATGACGCACGGCTCTTTCACTTCATAAGAACGGAATGCTTGCTGATGCTCGGGTGAAAGCGCCGCCAGCTCATAGAGGAAAACCGCGACGACACGCGTCCGCTTGGGGTCGTAGCCGATACCGAACTTGAACGATATTTTGTCCTTTTCTGGCGTATCGTCCGACAAGTACGCTTTATCGCCAATCGAGATATTGCCGTTACTATCGCCAAACCAGCACTCGAAACGGGGATCGCGGAAATAACGTTCCAGGACGATCAACTCAAAGAATACGGGCACGAGTTGCGCTTCGACGAGCGCTAGGCGCTTGGTGTATGGCCTGTCGTCGTAGGTCTGGCTAATCACGGTCGACGTGGAAGCCGGACTCGGATAGACGCAAATTCCAGCGATATCTTCCGTTGCCAACAGAGCGCGCTGCGTTTCGACTGGCTCCACCGGAAGCCTCTTGATATGCGGATTGCCCGTCTTGCTCGCGAAGGAAAGCTCCACGACACCGCTATTCAGGCCTGTCTCCAAGACCTGCCTCGTCTGAGCATCCGGGAACCCCGCTCGCCGTGGAAGATCAGCCGCAGGGATGCCGTTGAAGTCGCCCGACTCCAGAAAGTAAGACGTGACAATCGAGTTCAGCCGCGATAGCACTTCAGGATCGATGGCCAGGTTTGCCTCCTCGCAGCCGATCCTGTTCATCGATCAGCTCGATAGCTTCAAGAAAGTTGCGCTTCACGTCTTCCGGCAGCAGCTCGAAATCCCCCGTTGGACCAGAGGTCTCGCCTGTCCGAGGCTTGAGATATTTCGAGTGCAAACGAGCAATCAAGGACGTTTCCGGAGTGAAAGCCTCCGCATACGATTTCCAAGGCTGCCCATCTTCCCGAGCTTCGCTGGCCGCTTTACGAGCCGCCACATGCCGCTTCAAGTCAGCTTTCAGATCGGCTCCCCACGCAAACTCCGCTCCGGTCGTCGTGGCTGGCCATAGCTGCTGGTGCAGACGGTCGTGAGACACAAACACCATGCCAAAAGGAGCATAGAAGAGATACTGGAGATCGAGCACGTTGGTCGGTCTCCATGTGATGTACCTCAAGGTCAGGCAGCAGCAGAACACGATGCCGAGGCGAGCGATTGAAGTCGCGTAAGGTGCCCAGGCACGCACATCCGTCAAGGAACCCGTTGCGAACAACAAGCTGCTCATCAGTTGAGCCGCCGGCGGTGCTTCCAGAAAGTGATACACCATGCCCAGAAGATTGCTCTGCTGGCCTGGTTGGGCGATCAACGCATCGACGCGATCAATGACATCTTGAATGGAACGCGCTCCCTGCATGTATTCGTCGCAGAATGCCTTCCACTCCGAGGTGATCCCATCCAGATCGATCGTCGCTGCTTGCTCGCGCCAGCGCGTCGCCAGCATTGCGTCCGCTTCCGTGAAATCGCCGTTTGCCCAGGCATTCCACATTGCCCAGTCCTGTCGTCCGTCGTAGATAATCCCGTGACCATCCTTCGACCGCAAGATGTTCGGCGCGGAACCATCCACTACGACCTGACCATTCATTGCGACCGGCTCTTGTAGCTGGCGCGTAATTTCGCCGATTCCCAGAGAACGGAAGTGCATCTGGATTATGCCGTGATTGCTCACCAGCTTCCTTGCCAGCGTTTTCACGAGATCTTCGGGCAGCTTTGTGAGTTTTCGGGAAGGGTGCGTGACGCCGTCTGGGTCACCTTGCTACGTTCAATCAGCCGCTGAGGTCGGCCGATAATGAACAGCAAGAGTGCATTACCCGTTCCCGATCCAATTCTGCAATTACAACGCCAACTGGATCAGTTTCGCAGCATTCAGCCGCATCGGACCCGGCTGCCTGAGACGCTTTGGCAGGCTGCGGTGGAGCTGGCGCGGGAACACGGTCTTCATCCGGTTGCCCGACCTCTGGGGCTGGACTATATGGGACTGAAGAGGCGGCTTGCGGGAGTTTCGGTGGCGGGAAAGAAGGCGACTGCGCCGGCATTCGTCGAACTGATCGCTGCGCATCCGGCGACGATGGCGGAGTGCGTGATCGAGTTCGAGTCGTCGGTCGGAAGCAAGATGCGCATTCAGTGGAAAGGCTCCTCGACACCTGACTGGGCAAGCCTTTTCCGTGGCTGGCGGGAATCGGAACGATGATCCATATCACGGCGCAGATGCGCGTGCTGGTGGCGATCGAGTCGGTGGACGGAAGGAAAGGGATAGATTCCCTGGTCCGCGTTTGCCAGGAGAAGCTCTCTGAAGACCCAATCACCGGCTGTGTGTTCGTTTTCCGGAGCCGAAGAGGAACGTCGATTCGGCTCCTCAATTATGACGGCCAGGGATATTGGCTTGCGCAAAAGCGTCTTTCCCAGGGAAGGTTCGCGTGGTGGCCGGAATCGACCTCACCGGCCAAGGCGCTGGAGGCTTACGAAGCGCAGTTGCTGATGGTGGCCGGAGATGTGTCGCGCGTCCGCGCCGCGCCGATGTGGCGGCGAGTGAGCGTGCTGAAGTAAGGATCAAAAAAGTCATCCTTACCCCTTGCGTTCCAAGAAGAGTTGTTTCATACTGCTGTGCAATGGCTGAGTTCCGATATCGCGGGCGTGCGATCGAAGAGGAAGACATCCTTTATATACGCACGTTGATCGAGCAGTATCCGAAGGAAAGCCGCCGCAAGCTGTCGGTCCGAGTATGTGAAGCCTGGCAGTGGCAGCAGGCGAATGGCGCTTTGCGCGACATGGTGTGCCGCGGCATGCTGCTGATGCTGGAGCGGGCCGGCCAGATTACGCTTCCTCCGGTCAGTCATGTTCGGCATAATCCGCTGGCACACAGAGCCCGTCCTGAAGCGGTGCTGATCGATATGACTCCCCTCGAAGATCGGTTGCGCAAACTGCAGCCGCTCGAGTTCGAGCAGGTGCGGCGCACCGTGCGGGAGCCGCTGTTCAACAGTCTGATGGAGGAGCATCACTATCTCGGCTATGAACAGCCGGTGGGAGAGCACCTGAAATATCTTGTATGGGCTGAAGGCCGTCCTATCGCGTGCCTGGCCTGGTCATCGGCTCCGCGTCATCTTGGCAGCCGCGACCGCTACATCGGCTGGGATGCCGCGGCGCGGCGCAGCCAGATCCGCTTCATCGCGTACAACACGCGCTTCCTGATCCTGCCGTGGGTGCGGGTCGAGCATCTGGCGTCGCATATCCTGGGCCGGATGGCGGCGCGGATCTCCGATGACTGGCAGCAGATGTACGGTCATCCGCTTTACTTCCTGGAGACGTTCATCGATCCGGAGCGGTTCCGCGGCACCTGTTACCGTGCGGCCAACTGGGTGGCGATGGGCAGGACGACGGGACGAGGTAAACAATCGAACAGTTACATCCCGAACCGGTCGATAAAGGAGGTTCTGGGTTATCCGTTGACGAAGCGTTTTCGTGAACTTCTGGGGGGAGTGGCATGAAGAAGGCCAGGCGCCGCATCGATGTGAACCTGGAGGAACTGGACCGGGTGCTGGATGGAGCACGAGAGGCTCCGTTGAGCGAGGCCGATCACGGCAAGCTCAAAGACACGTTGCATGCCTTGGCTGCAATGCTGGTACGGACGCGCAATACGGAGAAGACCAGCGAGGTGCTTGGGAAGCAGGAAGACTCAAAACAACCGGGGGACAATAAGCCAGCGCCGCCCGGGCACGGGCGTAATGGAGCAGAGGCGTTCAGCGGTGCCCGAAAGGTAGATATCAAGCACCAGAACCTGACCCACGGAGACCGCTGCCCGGCGTGCGGCAAAGGCAACGTGTACGGCCAGAAAGAGCCGAAGGTGCTGGTGCGGATCGTGGGTCAGGCGCCGCTGGCGGCTACGGTTTACTCACTGGAGCGGTTGCGCTGCGGCGCCTGCGGGCAGGTGTTTACGGCACAGGAGCCGGAAGGAGTGGGGCCGGAGAAGTACGATGAAACCGCGGCAGCGATGATCGCCCAGCTCAAATATGGGGCGGGAACGCCGTTCTACCGGCTGGAACAACTGGAAGCGCAGCTGGGTATCCCGCTGCCGGCGGCTACACAGTGGGAGATCGTAGAGGAGAAAGCGCAGGTGATCAGGCCGGCGCGGGATGAGTTGATC
>PLUT01000195.1 GCA_003162875.1 Granulicella sp.
GAAACCGAACCCACCTGGAACAAAGCAACCCTATCCACCGGCCCCGTCGACCCACCCAGCCCCCGTCCGCCAATCCCGCAACCCTCCCCACCCTCCAGGCCGTAGCCTGTCCTGAGCGCAGCCGAAGAGTTATGCCTCGTCCTGTATACTCTAAAAGCAGGAAGCCAGCAGGAAAGCCCGGCCTTGTGCTGGGCTTTCGCACTCAGCGCTTAACCCACGGTCCGGCAAAAAATGTACCAAGTCCAAGCCTAATTCCTTTAGAACCAGCGTTTATCGGGTTGTATACCCCCCGGGGGTACCTTCCAAGAACTAGCAACTAGCAACTGCACTTATGGTCTTCGTCCTCGACAACTACGACTCCTTCACCTACAACCTCGTCCAGTACATGGGCGAGCTGGGCGCCGACATCCTCGTCCGCCGCAACGACGAGCTCACCCCCGCCCAGGTCGAGGCGCTGCACCCGTCGCACATCGTCATCTCGCCCGGCCCCTGCACACCGCAGGACGCCGGCATCTCCATCGATCTGGTCCGCCACTTCGCCAGCCGCGCGCGGCAGGGCGGCCCGCGCGTTCCCATCCTGGGAGTCTGCCTTGGCCACCAGGCCATCGGCGCGGCCTTCGGCGGCCAGGTCGTACGCGCGCCCAGGCTGATGCACGGCAAGACCAGCGAAGTCGCCCACGACGGCCGCACCATCTTCAGCGGCATTCCGCCGGTGATGACCTGCACCCGCTACCACTCGCTCATCGTCGCCGAGGACGGCCTGCCCGGCGAGCTCGAGGTCTCCGCCCGCACCGCCGCCGGCGACACCATCATGGCGCTGCGCCATCGCGAACTGCCCATCGAGGGCGTGCAGTTCCACCCGGAGAGCGTGCTCACTACGCATGGCAGGAAGATCGTCGAGAACTTCCTGAAGATGTGAAGAGTGGCGGGGTCCAAATGGCGCGCGTTTTAGGTAGATCCGCAAAGCTCGTGGGGAGCGCACTCGTCGCCATACTTCTGTTCACTGGCTGGTACGTCGTCGCCGCGAATTACGATTACGCCGCACTTGCCGGAACCTACTCGTTCCGCGGAGGCGGCGTTACTTCGACTCTCCTCCTGCGTTCGGATCGCAGTTTCCATCAGGAGGTTCTGGAAAAAGGCCAACGGGAAGTGGCCGATGGGAGTTGGCGCATCATCGGGGAGGGCGGAGTCAGTTTTTCAAAGGAGTTTTTGCGGCTCCCTGGCGCGAAAACCTTCACCGAAGAGTTTGGAATGTCCTACGGGAATGAGGCAGATTCGGAATATTACGGCCGCTTCAAGAAGGTCGCAGGCGTCTATCCAGTTTTGAATCTCAATGCCAATCCGCCGGGTCCGACGTTCTTCAAGAAACCTTTCCGCTAACGTTGCTATAGTTTGATGCTCATGCCATGCGCCGCCTAGCCACCACCGCCCTCACCCTCGCGATCGCATGCGGCTCGCTGCAAGCGCAGCAGCTCATCGGCTACGTCAACACGCGCGACGCTGAAGTGACCGGCTCAACCGACGGGTTCGACGGCCAGGCCGTGCTGGCAGGCTCAGTCAGCGTCACCGCCAAGGATCACACCGCGCCCATCTCGCTCGGCCGCGGCGGCACGGTGCGCGTCTGCCAGAGCACCGAGCTCCACGTTACCGAGAATCGCGCCGTCTCGGTGGCCGCGCCGCTGCTGTTCTCGCTCGACCGCGGAGCCATCGAAATCCAGACCGCCGGATCTCCGAACGACGCCATCATGACCCCCGATCTGCGCTTCACTGTGCGCAGTCAGGGCCCGCTCGACCTGCGCCTGCGGGTCGCGCGCAACGGCGACACCTGCGTGGACAATCGCGGTCCTAGCGCGCCCACGCTGGCCGTCTCCGATCCCTTCGGCGAATCGATGTACGAGCTTGCCCCCGACCAGCACGTCCTCTTCGAGCATGGCAGCCTGCGCGAAGTCGTCGACCGCGAGACCTCGCCCTGCGGCTGCCCGGAACCCAAAGGCACGTCCATCGCCGACGCGCTGGCCGCTCCGCCCAGCGCGAAGACCGGCCCCAAGCCCGCTGTGCCCGCGCCCGCGCCGCCGCCCGAGCAGCAGCATCCTTTCCCCGTCGCCGTCAGCGAAGGACTGGCGCCGCCGGAGGACGTTCCGCCGCCGCCCGGCCCGCATCCTCCGGTCACCGATGCCCTGGTCTACATCGCTCCCGCCAGCGTCATCCAGGACCCCGACGCGCTGCCGCCGCAGGACCAGCCGAACAGCTCGCTCTCGCCACCGCCCGCTCCCGCGCCTCCGCCCGTCAGCCAACCCGGCCCGCCGCCCAAAGACCTGGTGCACATTGTCGGTCGCTTCTTCCACAAGTTGTTCGTGCACCACTAGTCGATTGGCCGTTGAAGACGTCGACAAAATGTCTTGCTTTTCGAGGGGAGCAGGCATTGGATGGGCGCATGACAAATTGCCCCAGATCGCCGCTGCTGATTGCTGTTCTGCTGTTGGCGTCGATCCCGACTCTCCTGCTGTCGCAGAACTACAAGGTGGTCAAGAAGCTGCCTCCCGCCGCCGCCATGGACCATTCTTTTGCAATCCTCGACGCTGTGGTGACGGAGCAGTGGCCTGCGACTCTTCCCCTGGTCAACGCTCCGACCGACATGGAACTGCTCAATCCCGGGCAGTGCATTCGCGGAGCTGCGCTTGCCAACGGTGAAGGACAGGAGCACTATTTCGACCACGCCAGCCTCTCCTGGACCGTGCGCGTAGCGGGCAAGGATGTCGACCTCGCGTCGTCTCCCGCCAACCTGATCAAGCAGATCAAGCTCGAGGGCGCCGACCGGGTTCTGGCCGCCCTGCAGGCGGGCGCGATCAAGGGGCCGATTCCAAGCATGGCCGAGGGAACGATGGCCGCATCTGGCGACAAATGGTGCGTTCCGCAGGGAGCCTCGGACCAGAAGGTCGAGGTCCGCGTCACCGTGACCCGCGGCGACGAACAGACGGCTTTGAAAGCGCAAACGATTCAGATTGAATCGCTCGCCAGCGCTGCGAAGAAAACCTTCAAAGATGACAAGGAATTCAGCGACTTTCTCCAGAACTACCATCAATCGCCGGAACCTGGGCGGTTGCTGCCTGCGCTGCAGTACGCTACGGCCGGAGAACCGAAGTCGATGATCCCCTTCTACTTCTTCCGTGCCGCTTTCAAGCAGGACGCGGCGACAGCGCAGGGTTTCGGGCCGGAGTTGGCAGCGTCGGCCAAGCCGGCGAAGATGTTTGGGTTAATTTTGATGGACAAGGCGGGCGTTGCGCTCGTAGAGCCGCCGACTCTGTCGGACGACGAAAAGCAGACGCTCGCCGAAACTCCGGATTTTCCGGATGCGTACGATTCGAAGCCAATAGAGCAACTGGGTGCCAAACAGGATTTCCTCTGGGCCGCATTCTCGGCGACGGGACACCTTCAGCCGCTCAGTGCGCTGGTCAACGAGCTCGCCTGGCGCTCCGATTACGACGCTTTCGACGCGATGCGCAAGGCTGGCAAGAAGCCTGGCGCGCTGACGGACTCGATCATGCGCGGCGTCACCTACGCGGCCGCCGGTTGGTCGCTCGGTTCGTTCCAGAGGTCCGATCCGCTCGCAGCTGACTACATTGACGCTATTTCGGCGAACCCTTCAACTCCATCCAATATCAAGGAGGAGTTGGCGCATTTGAACACGAATCCCGCATTCAAGCAGCAAAAGTGATTGAAGACAACTAGTCGTCGTCGGGCGGGCCGGAAGGTTTCTGCTTCAGGAAGAACTCGGCGGAGTGATTCGTCTTCACCGGCGCGTAAGGCGAGGGCGGCTGCGTCATGTCGAAGCAGTCGTGGAAGTCGTCCGCGTTGCGATCGCGCGTGCCCAGCGACGGCAGCCCGAAGACCTCCTCCATGTAGCGCAGAAAGCCGCTCGCCTCGTGGGTGACGTGGGAGATGTAGCCGCGCCGCGCGTAGGGCCCGACGACGATCACCGGCACGCGAAAGCCCAAGCCCATGTCGTCGGTCTGCGGCGGCGGAACGTGGTCGTAGAATCCGCCCCAGTCGTCCCACGCGATGAAAATCGTTGTCGAGTTCCAGTACTTGCTGGCGCCGATTGCATTCACAATGTCGCCCACCCAGTCGGGGCCCTGCGCCGGCGCTCCAGGATGGTCGGAGTTGTTGAACGCGGGCACGATCCATGTCACTTGGGCCAGGTCGCCGTTGGCAATGTCGGTCAGCACCCGCGTCTCCGGCGAGGTGACCTTGACGGGCCAGTCCGGGCCGAACCGGATGTGGNNATGCCGCGCGCGTCCAGCAGGTCCGCCATGGTCTGGTAGTCGAAGCAGGGATAAACACCGGGCAAGTCGGTCCCGTTCGGTCCCAGCAGCGGGACGCGCGCATCCGGCTTGGCGTCGCAACCCCACACGCCGCCGCTCGGGTTCTCCGACGCCTTGGCGGATTGCCCGGCGATCATGTACTGGTGCGCGACGAAGCTGGGTCCGGTGTTGGACTGGAACATGCGGTCACCCAGGGTGAACTGGTGGGCGAGCGTCCGGTAGGGCGCGATCTCCTCCGGCAGAATGTAGGAGTACGGCAGCAGGGTGCCGCTGATGGCAAAGTTGTCCATCTTGCCGCCGTCCCACTGCTTCCACCAGCCGGTGTGGGTGTGGTCCAGGTCCGGGCCGTTGCCCAGCGGAGCGGGCCGCAGCGCAACTGCCACGCCCTGGTCCAGGCCAGTCTGTGCGGTGTCGGCGCCGGGAAAGCCGTGGAACAGGTTGTCGAAGGAGCGGTTCTCCTGCATGATCACAACAATGTGCTGGATAGGTCCGGGCGGCGCAGGCGCAGGCGGCGCGGTTGGGATTCTGGACTGCGGTTGCGTCACGCGCCTCAGTTCCCAGTTGACGGCGGCGAGCACCAGGGCTGCGATGGCCGCGGCGATCAGAACGGTAAGCAGAGGTCCCCGACGCAGGTGTGCCATGGCCCAGCCTACGCCTCATTGGGAAGGCGCATGGTCTGGTAGTCTCGGCCGGTCACCAGGCAGAGCGCTTCCACCACCAGGTTGTGGTCCTCGCGCTGGGGCAGGCCGCTGACGGTGACCGCGCCCACGATTCCCGCGCCCGCAACGTTCAGCGGGAAGCAGCCGCCGTGCGCGGCGTAGTCCTCCTCGGGCAGGTTGTAGCGCGCGCTGAAGCTCAGACCGCTCTGCTCCAGCAGCCGGCCCACGTGGTACGAGCTTTTGTGGAAGCGCGCGACGGTGTTGATCTTGCGCGCCACCCAGCGCTGGTTGTCCGGCGTGGTGCCGGCCAGCGCGCAATAGAAGAGCTGCTGGTGCGGCGAGCCGAAGCGGCGGACGTCGATCACCAGTCCAATCTTCCGCGCCAGGGCAAGGTCGCGCAGCGTGGTGCCAATCTGCCACGCGATCTCGGGACCAAAGCTGGGCAGGGTGAGCGTAGCCTCCTGCGTAATGAGGGCGGCAATATCGTCCTGTAGGGACATGGTTCTCCTTATGGCCGGTACGGATTGGCGTCCGATTCGGCGGCAGCAACAGGATACGCAGTTTCGGCGATCACCTGCCAGGGATCCGTGAGCTGATTTCGCGGGGTGCCCCGCTTTCCGTTTGACAGAGGGCGAAGGATTACGCGATGCTTAGAAGGTTGGGCCTGTTCGCGGGCCCCCGGCGACTCCCTGTGCGCGGCAACTCCGCTTCGCGGCGATTCGCCGCCAGCAGCTTTCCCCTGCAATGACTCCAGGCACGGCTGTGCGGGTCTGATGCTAGCTCCGGAGCGCGCTCCGGCGATCCATCGGCGCGCGACGATCTGAAGCAGTAGTAGATGCAAGAAGGATGGAATTGAAATGAGCGCAATCGGTCTGCAGCCGCTTCTTCTGGTGGTGTTCTTTGTCCTGATGTATTTTCTGATGATTGCGCCGAACCAGAGGAAGCAAAAGAAGTGGCAGCAGATGCTGAGTCAACTGAAGAACGGCGACCGGGTGACGACCAACGGCGGCATTCGCGGCACCATCGTTTCGGTGAAGGACGACGTGGTGCAGTTGCGCGTCCCGCCAGACAACATCAAGCTTGAGTTTGTGAAGAGCGCCATCGCGGCAGTGACAACCCCGGATGAATAAATGGAGTGAGCGATCTGCGGTGAGTTGCCGGCAGCGGCGGCGCGAGTCACCTCCGCGGAGTCTGGATTAGGAGCAATGGGCAAGAATCTGAAGGGCAAGACAGCATTCATCGTGGCCGTACTGGTGGTGTTCTGCTTCGGCTTTATGGGCATTCCCCACGGGATCACCCCGACGGCGCTGAAGCAGGCGCTGGCCGACCGCATCCACCTCGGGCTCGACCTGAAGGGCGGCATCCACCTGGAGCTTAGGGTCAACGTCCAGGAGGCGGTGGGGTTGACCACCGACCGCAACGTGGAGCAGCTGCAGGTCGACCTGGCCAAGGCGGGCGTGACCAACGCCACCGTCGGCAAGCTGGACCCGGTGGCGCACCCTGAGGCGATTACCGTCAGCGGGGTGACGACGGCCAACGTCTCCAAGGCTCGCGGCATTCTGGAGGGCACCGATTACAACGACTTCGACGTGAGCACCAACCCGGATGGCAGCTTCAAGCTGACCATGAAGCCCGGCTCCGTTAAGTCTCTGGAGACGCGCACGCTGGAGACCTCGATCGAGACCATCCAACAGCGCGTCGACAGCCTGGGCGTCGCCGAGGCGACGGTTGCGCCATTCGGGCTGGGGGACAACGAGATTGTGGTGGAGATACCGGGCGTCAGCGATCCCGCCCGCGTGGAAGACTTGATCGGCTCGACGGCGCGGCTGGAGATCCATGCCGTGGTCGGCCAGCCGTACGAGACGGACCAGACTGCCCTGACGGCGCTCGGCGGCGTTGTCCCGCCGGACGAGGAATTGGTGCGTGGGTCGGGTTCCGCGGGCAGTCCCGAAGAGACCTGGGTGTTGCAGCGCGCGGCCGTGGTGGAAGGCACCGACTTCCGCGATGCGCAGCCCTCGAGCGACGTGAATGGCCGCCCCGACATTCACTTCACCCTGACCACCGAGGCCGGCGACCGTTTCTACAAATACACCTCGGCCCACAGCAAGGGCAGCGCCGACCCGGGTTCGATGGCCATTGTGCTCGACAATAAGGTGCGCGAAGTTGCGACCATCGACAGCAGCATTCGCGACTCCGGCCAGATTGAGGGCGGATTCACCAAGCAGCAGGCCGACGACCTCTCGCTGATGCTGCGCACCGGCACGCTGCCGGCGTCCATCACCTACCTGGAGACGCGGTCGGTGGGGCCGACTCTGGGCGCGGCATCCATCCACCAGGGCGTCATCGCCGCCATCGCCGGCATGCTGGCGGTGATGGCGTTCATGCTGATCTACTATCGCGGCGCGGGCATCAACGCGGACCTCGCGCTATTCCTGAACCTGATTATTCTGCTCGGCTTTATGGGCTACACCGGCAATGTGCTTACCCTGCCCGGAATCGCCGGCTTCATCCTGACCATTGGTATGGGCGTGGATTCCAACGTGCTGATCTTCGAGCGCATCCGCGAAGAGCTGCGTGCCGGCAAGACCGCGGCAGCGTCGGTGCAGCAGGGATTCGGCCACGCCTGGGTCACCATCGTGGACACTCACGTCACCACCATCGTATCCGCCGCAATCCTGTTTCTTTTCGGCACCGGCCCAATCAGGGGTTTCGCGGTGACGCTTACGTTCGGCCTGATGGCCAATTTGTTTACCGCCGTCTTCGTCTCGCGAACCATCTTCGACGCGCATCTCGCAAAGAAGGAACGCGGCGCAACCTTGTCGATCTAGCAACGCAGCCCCCGGCTACTGGCTTTTCGCTATTAGCCGGGCCGCTGGGAAGTATTGAGTTAAGAGCCAATGGCTAAACGCTAATCGCCGGCTTCTGAGGGATTTCAAGTGGAACTGTTCCGTAACGCAAATATCGATTGGCTGGGCCGGAAGTGGTACTTCCTCAGTTTTTCGCTGGTTTTTTCCGTGGCTGGCGTGCTCAGCATGCTGTTCTGGCACGGCATTCCCCGCGGCATTGACTTCAAGGGTGGCACCGAGGTCCAGGTCCAGTTCGCCACGAAGCCCAACGAGGACCACATCCGCCAGGCCCTATCCAGCGCGGGAATCAAGGACGTCCCCGTCCACGCCATCAGCGACGCCACCGGCCAGTCGGCCAACATGGAAGTGATCTCGTTGCCCCAGACCGCCTCCGAGACCGCGCATGACGTCGGCCGCCAGGAAATTGAGGATGCGCTCAACGCCAACTTCCACGACTCCGCCTTCACCATCCAGCGGGTCGACATCGTAGGGCCGACGGCGGGCAAGCAACTGCAGAAGCAGGCGTGGCTGGCCACCGGCTACTCGCTGCTGGGGATGCTGGTCTACCTCTGGTTCCGCTTCGAGCTGATTTACGGCGTCGCCGCCGTGGTGGCCGTCTTCCACGACACCCTGATCACGGTGGGCGCATTCAGCCTGACCAACCAGGAGATTACCCTCACCGTCATCGCGGCCATCCTTACCCTGATCGGTTACTCGATGAACGACACCATCGTCGTTTTCGACCGCATCCGCGAAAACCTGGCACTGTCGCGCCGGGAGGCACTGACGGATGTGGTAAACCGCAGCATCAATCAGACCCTGAGCCGGACGGTCATCTCCTCCGGCCTGACCTTTCTCACCGTGCTGAGCCTGCTTCTGTTCGGCGGTCCGGTGCTGCGCGGGTTCTCGTTCGCACTCACGGTCGGCATCGTGATCGGCACCTATTCCTCCATCGCGGTGGCCGCTCCCATGCTGGTCGCGTACCAGGATTGGCGAAAGAGCCGCGGCAAGGTGAGCAACCTTCCCGCCAAGCGCGCCAGGGCCTGAATTTGCACCAGAAGTAGGGCGCAAGGCTTTTGCGAGGTGCGCGTTTTCGTATAAGATTTCCCGGCGGCTGTTTTCGGCCGCCACGCTCTCCCCAACGGAACCGGGTTTCGCGGTGCGGGAACAAAGCAGAGCGCTGCGGTGTCTAAGCTGGGTAGAACATTTTTCGCGAGGCTGTCCATGTTTGAAGACTCTTTGATGGAATCGGGCGGGAGGCTAAAGACCGGAACCGGTCGCTGGATGTGGCTGACCGGTGGGTTCAATCTGGCCATTGTTGCCGTCATGATTCTGATTCCGTTGCTGTATCCGGAGGCGCTGCCGGCTACGGCGATGACGGCGATGTTGACGGCTCCGCCGCCACCCCCTCCGCCACCGCCGCCACCCCCGCCGGCGCAAGTAGTCAAGCAGGTAAAGATGGTGTCCGAGATCGACCAGGGTCTGCACGCGCCCACCAAGATTCCCAAAGACATCAAGATGGTGAAGGATGAAGCGCCGCCAAGCGTAGGTGGAATGGGTGTCATGGGCGGAATGGGCAGCGCCACGGGTGGCACTCTGGGCGGCGTTATGGGCGGGCTCGGCAGTGCGCCGGTCGTGGTCAGGGCGGCGCCCAAGTCGACCGCGCCGTTGAAGGTATCCAGCGGAACCGTTGCCGGCATGGCACTCTCGCAGCCGACTCCGGTGTACCCGCCGATCGCCAAGGCCGCCCACGTTCAGGGAGTCGTGGTGTTGCATGCCATCATCTCGAAGCAGGGCACAATTGAGAACTTGTCGGTCATCAGCGGACCGCCAATGCTGACCACCAGCGCAGTGGACGCGGTAAGGCGCTGGCGCTACAGGCCGTATCTGCTCAACGGAGACCCCGTCGAAGTGGAAACGACTATCAACGTCAACTTCACCTTCGGCGGCGGCTAGATTCGATTCTGGGTTTCGCGCCACTGTTTGCCCCAGCGGCTCGTCTTCATAACTGGAAACACGCCGCGCATCCGAATTTTTCACGATCGATGTTCGATGCCGATGTTTGATGCTGCAGCGATAACTCGGTCAGGTTCTACGTTTCAAATAAATCAGGAGGAAAGATCCCAGTGATTCTCGCTCATCTCGCAACTTTCGCTCACGCACCCCTTGCCATGCTCTTCCAGGGCACGGAGGCTCCGGCGGTCAGTTTCACCGTCACCGGTCTCTGGACGAACATGGGCATCCTGGCCAAGATTGTCGTCGGCATTCTGTTCATCATGTCGATCTGGTCGCTCGCTGTCATGATCGACCGGTGGCTGTACTTCAACGCCGCACGCAAACAGTCGCGCGAGTTTGCCCCCAAGGTTGCGGGAGCGCTCAAGGAAGGCCGCCTGGACGAGGCGATCAAGCTTGGCGACCGCAGCAAGAAGTCGCACCTCGCCGAAGTGGTCACCTCCGGCCTGCAGGAGTTCCGCAGCTTCGGTTCGGGCGGCAACATCACCGAGGAGCAGGTGGAGAGCTCGCAGCGCGCGCTCGAACGCTCTGAGGCCATTGTCCACGCCAAGCTGAAGAGGGGCCTGGGCGGCCTGGCCACCATCGGATCCACCGCGCCGTTCATCGGCCTGTTCGGCACCGTGGTCGGCATTTTGAACGCCTTCCAAGGCATCGCGACCCAGAAGTCCCCGGGCATCGGCGCCGTCGCCGGCGGTATTTCGGAAGCGCTGGTAACGACGGCTTTCGGATTGCTCGTCGCCATCCCCGCCGTCATGACGTTCAACTACTTCACCAACAGGGTGGAAGCGTTCGACGTCGAGATGGACAACAGCTCCAGCGAACTGGTGGACTACTTCATCAAGCAGAGCCACCTGTAATTCCCCCGGCAGAGCGCCACGGAAACCTGGCGTTCGGGGCAGCAGCACACTCGGGATCACTCGGATAGCAAGGCCTCCGGAGGCCGCCAAGCGAAGCGGCATCCGGAGGCGCACGAGGCGCACGAGTCAGCGGAAGAAAACCGGCAAGCTGGCCGCAGCATGGCGGCCGGCATGACAGGACAGGAAAGCACTCTTATGGGAATTAACAAGCGCGAAGAAGGCAAGAAGGTCAACTCCAACATCAACGTCACGCCGATGGTGGACGTCATGCTGGTGCTGCTGATTATCTTCATGGTCATTACGCCCATGTTGAACAACAAGGTGGAGGTGACCCTTCCGGTGGCCAACGCTGCGATCCTGATGGACAACGCCAGCAAGGAGGACGCCGTCACCGTCGCCGTAACCCGCGATGGCCGGACCTACCTGGGCGCCGATCCGATCAGCCTCGACAACCTCGCCACGAAGATCAGCTCGCTGCTGGAGAACAAGCCGGAGGGCGAAAAAGAGGTCTACCTGCGGGCGGACGTTCGCGCCAACTACGGCAAGGTCATGGATGCGGTGGACCAGATCCGGGCGGCAGGCGTAAGCCAGCTCGGCCTGCTCACCGACAAGCGCGAGATGGACGAGCCAACCCCGGCTAAGAAGTAAGCGGCAGCAGCGCCCGCCGGCACGGGGCAATTGCGACCGGAGAGTACAAGGAGATTGGTTATGGGAATGGGCGGTGGTGGTACTGGAAAGGCGATGTCGGACATCAACGTGACGCCGATGATCGACGTTCTGCTGGTGCTTTTGATCATCTTTATGGTGATCGTGCCGACCGGGCTGAAAGGGCTGGATACGTTGATTCCGCAGCCCCCCAAGGACAAGACGGCGCCCCCGCCCGAGCAGACTATTGTGGTCCAGGTGATGGCCAACGGCAATGGCGCGCCCTCCTACAAGATCAACGAGGACGACTTTGCCAAGGCGGCGCTCGAACCCAAGCTGGCTGAAATCTTCGCTGCCCGCAACGAAAAGGTGATGTTCATCAAGGGCGATTCGAACCTTGATTTTGGCAGGATTGCGGAAGTGGTGGACATGGGCGCGGAAGCCGGCGTCGACCACATTGCGCTGATTACCCCGCGTATTGAAGCGGGTCAGTAAGGCTTGACTGAGATCTCCTGACCTCCAGCCAGGGGTTGCCCTGGCGCCGAGCCGGGGGCACGCGGAGTCGAAGCTTCGTGTGCCGTCCCGGCTCGACCTGCGTCTGGGCCAAGGACGCCACCCGGATTCTGCGGCATAGTCGATGTTCAGCAGCATCCACACGCGCGGCCCTGCCAGGCTGACCGGCCCTCTTTGATGAGGAACGGAATCGCCGCCAGAGCGGCCACGGAATCGAACCACGCGATGTGGAACGCCGCATTCACCGCAAGCCCCACCAGCGCCACCAGCGCAATGTACGCGCAGGTTGCCGACTGCACCGCGTCGGCGGCCAGCGCCGCGTTTCCGCTGCGGCGAGCCTCGCGGCGCTTCAGCCCAGCCAGCACCGGCATTGCGACCAACGCAGCGGCAGTGATGGCCATGCCCGCGATACTCGTCTCCGGCCGTACATGCAGCGCGAACGATGCAGACGCTATTGCCGCCACCACCCCCGCGAGCGCAAACAGCAGGACTCCGTTCGCGCGGCTCGCCACTCGCTCCGGGATCGCCAGCTTCGGAACCCACTGCAACAGCACGACGGTCGCGGACAGCAACTCCACCAGGCTGTCGGAGCCGAATGCCAGCAGCGCCGGGCTGTGCGCTGTCGCCGCAGCATAAGCAGCCACGCCGAACTCCACCAGCATCCACACCAGCGTGACGCTCTGCAGCCAAACCACCGCCGCGCCCGGCCTCGCAGCGCGCGGGACCGCAGGCTTCGCCGGCTGAACCCCGATCTGTATGAAGTCCGCCATCTTCCTTCACCGATAGTTTCAGGCCATCCCGTTCGATGCAAGGACGCCCCGAAACCTTCAACTGAGAACTGAGAACTGNNAACTGAGAACTGCACTACTTATCCCACGCGGCAGATGAGGCACTTCAGGTAACTGGTCTCAGGCAGGGTGAGCACGGCAGGATGGTCGGGTGCGGCGCCGCGCATCTCGAGCAACTGCACGCGCCGTCCGGCGTCCTCCGCGGCCGACCGCACCACCCCGACAAACTCCTCCATCCCCACGTGGTGCGAGCAGGAGCACGTCACCAGCGTCCCACCCGCACTCAGCATCTTCAGCGCGCGCAGGTTCAACTCTTTGTAGCCGCGCAACGCGCCCTCGGTCGCGCGCTTCGACTTGGCAAACGCCGGCGGGTCGAGGACGATGGTGTCGAACCGTGCTGCGGAATCTGCGTCGGCATAATCGCGCAGCAGCTCAAAGGCATCCGCCTCAATCCAATCCATCTTTGCGGTTAACCCGGGATTCAGTTCGCGATTGCGGTCCGCGACCTCCAGCGCCGCACGGCTGGCATCCACGCCCGTCACCCGCTCGCAGGTCCCGGCAAGATGCAGCGCAAACCCGCCCTGGTAGGTGCAAACATCCAGCGCCCGTCCGCGTGCATGGCGCGCCGCGGCTGCATAGTTCAGCCGCTGATCGAGGAACGCTCCGGTCTTTTGCCCCGCTGCGGCGTCGAAGTGGAAGCGCACGCCGTTGATGCGGAACACCGTCGTGAGCGCTGCGCCGCCGCCTTCACGCACCCAGATCGGTCCTTCCGGAGCGGGCTGGAACCGCTCCAATTCGCGCACCCGGGCATCCGCTCGCTCCACGATGGTGCCCGCCCACAGTTGTTGGGCCAGCACCCCCGTCAGCACCTGGCGCACGTCATTCTGCGCCGTCCCCTGGGCGAGTAATTGCAGCACCACGATCTCGTTGTACCGGTCCGCCACGATTCCAGGCACCGCGTCCGCCTCGGCGAACAGCAGTCGGCAGGCATTGGTTCCGGCGTTCTGTGAGAAGGCCTCGGCCGCCAGCGTCTCGCGCAGCCTAAGCGCCGCCTGCACCCGCTCGCGCACTTCGCCCAGGTACTCCGCCCGCCCCAGTCCAGCCTGCCGCGACACCATCCGCAGCGCGATCTCCGACTCCGCGCTGTAGAGCGCTGTTCCCAGTGGAATTCCGCGGCTGTCGATCACGCTCACCAGCGCGCCGGCCGCAACNNGCCCGCAGCCGCTCCGCCGCTCGCCGCGTAATCTTCGCTGTTGCCCCGGTCTCACCCACGTCCCAAGCCATTCCTCATCCTCGCACAGCAGCATACCCGCAATGGTGGCGCGGAGCGCAATGGGCGGCAATTGTCCGGTTGGGTCCGCGCCAACAGTAAGCCCGCGCCGTGTTACCGGAGCGGGCTCACTGCTCAAACCTGAACGAGGAGGAACAGGTTGAAGTCAAATTCAAAAAACGAAACGGTCAGGCTTTTACCGGGTGCAACCGGCGGTGCAGGATCGCGGCCAGGCCCAGCATTCCGGTCGCCAGCAGCACCAGACTGGTTGGCTCCGGCGCCACCGCCGACGGCACAGGATCGGTCATGAAGATCTGAGGCGTACCATCGCTGCTGGGCTGACTGCCCGCGACGGGAATGAATACTTCATCTCCCGCGAAGTCGCTGGCGGGTGCTGTGCCAGCGGCGGTGATGGCATTTGCGGCCAGTGTCTGAGCGACGGTGTCAAAGGCTCCGAGGTTGGTGTAACTGGAGTTCGACGCATTGATGTCAGCCGGATCCATGATGCTCCAGATTGCGAACTGGATTTCCGAGGTCAGTGTGGCGTTACCGGTGGCTGCGGCGTACTGGTTATAAAGCAATGCGTCTGCGAGATAGTCATCCTCCGTGATCCCAGGGTCGAGTTCGCTGAGAGGGATGTTCAAGACGTTGTAGGCGTTCACCGTCCAAGTCTCGCTGGTATAGATCTCGCGATTGAAGCTCAGGCAGGACATGACGACCCCATAGTCAGTGCCGCCGGGGCCAGTGACGGTGAAATCGTAGGGGTAGGTGTAGACGCCGTCGGTGTTGGCACCGCCTACGCCGGCCAGGGTTAGGGTGTCAGCTGAGGCGATGCGGGGAATGAAGCAGATGAAGGAGAGAGACAAGGCAACAACAACATTCTTTAAACTCATGGTGGAGCTCCCGGGGGTCTTGTAACACTTTTATGGTACTTCTGCGCCTCATACAAGCAATTGTCGGGCCGAACGGCTTATCCCTCCTTCCGTTGGGTCTTGGTTGCCGTTTTTCCGCGCAATACACCCTTTATCGACGAAACCGGGTCCCGACTACTCTTGAGCCAACATGCAAAAGTGCAACAGAGTATAGGCAAACATTTGCCTATGTAGGCAAAGTTTTGCCATATTTGCAGTTAGTAACCGGTAATATCATCAATTGATTATGTAGTAACTAGAAGGTTACGTGCCGAGGGGGACCCGGAGGGCTGAAGACCCCTAGCTCCCGTTCAGCAGATGGGCCAGGCCGTAGGCTGCTGCGGCGGCGGTGCCCCCAATCAGCGTGGTCTGCAGCGCGGAGCGGATTGCTCCCGTGTCGAGCAGCCGGCCCTTCAGGGCGCCGAACAGCCCGAGCGCGAGCAACGTAATGACCACAGAGAGCCTGAGCGCAGCGGCGGTCGTAAGGACGAGCGACCCCACCCGGCCGACCGCCATATACGGCAGCAGCGGTACCAGCCCGCCCGCAATATAGCTGGCGGCAATGGTTGCCGCGGAGCGGTGCGCGCGGTTGGCGGCCGGCTTTTCCAGACCCAGCTCGAAGCGCATCATGAAGTCGACGTAGGCGGGGTGGTTGTGCTGCAACGCTGCGAGGACGGGGGCTGCGGCCTCGCGGGGCACGGAATACTGGTCGAAGATCTGGTAGATCTCCTCGGCCTCGTCGTCGGGGCGGGTGACCACCTCGGTTTGCTCGCGCTTCAGTTCGGAGGCATAGTGTTCGGCATCCCCGCGCGCCGCGAGGTATCCGCCCAGGCCCATGGCGATTGATCCGGCGGCGATCTCCGCCAGGCCGGCGAGCACAATGATGTGGGCGCTGGAGACTGCCCCGGAGAGTCCGGCGGCCAGCGCAAAGGGTACGGTAAGGCCATCCGAAAGGCCGATCACCACGTCGCGAACGGCTTCGCTGGACTCAAAATGCCCTTCTATATGTGGATGGCTGTGGGATGCGTGGGCAAGGTCATGCATGGCGGGAGTGTACCGCAAGTGCCGCGAAGCCGAGAACTTCGGCAAAGCTGAACGGACCCGATCCCGCGGTTCGGGATAGTCCGGAAATTAATCCGGCGCCGTCGCGTCCTTTGAGCCGAAATCCCCGTCTGTACTAGCAGGTTCCAGCCAAACTTTTGAATGCAATGTGGCGGAAGGAATTGTTCGATGCGACGAGTTTTCTGGATGAGCGTAGTGGTGGCAGCGGGCTTGCTGGTTTCAGGGTCACAGATGCAGGCGGTGGCGCAGGGGCGAGGCGGCGGCGGGGGCGGTCAGGGCGGTGGGCGAGGCGGCTTCGGCGGCGGGGGCTTCGGCGGAGGCCAGATGGGCCAGCGGGTGCAGGGAACTGTGACGGCGGCGACCGGCAATAAGGTGACCATCCAGACTCGGGCGGGTGACAGCTACAACATGGGTCAGCCCGCGGCGGCGGATCCTATTCCGCAGCCGTCCGTTGTTCCACAGTGATCGTAAGCGTGTTCGGCAGGACTGGAAGCAAGCGGGGTCGTTTTGTCTTTGGGGTTTGTGTAGAGGGTGAGGGTGGCAGCGAGGGCTTCCGCTCTTGTTGTCGGCAGCAACAAGTCGCGGTGATTTGCTGGTGCGTTGAGTTCGGTAAGGTCTGCTAAAGGGAGCGTGGTTCGTGCGGCGAGTGAATCGGATCAAGCTGGTTGGTGGGTTGGCAATGGGCGCGGCGATGTTGGTCTGCGGCGGTGACTTTGGAGCAACTGCCTGCGCGCAGGAGACCGGGGCCGCGACGACGCAGGCTCCGGCGGCAGAACAGACCCCGGCTGCTCCGGTTACGGCAGCACCGGCTGCTCCATCTGCTCCGGCGACGGCCGCTCCGGCTGCGGCTGCTCCGGCTGCGGCTGAGGAGGCGCAGGGCGGGACCATCCGGGGCACGGTGAAGGCCAGTGGAGTTCCGCTGCCCGGCGTCGCCGTTACGGCCACCACCACCCTGACCGGAAAGAAGTTTGCGACCACCACTGACGTCGATGGCATCTATGAGATGGAAGTGCCGCGCAATGGCCGTTACGTGATCAAGGCGGAACTCACCGGCTTTGCCGCGGTGACTCAGGAGGTCATGATCAACCATTCCAGCGAGAATGGCGGCCTTCCGATGCAGACGGCTGAGTTCAAGATGGATCTTGCCTCGCGAGTTACACCCGCGGCGACCACCACCGTTGCGGTGGCAGGAGTGAGAACCGCGCCCGCGGCAGGCGGCGCCACTCCCGGCGCAGCCAGAACTGGCGGCACCACTCCCAGCACGGTAGCCAGGACCGGCGGCACCACTCCCGGCGCGGTTGCCCGGGTGGGACGCGGCGCTCAGCAGTTGAGCGTGCAGAACGACTCGGGCGACGATACCGCAGACGCGACCGCCGGGCAGTTGAACGCCGGAACGGAGTTGCCATCGCTGGCCACATCAGGCGGCGACGATGCTTCGGCAAATGCGAGTGACTCCATTTCCGTGGTCGGACAGCAGGGGCAGACCAACGGGCTCGCGGGATTCAGCCAGGACGATCTGCAAAACAGAATTCAATTCATGCAGCAGAACGGCTTCAACAATGGCGACATCGCGTCGACGCTGAGCGGGGTGATGCAGAACGGCTCGTTTGGCCCCGGCCAGGGGCCGGGAGGCCAGGGTTTCGGTCCCGGCGGCGGCGGCGGCGGTGGCGGTGGCGGCCGCGGCGGCGGCGGTGGTGGACGCGGCGGTGGCGGTGGAGGTGGTGGCGGAGGCTTCCGCGGACAGAATCCCAACGCGTGGCACGGCTCCATCGGCTACACCGGCGCTGACAGCGCGCTGAATGCCAACAGCTACTCGCCGACCGGTTCGCCGGTTGCCAAGCCCGCGTCGGACCGGAACAACCTGGTCGCAAGCTTTACCGGAACGCCGTTTATACCCCACATAATGGCGCCGAATCCGAAGCAGTTCGTATTCTTGAGCTTGCAGGCGACCAAGAACACCTCACCCTCCACCATCTATGCGGTCGTGCCGACCCCGCAGCAGTTGCTGGGCGACCTGACGCCCGCGTACCAGGCTGGACTGAAACCTGGAAACGTCGTGCCGGTCTACGACCCGATCACGGGCCAGCTATACGGAAATACGGGATGCCTCGGAACCCTGAAGGCAATCGATCCGAGTCCGACCCAGTGCATTCCGGCAACGGAGCTGCAGACGACGAACAGCGTGGCCGCGCAGAACCTACTGCAGAGCGTTGGTTATCCGCTGCCCAACACTAACCCAACCCAGACGCTCGACAATTTCCAGGCTTCTTTCCCTGGAACCTCAGATTCCTCGCAGATCTCCGCACGCTACAACCGCAGCTTCGGGGCTGCGCCTGTGCGCGGCAACGGTCGCGGAGGCTTTGGCAACCCTGGCGGTGGACGCGGCGGTGGTGGCGCGGGCCGCAATGCGCCTCTGGTGCTGCGCCAGAGCATCGCCGAAAACTTCGCATATTCCCACCAGGCCAGCGCCAGCCAAAGCTTCTCGCCGCAGCTCAGCGGCAAGTCGCTGACCGATGGATACAGCCTGTCCAGTGCATATACGGTGGGCTACGGGCGGGTCAACCAAACAGCTACGTTGAGTTGGAATCGTTCGACCAGCCTCGCAACCAACTACTTCACCAACAACATCGTCGCGGGTAACCCGGCAGTGCAGGCCGGCATTCTCGTCGGCAACTCGAGCATCTACAGCAACCCGTTCTACTTTGGCGTACCGTCTATCAGCATCGGCGGGGGCTATCAGGGGATCAGCGATCCAACGCCCAGCAGCGGCGTCAATCAGACCATTTCGTTCTCCGACCAGTTCGGCTATAGCCACAAGCGGCACAACATGCGTTTCGGCTTCGACTTCCACCGCATCCATGCGGATTCGATCGGCGGGACCAATGTGCTGGGCTCGTTCCAGTTCACTGGCTACTACACCGGACTGCCCACGTTGCCGAACTGCGTAACGAATCAGAACCCAGTCAGCCCGACCAACCCGAACCCCACCTGCGCGACCGGATCGGCGGTGGCAGACTATTTGTTGGGGCAGCCGCAGACTACAGGGATCACGGCTGGACTGAACAAAATTTATCTGCGCGGCAACTCCTGGGACTGGTATGCGAATGACGATTGGCGGGCGCGGTCCAACGTCACCTTTGAGTTTGGCCTGCGCTGGGAGTACTTCTCCCCCTACTCTGAGAAGTACGGCCGCATCGTGAACCTGGACGTCACCGGCAGCGCTGTGACAACTCCGCCCACCTTGCAGATCACCAATGTTTGCGGCACCAATGCGCCCTCAAACGCGGCAGTCGGGGCGTGTGCCGCGGTGACTCCGGGAACCCTAGTGAAGCCCGACAAGTCAATGTACGCGCCGCGGGTGGCCGTCCGCTGGGCACCGAAGAGCAAGTTCACCAAGAGCACGGTATTCAATTCCAGCTACGGCATCAACTACAACACCGGGCAGTATTCGCGGTTCGCGCACAATTTGGCGTTCCAGTATCCCTTCGCAGTTACCCAGGCAAACGTGGAGGGCGAGAACGGCTGCACCACGGCGATGACGATTACCAGCGGGTTCGGCTGCTCCACCCTACAGACCACGCAGAGCAACTTCGCCGTCGACCCAAACTACCGCTTGGCGATTCTCCAGGTCTATAACCTCGGCGTGCAGCGGACCCTGCCGCAGCAGATTGTGTTGAACATCAACTACACCGGGGCCTACAGCACCAATCTGGATATGCTGCGAGCGCCCAACCGGAACAACGATGGGCTTATCAAATCGACGGCGGGATATTTTACCTATGAGGACTCGCTGGGCTACCTGCGCAGCAACTCCCTGGCGGTCGCCGCGAACATGCGGATGCACAAGGGCATCGCGCTGGGGGCGACCTACACCTATTCGCACTCCATCGACGACGCCTCCTCAGTGGGCGGCAGCGGCAGCTCCATCGCGCAGGATGACCAACTCCTGGGCCGCGAGGAGAGCAACTCAAGCTTCGACCGCAGGCATCAGCTCAGCGGCACCTTCGTCATCGAGCCACCCTTCGGACCGAACCGCGCCTTCCTCAACAAGGGCGGAGTGATGGCGAAGATCCTGGACGGCTATTCGATCTCCGGGAACTTTGCCTTCGCGTCGGGCGGCTGGGCTACGCCAACGTATGCTCTAACCCCGGCCGAGGTGAAGGCGGGCGCGCCCAGTTCCCTGCGGCCAGACCGGGCGCCCGGGACGTCCATCAGGGGACCGCAAACGCACCTCGAATGGTTCAACACGGCCGCATTCCAGCCAGCGCCGCTGGATCCCCTGGGCAATCCCGAATATGGGAATGCCTCGCGCAACTGCATCGAGATGCCTGGAACGGTATCGCTCAGCGGGTCTCTCTCGCGGACCGTCTCGTTTGGCGAAACGCGCAGCCTGGAGGCGCGGATCACCGCGAACAATGCGCTGAACACGGTGCAGTATTCGGGCATCGGCACCCAGATCAACCAAGCGACAACCTATGGCTTTGTGACCTCAGCAGCGGGCATGCGGTCCCTCACCTATACCATGCGGTTCCGGTTCTAAGAGGCAGTTCTGTTTTCTAAGTTGCAGGAGGAGATGCGATGCGGCGAGTAATGGCAGCAGTATTGGTGGCGGGTTTAGCGACTTCGCCGGCGGGTGTGCCGGTGAGGGCGCTGGCGCAGCAGCCCGGTTCGAAGACGGTGACCCTGCATGAGAATGTCGAGCGCGTGCTGACCAATGTCGTCGTGCGCGACAAGAAGACCGGCGCGCTCATCACCGGCCTGAAGCAGAGCGACTTCCAGGTCTTCGAAGACAAGAGGCCGCAGCCCATTACCACCTTCGACTACCAGAACGTCGACGAGGCGGTCACGCTGGCTGAGAGCAAGACGGTCTCCGGCACCTCAACCACCCCGGCCCCCGCCAAGAAGACCATCGAAGATCTGGTGAACAACGACTTCGCCGCGAAGCCGGACGAGTTGAAGGACCGCCGACTCATCGTTATGTTCTTCGACCTCAGCAGCATGCAGCCGGAGGACATCACCCGCGCGGTAGATGCAGCCAAGGATTACATCAACAACCATATGGCGCCGGCCGACCTGGCGGCCTCGGTAAGCCTGGTCTCCAGCCTCAGCATGGACCAGGACTTTACCAACGACAAGACTGCGCTGCTTAGGGCGGTCAGCAAATACGACGGCACCGATAGCTCCGGCTATGCACTGGGCAATGAAGGCGGCGATTCGGACGGCACCTCGGACGATTCCACCAGCTTTACTGCCGACGACAGCGAGTTCAACTCGCTCAACACCGACCGCGAACTGTACGCCATCCGCACCATCTGCAAGTCGATCGAGAAGGTCGAGCAGAAGAAAAGCTTGCTGTATTTCTCCGGCGGCCTGTCCCGGCAAGGCATCGAGAATCAGGCCAGCATTCGCGAAGCCACTAACGAGTGCGTGAAAGCGGACACCGCCATGTACGCTGTGGATACACGGGGCCTGCAGGCGCTCAACCCAGTGGGCAACGCCAGCCAGGGCAGCAAGCGCGGGACCGCCGCATACAGCGGCGCCTCCATGCAGAGCCAGTTGAACTCGAACTTCAGTTCGCAGGAGACGCTGGGCACGCTGGCCACCGATACCGGCGGCAAGCTGTTCGTCGACTCCAACGACTTCGGGCCGGCCTTCCAGCAGGTCCAGCACGATACCGAGGCCTACTACATCATCGGCTACCACTCCACCAACCCGCGGCGCGACGGGAGCTATCGCCACCTGACCATTAACCTGCTCAACCACCCCGACGCCAAGCTCGAATACCGGCCCGGATACTACGCCCCGGCGGACTTCCAGCACGCCAAGACTGAAGACCGTGAACTGGCGCTGACGGAGCAGATGCGCAGCGAGATCCCGGCCACCGACGTCGCGGTCTACCTGCAGGCGCTTTACTTCCGGCTGGCCGACGGCAAGTTCTACATTCCCATGTCGGTAGTCATCCCCGGCTCGCAGATCAACGCGGTGCAGGTGAAGGACAAGGACAAGGCGACCATCGACTTCCTCGGGCAGGTGAGAAACGCCCAGAACATCGTCGTCGGCCAGGTCCGCCAGACGGTGAACCTCGCCCTCGACGCGAACCAGCAGGTGCAGAAGAAGAACGTGCAGTATTCCACCGGCTTCACCCTGGCGCCCGGCAAGTACCACGTCAAGTTCGTGGTGCGCGAGAACCAGTCCGGAAACATGGGCACCTTTGAGACCGACATCCAGGTGCCGGATATGAAGAAGACGGCGGGGCTCAAGCTTAGCTCCATCGTCATGTCCAGCCAGAGCACGCCCGACAAGGACAAGAAGTCCATCGATCCCCTGGTCCGCGATGGGGTGGAGTGGGTGCCGAATGTTCCTCACGTCTTCCGCCAGGACCAGCATCTCAACTTCCTGTACGAGGTCTATGCCCCCGCCAAGGAGAAGGACGCGACCGCGCAAGACTCCGCTGCTCCCGCCAAGAACCCAGTGCGGGTGCTTACCAGCATCGAGTTCCTGCTGGGTGGAGTCAAGGTGTATGAGACGCCGATGGTCGAAGCTGACGCTATCAACATTCCAGAGCGCGATGCTGTGGGCTTCCAGTTCGATGTGCCGCTGGCCGGGCTGAAGACGGGCACCTACGTCTGCCAGGTCAACGTCATCGACGATGCCGGTGGCAACTTCAGCTTCCCCCGCATGGCGCTCCGGGTTACCGCCGCGGCGCCCGCGGCGACCACTCCGGTGGCTGCGGCGACCGCTGCAAAGCCGGCCCCTGGCCTGTAACCGGAAACCCGCTCCATCCGGCGTAAAATCGTGTACGCTTGCTTGGTTGTGAAGGGAGAGAGGAAGATGACGATGAAAACTGTGAAATCAGTCCTGGTTGCAACAGCCCTCACCCTGATGGTCGTTGGCGTCGTGGGTGTGCCGGCCCAGATGGGTGGCGGCATGGGCGCCGGTCCGCAGGTAGCTGCAGGCTCGGCAGTCGACCCCGCGAAGTCGATGGATGCAGCGGTCACCCGCCTGGAAAACCTCTGGATGGGTGCGGCCCAGGCCATGCCCGCTGAGAAGTACGGCTTTGCCCCAAGTGCGGCCATCTTCGTCCCCGGCCAAACGGTCAAGTACGACGGCGTGCGCACCTTCGCCCAGATCGTCACCCACACCATACAAGCCAATTACAACGCGTTTGCCTCGGTCGGCGGCGTTAAGCCGGAGGTGGACGTTCAGGCCATCGGCAGTCTCAAGAATAAGGACGACATCGTGAAGGCGTTGGCCGCGACCTTCGCTTTCGCCCACAAAGCCGTCGCCAACGTCACCGCCGCCAATGCGTTTCAGAGCATCCGCGGCACGCAGACTCCGGTCACCGCGTTTGCCGGCGCTATCGGCCACGCAGAGGACGAGTATGGCCAGGCGGTCGAGTATCTGCGCATGAATGCTATCGTTCCCCCGGCCAGCGAAGGCCGGCCGAGAATGTAGCGGTGGCCGCGGCTCTCTCCGAAGCTCAGCCGTCGGGCTGCTCCTTTGTCTGGAGTGGCACCTCTCTACTGGGACGCGGGCAACTCGGGCGGCGGCCTCAGCAGAAAGGTGAACGAGAATCCCGCGAGGTCGTCGCGGTCGCGCAGACTCCGGCTGTAAAGCCCCGATAGCGTAACGTTGCGCGACAGCGGTATGTCCAGCGACGTGACAAAGCCATTGTCCTCGGCCGGGTCCAGGTTGGTCACGGTCGTTACCTTCTTCTTACCTTTGCCCGTGGTCGAATAAACATTGTTCTTCGCCAGCGGAAGTTCCTCATACACGTCCGCCTCGAAACTCATCCTCAGCGGCAGATCGACCGCCGCGCCTGCCTGGAAGTGCGCGAGCGGTCCCACCGCGACGTAGTTCTTCCGGACCCGCTGGTCCACCAGGTTGCTGGTGTCCCCTCCGCCCAGCTCGATGTCCGGTGTGAACCTCCCAAAGCTCTTTTCGAAGTGATTGTTGATGTCGTACGTCACCTGGCCCGCGCCCAGGCCGAACAGCGTGTTGCCCGAGGGGAAACCCATCGTGACCGTCGCGTTATAGTCGAACACGGGCGCGGTGGCATCGAAATGGCCGGCCAGCGACGTATCGCCGAATGCGCCCCGTTCCACCTTGTAGCCAAATACCGGCTTCAGCTTGGTGCCGACGTTTGCGTCGACGTTGATGTACATGTAGATGGGCGTGCCCGCGTCCAGGCTGAAATGCCGGTTGAAGCGGTACGCGACGTTGGGCGTCAGCACCGAAGACCAGCCGCTGATCGAGTCATGCTGCGAGGTCGTGCCCACCGAGGCATTGAAGCCCCTCACCACCGGGATGATGCCCGCAGGCCCGCTGTCGTTGGTGGTGGCGGCCGCGGTCACGCCGCCCAACTCCTCCAGCACGCTCTCTGGAGTCGCCTGGGCAACGCCGCAGCGCGGAAACGCCGGCAACAGACACATCGAGACGAACCAGGGCAGCAGGGAACTGCGAACAAGCTGCAAATCGAACAAGGGGATACGCCTCAGTGTGGCGGGGCAACACATTGCCCAACCAAATGTACATCGGGTTCGCGGTGGTCCGCGCCTTGAGAATGCGCCTAGCGTTCCGCCATCGGAATATACCGGTTCGGATATGGCGGCCCGATATAATCCGCGCGCGGGCGAATCAGCCGGTTGTCGTCCAGTTGCTCAATCACGTGCGCTGCCCACCCGGCAATCCGGCTGACCGCGAAGATCGGCGTAAACAGATCGATCTCGATCCCCAGCGTGGTGTAGGTCGAAGCCGAATAGAAGTCCACGTTGGCGTTGAGCTTCTTCTCACCGCGGTTGTTGAAGAAGAGCTCGATCTTGCGCGACATGTCGAACCACTTCGTATTGCCGGCCGCCTTGCCCAGGTCCTCGGACATCTTCCGCAAGTGGGTCGCCCTGGGATCCTCGGTAACGTATACCCGGTGGCCGAATCCCGAAATCTTCTTCTTCTGCGCCAACATTTCCTTCACGTACTCCACCGGGTCCGCACCCGCCTCGTCGATGGCCAGCAGGATCTTCATGGTCTCCGCGTTGGCGCCGCCGTGCAGCGGCCCCTTCAGCGCCCCGATCGCCCCTACGATCGCCGAATGGATATCCGAGAGCGTCGACGCGATCACCCGCGCCGCGAAGGTGCTCGCGTTCAGTTCGTGATCGGCCTGTAGAATTAGCGCCACGTCCAGCGCCCGTTCCGCCTCTGGCAGCGGCTTCACCCCGTTCAGCATCTTCAGGAAGTTCGCCGAGTGCCCCAGCGAGCGGTCCGGGTCGATGATCGACTTGCCCTTGCGGATGCGGTCGAAGATGGCCACGATCATCGCTATCTGCGAGGTCAGCCGGTAGCTCTTGCGTACATTCGCATCGTGCGACGAGTCCTTCTCGTCCGCGTCGTACAGCGACAGCAGGCTCACCGCCGTGCGCAGCACCTCCATCGGCGTGGCGTCGGTGGGCACGCTGCGCAGAAAATCGTAGATGCGCCAGTTCAGCGTGCGCGCAGTCGCCAGTTCCTTGGAGAATTCGGCCAGTTGCGACGCCGTCGGCAGTACCCCGAACCATAGAAGGTAGGTGGTCTCCTCGAAGGTCGAGTGGTTGGCAAGGTCATGAATGTCTATGCCGCGATAGGTGAGGACCCCTGCCTCCCCGTCGATCCAGCAGATTGATGACTTCGTGGCGATGACGCCTTCAAGACCCTTTACGGGGAGCACAGCGGACATGGACAGACCTTCTTTGCGAGATTAGCTCTATTGTGGTTATACGCAGCGGAGAAACCATTGTCACGAATAAGCCGCGGGCGGC
Organism: Granulicella sp.; assembly: GCA_003162875.1. Taxonomy (GTDB): domain Bacteria; phylum Acidobacteriota; class Terriglobia; order Terriglobales; family Acidobacteriaceae; genus Edaphobacter. The sequence continues at coordinate 25,678 of PLUT01000195.1, forward strand.
CCGGTTTTGACGGCTTCCCGGTCAGTCCGGCAAAGGCATACTGGGGCTCTCGTCGAAGGAACCCCCGGCTGCCGCTTGTCACTTTCTCCCCTCCCTGAGCTATATTCGTTTCTGGGGCTTCCTGCATTCCTGGACGCCCCGCATGGAGTGGGGCTCAGCGCTCCCGATCGAGAGGAAGAAAAATGAGTGACACGGAACCAGTGGTAGTAGCCGAGCGATCCGCCTCGGGAGTATTCATCGCAGTAGTCGCCGTTGCATTTCTGCTGGGCGTCGGCGCCCTGATCTGGTGCTACGGCCTGCAAACCCGCCTGGCCGCAGCCGACCAGAGGATGGCCGCCACCGACAAGAAGGACGCCGACCTCGCCGACCAGATCGAACAGACGAACGCCCGGATGGCCGCCACCACCGAGACTCTCAGCCAGAATGTGGGCGCCACCCAGAAGCAAATTGACGCCCGCGCTGCCAGCATCATGGCCGCGCAGCGGGCCCAGGACGCGGAGACCGCCAAGCTTGCCCAGCAACAGCAGGCCGCCGAGAAGCAGATCGGCGCCGTCTCCAGCGATGTCGCCAACGTCAAGACCGACGTCGGTGGAGTGAAGACCGACGTGGCCACCACCCGCAGTGACCTGGAGACCACCAAGTCGCAACTCCAGCGCGTCATCGGTGACGCCGGCGTCATGAGCGGCCTTATCGCAACCAACCACGGGGAACTGGAAGAGCTGAAGCACAAGGGCGACCGCAACTACTTCGAGTTCACCCTGCAGAAGGGCGCCAAGCCCACCCTGCTCTCCACCATCACCGTCCAATTGAAGAAGCTCGACAACAAACGCGGGAAGTACACCCTTGACGTTTCGGCCGACGATCGCAACATCGAGAAGAAGGACAAGA